>JAAWBG010000066.1 GCA_022792535.1 Lachnospiraceae bacterium
GGTGCTTTTGACACCCTAATCTCTATAAGATAAAAAAATAAGGAAACCTCAATACTATCAAGGTTTCCTCACTCTTAAGATAATGCGGAAGATGGGACTTGAACCCACACGTCTATACAGACACAAGATCCTTAGTCTTGCCTGTCTGCCAATTCCAGCACTTCCGCATTTCCGACGACTTGTAAATCATAACAAATTCGTCTAAAAATGTCAATGGCATTTCTGAATTTTATACATATTTTTTCTCAAACTCTTCTGCTCTCATAGGCTTATCAAAATAAAAGCCTTGTATCATCTGAATCTGCATATTTTTTAAGATCTCATACTGGCGCTGATATTCCACTCCTTCTACGCACACGTTCATACCGATTACCGCCGCAAGCTCACAGACAATCCGGACAAACGCGTCTGCAAATTCATCCTGTCCCAGATCCTCGATAAAACAGCGGTCAATCTTAATCACATCAATGGGCATCTCTCGGATATGATTCAGAGAACTATAACCCGTTCCAAAATCATCCAAGGCCACCCGCACGCCAAGTTTTTTGATCTGCCCCAGAATTTGTTTCATTCTGGTCATATCGTTGATAGCAAGGCTTTCTGTCACTTCCAATGTGAGATTCCAAGGATTCAGCCCTGTCTCTTCCAACACTTCTCTGACCCGGTCGGCCATATCATTGCGCAGCAATTGTACCACAGAGAGATTCACATTCACTTTATATTCTGGATGACCGGAATCGTTCCATTTTTTGCAGTGGCTGCATGCCTGTCTCAGCACATGGTCTCCAATCGGATTGATCAATCCCAAATACTCTGCCAGGGGAATAAACTCTGCCGGAGAGATAAACCCAAGGCTCTCGCAGTTCCAACGAATCAATGCCTCCGCTCCCATACAGGGATTGTCTGGTTTGGATACGTCTACAATGGGCTGATAATACACCTCAAATTCATCACAGGCATTCATAGTAGCGTTTCTCATATTTTTCTCTAAATCCAGCCGTTTAAAAGAAGCTCCTTCTGATTCCTCATTATAGAACTCATAACGGTTCTTTCCAGCCTTCTTTGCTTCCAGCAATGCCAAATCCGCCTTTTTGATCAATTCCTGTACCGTATCGCCATCGGAAGGAAACCTTGCGATTCCCATACTCATGGTACAATAATAGTCCGCTCCCTTCAGGAACCAGGGCTTCTCAAAAATTTCTTTGATATCAGCCAGAATTTTATCCAGCATTGCAAACTTACTGTCTGTGACAATAATGATAAATTCGTCTCCGCCCATCCGGTAACAATTGCTCTCGATGCCGGAGATTCTCTGCAGACTGTGAGAAATGGCCCGCAAAAGCACATCTCCATACTGGTGCCCCAGTCCGTCATTGATATGTTTAAAATCATCCAGATCCATATATAACAGAGCGCCCTTCCCGCCGTTTCCTTTGGTCCGTGTAATCTGCTCTTCCAAATCCTGTTCACAGCGCATACGGTTATACAAACCTGTCAGAAAATCATTGTTCACTTGTTTCTCAATCTTTTGCTGATACCGCTTAATCTCTGTAATATCATAAATCGTATACAGCTCCACCATTCGCTGGTCCAGCCAGCAGATTTCTGTGCGGTGGACGTCAAACCACCGCTCTGCTTCTTTTATGTACAATTCACCGCTGTTCTTTTTTCCGTTTTCCAGAGCCCGAAACAGACAGCGTTTCACGTTTTTCCCATCAATTCTGCCATAAAAAAATTCACAGAATTTCTCATTGGCAAACAACAATTTGTCATCCGAGGAACATACGCATATTCCACACCCCACGCTATTTAAAACTTCTACCCCAGACGCATAAAAATTCATATTCCAATGGTCCTGCTGCAAAGATTCTTCTTTCTCTCTGCCATTTTCTTTTTTGCTCATAGCTTCTCTCAATCCCTTTTCCCAATAATAAATAGATCGTATATCCCTTTTTCATCCATACTGTATTCCTGAAGCAGCGTAAATTTTTTTCTGAGGCGCATCTGCTTCTTGATATAATTCTTCTCATTGGAATACAAGATCATTTTCCCTCTGTCCGCTAACACCTCTTCTGCCTTCTCAAAAAATTCCCCGTAAAATCTATCGTGTTCTTCCCTGGTCCGCTGTCCCCGATCCGGCATATTTGTGATAATCTCATCAAACAAATATTCATGCTGAAAAGAAAAAAAATCTCGGTGAATATAGTTGATCTGTCTGCCTGCAGACTTTGTGTTCTCTCTCGCCCCGGCAATTGCCTCTCCATAAATATCTATCCCATACATCACCCTTGCTGAACACAGCCTGTCCCGTTCAATCAACATGGTTCCCACTCCACAGAACGGATCTAAAATCTGCGCCTGTTCTTTCAGATAGGGCGCCGCCAGGCGAACGATCAGCGCCGCCTGTTCTGGTCTGATAGAAACCGGCAGGCTATGCCTGCGATAAGAAAATCTTTTTTCACGAATGGTATACATTTTTATCAGCGGTAAAAATGTACCTTCCTTTCCCTCTGCCAGACGAATCTCCACCTCATAATTGGACGTAGAATTATATAATCTGCGCCCCGTCTCCTGTTCTAATGCAAATGCACATTTCTTAGCAAAATCACTTCGTTTATCTAAAGGCATCCGGCTCTGAACTCCAAGACGAAAATAAAAGGCGTCTTCTGCCTGATGAGCCTTCTCCAACAGTTCCAGCAGATTAGACTCTGCCAAAGCCTTTGCCGCCAATCTGGGCTCCTGCTCCAACCGTCTAATATTTAACGGAAATAAAATTTCCCGATAGGTGGGAATGTCCAGAATCGGTTTGATATGGCTGGTAATGACCCGTACGCCGCTTTTCAAAATTGTAACCTGTCCATTTTTTACCTGATCTGCAGTGATCTGCTGGTATTGCTTTCCTGTGGTAAGTATGATCTCATAAGTCTTGTCATATCCCTGAAATCTGTGTTTCCTATGATTCTGTTCTGACTGAAGGAGCATTCTAAGAACTTTCAATTCTTCCCGGATATGCTTCTCCTCCTCTGGCTTTGGCTGCATATGTTCCAATTCCTGCAGCCGCGCCTTCAGCTTGGGCTTACAGGCTGAGATATCTAGTTCCAAAAGCGCAGACAGATAATCGCTTTTTAAAAATAAACGATCTTCCCTCTCATATGCCTCGTACAGAGGCTGGACCAGCTCATCCTGCTCAAGCCTTCCCAATACCAGCGCTGCATTTCCACGTACCTTAGGTTCTGAATGCCCCAGTAATTCCAACAGCAAATCATAATCCCCCTGCAGAAGTTCCAGCAGCTCCTGTTTTGCACTCTTCTCTTTTAACTCTTGCTTTAATCCAATCAGGTCTTTTCTCAGATCTTTTCCTGTCTTCAGGCTCTCATACCATTCCTGCACCATATGGCTCTCCTATTCTGTTTCACCGACATGATTCTTCTCTCTATTTTACTTGATTCTCCATCATTTGGCAATAGGGGCAAATTGACCACAAAGTTTTATCTGTCAAAAAAACTGCATTTCCCAAAAAAAGCCGGAAAAATCTAATAAATTTTTCCGGCTTTTTTCTATAATTATAACATGGACTTCTGGTATCAAAAGCACCTTGGATGCAAGGCACCCTTTTGACGCCCGAATTAACATAAGAAAAATCTTATTCTGGCTCTGTTCCATATGTGTCTAAATATTTCTGCACATCCTTTTTAAACCGATCCCATGCATCCTCATTCTTCACATAATAAATGGGGCACTCCTTTCCCGTCACATCATAATGGCGGATCACGTTATCTACTGGAAGATTGAATTTCCCGCACAGCCATGCCGTAAGCTCCACCAGAGAATCATAAGTCTCCTGAGTAAACTGCCCTGTTTCATCTTTGTGGCAGCACTCAATGGACAAAGTATCATTGTTCCGTTCATTGGAAGCATAAGACATCTCTGTACTAGGAATACATTGTACAATCTCTCCCTCCATTCCCACCACAAAATGACTGCTGGCCTTTGTAGTCTGCTTGTCCTTCAATCCCTCAAAGTAACTGCGGTTCTGCTTTGCAGTAGTTCCGGGATTCGCAGTATAGTGAATAACGATCCCATTTATTTTTTCAAGGGCAGTCTGAGGTCTGGAATATGGATTCGGCGTCAACAATTCTACCTGATAATCCGGCGCCTGGGCAATGACCTTTTGCTGAAACCCGCTTTTTTCTCCCTTTTCATCTGATACCTGAACTGTTTTTTTTGCCTGAACTTCCTCTGCTGATTTTTCCTTATGAAAAATTCTAGTGATTCCAAATATAATCAAAAACACACCCAGACATAAAATTGCACCCCGCTTTATCATCTGAATGGTTCTCTGACGTTTTCTGCGCTTCTTTCTGGCTAAATATGCGTTCCTTCTTCTTCTCTCTTCGCTTGTCACTGTAATCTCTCCACTCTTTTCTGGTATACTAAAAAATTTCTTTTCTCCTTAAGCGATCCGCTCCTATCGGAGCTGACTGCTCCCGCAGTCCAAACTCCCTTCGCTCCTTTGGATCGCTTACATTATACACTTTTTTGGGGAAAAAAGAATTAACTTTCTTTAAATTTTTTGTAAGAAAAAAGTAAGAACAGCATATCCGGCAGCTTTATTTGAAGATAAAGTGCCATGTTACTATGAACTAGCGCTGTTATACTTTCTTAATGCAAATTTCCAAATAAATCTTGATCCCCAAACAAAAACAAAAGCAAGACCAAGGATATACCAAGAATTTAGAATACTTATTTTCCCTAGTAATAACTCGGCAGGAAGATTCGATACTGTAACAAGAGGAATTTTTCTATCAATGCAAAAAATACTTCTCTATAATCTCTAAAGTCTCCCGCTGTACCGCCTCTGTATGGGCAAGGGACAAAAAAATGGCCTCAAACTGAGAAGGAGCCAGGTAGATCCCTTGATCCAGCATAGCTCTCCAATATTCTGCAAACTGTTTCGTATCCGAGGTCTTTGCACTTTCGTAATCTGTTACTTTCTGTTCTGTGAAATAGATACAGCCTAGAGAACCTACATGATTTACCTGGAAAGGCAGATTAGCTTTTTTTAGGATCTTCTGAATATTCTGGAAAAATCTGTCTGCAGATTCATTCAGATTCTGATAATATTCTGGATGATCTTTTAAGATCGTAAGCTGAGCCATCCCCGCCGCCATGGCAACTGGATTCCCGCTTAAGGTTCCGGCCTGATAAACGCCGCCTGCCGGCGATACCAATTCCATCACCTCACGCCGCCCGCCATAAGCGCCAACCGGCATGCCGCCGCCGATAATTTTTCCAAAAGTAGTGAGATCCGGCGTCACATTGTAATACCCCTGGGCGCCATCTATGCCCAGACGAAATCCTGTGATCACCTCGTCAAAAATCAGCAACGCCCCATAATCATCACAGATACTGCGCAGACCTTCCAAAAATCCTGGGGCCGGAGACACCACGCCCATATTGGCCGCCACTGGCTCCACAATCACTGCTGCAATCTCTTCTCCACATCTTATAAAATGCTCTTTTACACTTTCCAGATTATTGTAATCGGCAGATAAGGTATCCTGGGTACATCCTGCAGACACGCCCAAACTGTCTGGAACCCCTGCAGTCATCACTCCGGAACCTGCCTTTACCAAAAGTCCGTCGGAATGTCCATGGTAACAGCCCGTAAATTTTATGATCTTATTTCGTCTGGTATATCCTCTGGCAAGACGGATGGCGCTCATCACCGCCTCTGTTCCTGAATTGACCATCCGCACCATCTCAACGGAAGGTATCAGTTCGCAGACCAGTTTTGCCATCTCCACCTCTCTTGCTGTGGCCGCGCCAAAACTCAGACCATCCCTACATGATTCCAGCACGGACTCCAGAACTTCTTCCTGGCCATGTCCCAATATCATAGGCCCCCAGGAACCGATATAATCAATATACTTTTTTCCATCTTCATCGTACAGGTAAGCTCCCGTTGCCTTCTTGATAAACCTGGGCGTTGCCCCCACTGATCCAAAAGCCCGTACCGGTGAATTGACTCCTCCTGGAATCACCTTTACCGCTTCCTCAAATAATAATTCTGATCTTGTCATAATTACTTCCCTTTCCCATAAACGATAGTATTTTTTATTTTTTAAAATGACTATTTTTCTCAGAAAAATTTATCTAACATTTCTCTGATCTTTTCTGTGACAGCCGCCGCCTTTTTGTGATTCTGCCCATTGGCAGTCACTCCTACTGTGATCTCCCCTTTTCTGGCAATGCCTGGAAAATAGAAGTCACATTTTGCCTGATCTGAGGCTGTATTGACTAAAACGCCCTGTCGGCGGCACTCCTGGAAAATGCTGTCATTCACAAGTTTGTCATCTGTAGCCGCCAGAACCAAATCTACCCTGACTGACTTTTGCAGCTCCCCTGGCTGATACCTGCGGTATTCCAAAGTCAGATTTTCTTCCCCGGCCGCCCATCTCTGCAGATTTTCTGAAATCTCCGGCGCCACAATCTGAACTTTGGCGCCAAATTCCAAAAGTGCTTTGGCCCGTCTGGAAGCAATGGTTCCCCCGCCGAATACCACTGCCTGTTTTTGATTCATATTGATAAATATTGGAAAATAGTCTAAACTCATATTCTCTTCCTCTTAACAATCAACTCTCTATCAGCGTCTTTTAAATCTTCTTCTGTTTCCGATACGCTCTGTCAACTTTACACCAGCACATCAATTCCGTATTTTGCAAAATAAGCATGGTAATGATCATCTAATTTCTGGTCGGTGACCACTGTATTCATCTCCTCTAGCCGCGCCATTTTATATAAGGACTGTTTGTCAAACTTGGTGTGGTCCGCCAGAAGATAGACTTGTTCTGAGATGGACAGCAGCGCCCGATTATTGGGCACTTCTTCTACAGAGGGGTGGGTAATCTGCCTTCCCAGACTGATAGCGCTGACTCCAAAAAAGCATTTTGTCACCGTAAACTGGCCAAGATAATTTTCCGCTTCATAGCCAATGATCATCCCTGATTTTGTACGTATCTTTCCACCAGGAATATAGACTTCCACATTTGGAATTGCCGCAGCTTTTGCCGCGATATTCACATTCAGCGTCAGAATGGACAAGGGCGTCTTATCGGCGATATGATCGAGAATACATTCTACTGTGGAGCCTGAATTCAAAGCAATAATATCTCCTGGCTGGATCAGCTCCGCCGCCCGTTTTCCAATTTGGTTTTTCAGTTCATAATTTAAGGCTCTTTTTTGTACAATGGTATTTTCCTGTATCTGCGTCCCAAAGGAAGTCTTCTGAAGCTGCGCGCCGCCATATACAACGGAAATTCCACCCTCTTCAGATAATACTTTCAAATCTCTTCGAATGGTTTCCTTCCCCACCTCATAACGTTCTGCCAGATCATTGACACGAACAGATCCTTTCTGATTGATTAATTCCAATATTTCCTGTCTTCTTTCAACTGCAAGCATGCTCTCCCTCTTTCCGAACTATTGTTTTCTGCAGGATTATTCTAACACGTATTTTCTTTTCACACAAGATTCAGGGCAGCAAAATCCCTTTGCTGCCCTGATCTGATCACTTCTATATGATCTCCAGATAATATACTGCTTCCTGATCTGGAAATGCTTTTTTCAATATTTCACAAGCTGTCGGCTCAAAAATCAAAATCTTCTCTGACCCGGATTTTCGAATATCAGCCAATGCGTCTTCTCTGACAGCTTCCATGATTTTTTCATCTGGACAGAATAATTGATATTCCGCTCCTATTGGTTTCTGCCAGATGGTCAGCTCATTGACCCTGGCATTGCCTTTGATCAATGGAATAAATTCCTGACTGGCAGGAATTTGTTCTTTCGTTTCTCCTGGAACCAGCTGGTTTAACATTGCACTGTTTCCCAGATAACGGAGATTAAAACTGCCGCCATACACATAGGTTTTTACGGATTCTTTGACAGGCTCCAAAATTTCTGGCAGATAGACTACTTCAAATTCTGGTGTGATATCCAATTTTTTCACAAATTCCCTCAGCAGATATGCTGCTTTAGCAGAGAGCACCAGCAATTTTCGAATGCCCATGTTCTGATATTTTTCCACCAGATTCTCTAAGCGGGACTTTCCTTCTTCCACCATTCCATAGGCAAAATATTCAAATCCCAGAAATTCAGACTCTGCTTCATTTACAAAACTCATTTTATGTAATTTCAGATAAGCATTCAAATTCTCCTGGCTCTTTTTTCCACACTGAGCAGTCTCATCGTCTAAAAGAATCCCCATCTCAGAATCTTTTTGAAAGGGAAGCTCCCACTTTACAGCAGACATCAAACGGTTTCCGCCTTTTTGAAGAGCCTTTTGAAAGGCTTCGGTTTCAGGAGCGGCATATCCCTTTTCCAGTAACATCTGTCTGCAGAGAATCGTAACGTCTGTGCAGTCTTCGGGACATTCCCGGAAATTCTGCCATCGTTCTCCCTGTCTGGACAGAATTCCTGTAAAATTAATCTGTCCGATATAGTCTGACAATTCTATCTCATTTTTATATACAGCTCTTGCCAGCTGCAGTCTTCTGGAAGGATAGTGATGCATCATTTTTGTCGCCCGAAATTCCGGACAGTAGCAGACTGCTTGATCCATATGGATCACCTGATGCGTTAACGCTTCCTCATAATTCTCAAGTCTGTATTCCATCATAATCCAAGCACTCCTTTATTTAATAAGCCTTGAGGATCTAAGGCGTCTTTGATCTTTTTCATAACTTCCATTCCGGCTTCCCCATGTTCCTCTGCCAGATATTTGGATTTCGCCTTACCGCTGCCATGGTGGTGGGATACATTTCCGCCGTATTTCAAGCTGGTGCGGATAGCAAGATCCAAACATTCCTGATACCGTTTTTCTCCCTCAAAATCATCTCCGCCAGTCTGTGCATGGAAGATCACATAGACGCTGGCCCCTGTATGATACACATGGGAAAAATGACAGTCTACGCTGGTACAGAGAGGCTCTAAAGCCTTTCGCATCTCTCTCCACACATCTACGATACAATCCCAGGGGGCAGCCACCTCGATGGCGTCTGCAGTGCCGCCTTTTATGGCGTCATGATCCAGCATTTTTTTCGTGGAAAACCTAGAGTGGAACCAGGCAGTTCCTGCCTCTGTACCTCGATTTACACCTCCATTTTTCTCACAAAACTCCTGTACCAGCTCACGGTCCAGGTCTACCTGTTTTGCCAGCCCTTCGTATCCTAAGATCAGCATAACCTTTCCCTCTGTATAATAAAACTGCTCTAATTTGGGAATAGCTTCCTCTTCATCATACAGACGGACCACTGCGGGATATACATGATTCTGTACAAATTGGCGGATGGAATCCAGACACTTTTCCGTACTCTCAAAGGTATATGCCTCAAAATAGCGTTTTTCTGCAACTGGATAAATCTTCATCTCTACTTTTGTCACAATACCGTACACGCCTTCCGCTCCCAAAAACAACTGATCCATTTCTGGGCCTGTGGAAGCTTTCGGACATTTGTGGCTCTGATAAATATGTCCATTGGGGAGAACAACCTCCAGTGAATTAACCATATCATCCATTTTTCCATACTTTGTGGAAAAGGTGCCGATGGCTCTGGTGGAGACCATACCGCCAAGTACCGCGCTTTGAAAAGACTGAGGGTACTGTCCGCAGGTGTAACCCGCCTCATTCAACATATTTTCAAATTCTGCCCCGGTAAGTCCAGCGCCTCCTGTGGCAGTTCCGTTGAGTCCATGAATCTCAAAATCCCGAAGTCGTTTCAGATCCAGCATGACTTCTCCCTGGTCTGCAATACTTCCTCCCACAATCCCGGAACCGCCTCCGTAGGGAATGATTCCCACATCATATTTCTGGGATAACTTCAGAATCTCACTGACTTCCTCTGTGCAATTTACCATCAGAATGGCGGAGGGGAGCACTTTATAAGGGCCCTGCAGAATCCATTTGTATTCTTTTGGATAGCAGCCATGAGCATAGATCAACCGCTCTTCCTCCCGATCCAACACCGTCACTTCCGGCAAAATTTTTTTGATCTCCTCCAAAAAAGGAGCAATATTTTCTTTCTTCATAGTTCCTCCTGCATTCACATCATGCTTGTCTGTTATCCCCCTGGACCTTTCAATCCTTTAGGAAAAGCATTTTTCTACCAGATCTACCCATTTTTCATAGCGTTCTGTTCTTGTCTCTTCTGATATCTGAGGCGTAAACTCCTGGTCAATCTCCATTGCATGTTCAAAATCATCCATGGTCCAGATACCGGCCTGAAGACCTGCCATCTCTGCCGCGCCAAGGCTGGTGGCCTCCACAGATAACGGTCTCTTTACCGTTGCGTTTAACATATCCGCCAAGGTTTGTGCCAGGAAATTGTTCTTGGAAGCGCCGCCGTCAATTCGAATATCCTGCATAGGCACCTTTGATTCTTTTTCCACTGCATTCAAAATATCTTTCAGACGATATACGATTCCCTCTAAGGTTGCCCGGACAATGTGCTCGCTGGTAGTTCCCCTTGTGATTCCTGAAATGGTTCCTCTTGCAAATGGTTTGTGGAAAGGCGCCCGCAGTCCTGCCAATGCAGGAATAAAGATCACACCGTTAGAGTCTTCCACTGCATACGCCATGGCTTCTGTCTCAGAAGAGTCTTTGATAATGCGGATTCCATCCCGCAGCCATTGAATCGCAGAGCCTGTTACAGACTCATATCCTTCCAATGCATAGCTGATCTCATCCCCAATTTTCCAGGCAATCACTGTATCCAGTCCTTCATCAGAGATCACCAGCTTGTTTCCTGTATTGATATCTAAAAAAGATCCTGTTCCATTTGTGATTTTTCCAGATCCTTCTTTCCGGCATCCTTGTGCAAACAAAGCCGCATGCTGATCTGCAATGGAACTTGCAATTGGAATGGAAACGCCGAACAATTTTGGATCGGTACATCCAAAATCTCCAGAATCATTTCTAACCTCTGGATAAATAGATACTGGCACGCCCAGATAATCCAGGAACTCTTTGTACCATTCTCCGGTGGTCAAGTCGTAACTTCCCATTACAGAGGCGTTGGAATAGCTGACTGCATGTACTTTCCCGCCAGTCAGATTCCAGATCAGCCAGGTATCAATGGTTCCCATCAGGGCCTCTCCCTTTTCCACCGCTTCCCGAATCTCTGGTACGTTATCCAGATACCATTTCATCATCATGGAGGTATACACAGGAGCTACCGTCCAGCCAGTTCTCTTTCTGACTTTTTCTCCCATTCCGCTCTCATTGATCTCGTTGCAGGCCGCTGCAGTTCTTCCATCCTGCCATACAATAGCATTGTAAAGAGGTTTTCCTGTCTTTTTGTCCCATACCACACAGGTAGCACGCTGATTGGTGATTCCGATGGCTGCAATCTCTTCTGCCTGAATACCGGCGCTCTTTATGGCCTGTTTACACATTTCTATGGATTTGTCATAAATTTCTACCGCATCATGTTCTACTTTGTCTTCTGCCGGTGTGTACTGAGTAAATTCCACGTAGCTCTGGGACAGAATTTTAAAATCTTTGTCATAAATCAACGCTCTTGTTCCTGTGGTTCCTTCGTCAATGACCAAAATATAGTTTTTCATAAAAATACCTCCTATGTTGTTTTCTTTTCTCCTGTATCTATGGCTGCATCACAACTGTTTTGGCCGCCAAAATATCAACTCCTGTGTTCAGTATATTCTTGTATACCACATCTCCAGATGTCACCGGAGCCGTCACTGAAATGGAATATAAAAGATCCAGACATTCTCCCAGCTTCTCTTTTGGTATCATATCGCTGCTGATTACCGGAAGCAGCTTACTGTCCCCCTGTTCCAGCCGAAGGGTGGTGGTAAGCATCCGCAATGGATTCCTGTATTCATTTTTAGCATAATCTTCCCCCCGTTTACAGGTATTTCCCGTTACGGATAAAATTCCATTGTCGTCTGTCAGGGTAAGGTCGCAGCTCAGCGGACAGTGAATGCAGATATATTCTTTTTGCATTACCCTTTCACCTCCTGTTCTACCTCAATGGTGATAGAGTGATTCTCTGTTCCGGCCAGGGGAACTTTCACCGCCACCATTTCCGGCGGTGTGGCAAAGGGCACTTTTTTCTGACACAGCTCTTTTTCTCCACACCACACATGAACCGTTGCCTGTCTCATGGTTTTCTTCACCCGCAGATAAAATTCTGCCTGTTTTTGATGTTCACTGGAAAATTTCTGCGGAAATACAAAAGAAACATTTTCTCCTGCTTTCACGGAATGTTCCAGGACATTTTTCCCAGAATCTTTTAGATATTGGCAGGCTCCCTGAGCCGCCTGTTCTCCAGTCTGAGATACATAATCCACCAAATCAAAGACTGCCCCCACATTTCCTGCCGCAAAAATCCCTGGAATGGAAGTCATCATCTGATCGTCTACCACCGGCCCCTTTGTGACAGGATCCATCACGATCCCCGCCTTTCTGCTCAGTTCATTTTCTGGAATCAATCCCACGGAAAGAACCAACAGATCGCAGGAAATATACCGCTTTGTACCTGGCACTGGTTTTCTGTCCGGCCCTACTTCTGCCACCGTCACCCCTTCCAGTCTCCGCTTTCCATGAACTCTCACAACTGTGGTAGATAAATGCAGAGGAATCTGATAGTCATCCAGACACTGGGCCTTGTTTCTTCTCAGACCTCCCAAATTAGGCATTACCTCATAAACTCCTTCTACAAAAATTCCTTCCAGAGTCATGCGTCTCGCCATAATCAGTCCAATATCTCCTGAGCCTAAAATCACCGCCCGTTCTCCCGGTTTCCACCCTTCCATATTGATATACCTCTGAACCGCGCCTGCAGTCAGGACCCCTGCCGGACGAGTTCCTAGGATCCGTACCTGGGGACGGGTCCGCTCTCTGCAGCCCATAGCAAGAATCACTGCGTCTGCCTGAATCTCCATCAGCCCTTCCTTGTCGTTGACTGCGATGATCTTTTTCTCCTGTGTAATCTCCAAAACCATGGTATTGCATTCCACCTGAATGCCCTTTTTCTGTACTTGATCTACAAAAATCTGCGCATAGGAACACCCGCTCAACTGTTTTCCAAATCGGTGAAGTCCAAATCCATCATGAATGCACTGCTGCAGAATTCCTCCCAGATGGCTGTCTCGTTCTAATATGACAATATCCTGTATTCCCAATTCCTGCGCTTTCACCGCCGCTGCCATCCCTGCCGGACCGCCGCCGATAATCACTAATTCTGCTGTTCTCATTCCTGTTCACCTCCCTGGGACTGACGTGTGGGATTTTTTAAGATCTCAGATCCGTTTCCCTTCAGCGTCACCTGATTGGGCGGTATTTTCAGCTCTCTGGCCAGAATATCCACCACTTTTCCGCCGCAGAATCCCCCCTGGCATCTTCCCATGCCCGCCCTGGTTCTCCGCTTTACTGCATCCACTGTATGGGCTGGGATTTTTCCATGAATGGCGTCTAAAATCTCTCCCTCTGTGACAGTCTCGCAGCGGCAGATAATTCTTCCATAAGCCGGATTCTCCTGAATCATTTTTTGGCGCATCTCATTGGAACATTCCCGGAAAGGTTTTCTGCCTGCCCGGATAGGATCAAAATCCGCTTTCACCGAAGCTTTGGGCATCAATTCCAAAAACAGTTTTTCCACCCGTTTTGCAATCGCAGGCGCAGAAGCCAGCCCTGGAGACTGTATGCCCGCCACATGCATAAATCCATGAAGTTTTTTAGAGTTTTCAATCACAAAATCTTCCTGGAACGTAGCTGCGCGGTTGCCGCTGAAATAAGTGATCAGAGTATCTTGTGAAATGTTTTTTGTCAATTCCAACCCTTTTTCAATGACAAAATCCAGATCATCCTGATCTACCCCCATATCCTCTTTGTCTGCAACCTCTTTGGCGGAAGGTCCCCACAGAAGCGTGCCTTCCGGCGTTTCCTGCGGTCCGCCTCCCTTGGTATAATTACCTGGCGCTTTTCCTGCAAAAGTATGTAATTTGCCCCGATTCTCTTTGTCAAAAATAACAAGAGTTCCCCGTCTTGGATGAATCGTATAGAACTCGTCTCCTGCCATTCTGGCAATATCATCTGCATACAGTCCCGCCGCGTTAATCACAGCTTTTGTCTGAATCACGCCCTTGTCTGTCACAACGCCGGTTACCTGATCTCCTTCTCTTAAAATCCCAAGAACTGGCGTATTCAGCAGAAACCTGACTCCATTATCCACTGCATTTTCAGCCAGAGCTAATGTCACCTCATAGGGCTCCACATATCCGGCGCTTGGAGTCCACAGCGCTCCAATGATCTGATCTGACAGATTAGGCTCTATTTCCCTGGCTCTGGTTCCGTCAATGACTTTAATCCCCGGCACTTTATTTTTTACCCCGTTCTCATACAATCCTTGGATGGCTTTCATATCCTCTTCGTTAAATCCGCAGACAAAAGAACCTGTTCTGTTAAAATGAAATCCCAATTCTTCCGCCCATTGAGAATACATGGCGTTGCCTTCCACATTACAAAGGGCCTTCAAACTTCCTGGCTTGGAATCATACCCCGAATGAACCATTCCATTATTTGCTTTGGTGGTTCCCTCGCAGATATCAGACTCTTTTTCTAACACCAGAATCTTTTTATCATACTTTGATAAAGTTCTGGCTGCGGCGCATCCTGTCACCCCTGCCCCGATAATCGCCACATCCACAGAGTCCAGAACGCCTTTTTTCTGATAAGGCTCTAAATCCACTGGAACTACGGGCTTGCTTTCTGGTGTTCTGATATGGCTGACCAGATTTTTCACACCTGGAATCTTGGCTGCCTTGTGGCAAAAATCAACCATAATCTGCAGACCATCCAGATTCCCTTCCAGGTACAGTATTTCATCCTTCATTTCAAAGGAAACGCTGCCTTCTGCAATTCCCAGCTCTTTCTCCAGCTCTTTGATCTGGCAGCCCACTTCTCTGTTTTCCATACGTTTTTACTCACAACCTTTCTATTTTACTATTTCTATTTGTTTTTTATATACTTTTTATTCGTTTTATATTTATTTTATGTTGATATTAAATCATATTAATTCTAAAATGTCAATAAAAATCAGATATAATATGAATAAAACTTTGATATAAATTTAACATGAAATCGACTTCCAGACTCTCTCTTTCTTTTTTAGACAACAAAAAAACCCTTGAAATTCAAGGGTTTTTTAAGCTGCTGACGGGAATCGGACCCGTGACCTCCGCACTACCAATGCGACGCTCTACCGACTGAGCCACAGCAGCAATCATATTACAGATCGGTACTTCTGTTCTCATTGATTTTAAACAGCCAACCGACTTGTCTAATATACTATATTATGCATATGATGTCAATATTTTTTATAAAATTTTTGCAAATTTTCCTCGAATCCGTTGAAGGGCATTGTCAATGGTCTTGAGATCTTTCTCCAGCACCTCGCTGATCTGTCGATAGCTCAATCCCTGAAGATAAAGGCTTAATACCTGCCGCTCCAAAGAGCTCAGACTTTCCCTCATTTTCTCCTGAATTGCCCTGACATTTTCCTGGTCAATCAACAATTGTTCTGGATTAAGGTTCTCAAAAGATTCCAGCAAATCCAAGAAAGTATCGGTGCCTTCTTCCCCGGCTTCCATATTCAAGGAGACATAACTGTTCAAAGGCTGATGCTTTTTCCTCTGAGACGCCTCCACGGCATGGTAGATCTGTCTGGTAATGCAAAGATCCGCAAAATGAGAAAAAGCAGTGTCTTTTTCCTTTTGATAATCCCGTATGGCTTTAAACAGGCCGATCATCCCTTCCTGAATCAGATCGTCTGTATCGCCGCCAATCAAAAACATGGCGTTGGCACGCTTCCGCACCAAATATTTATATTTCTCCATAATGTAATCTGTAATATCTGATCTGCCATTCCGCAGTTCTTCAATCAGCATTTCATCTGTCTGCTTCTGATATTCTCTCTGCACTTGCTTTTCCTCTGATTCCTGGTAGACTCACTGCATCTGATATTTTGGCTTACATTGCATCTGATATTTTGGCCTGCATTTTTTGACTTTTCTCTGCCAGTTTCAGATCTCACCTTCTCTGTTTCTGGCAGGCTGTATCCTTTCACTGCCTTCTCTGTCTTACAATTTCATAAGCCAGCACTCCTGCCGCCACAGAAGCGTTGAGAGAATCAATCTCTCCTGCCATGGGAATTGCCGCTGCAAAATCACAGTGTTCTTTTACCAGTTTGCCGACTCCTTCTCCTTCGCTTCCAATCACCAGTCCTATGGGGCCTTTCAGATCCAGTTCATACATGGTCGTCCCATCCATATCTGCACAGACAAACCACATCCCCTTTTCCTTTAATTCCTGGATCGTCTTAGACAAGTTCGTCACTTTCGCCACCGGCGTATAATTGATGGCTCCGGCAGAAGTTTTAGCTACTGTAGCAGTAAGCCCCACCGCCCGGCGTTTGGGAATAATCACACCGTGGGCTCCTGCCAGATTGGCCGTTCGAATAATAGCTCCCAAATTATGGGGATCTTCTATATTATCCAGCAGCAGCAAAAAGGGAGGCTCTCCCTTTTCCTCCGCCAGTTTCAGCATGTCCTCCACGTCTGCATACTCATACGCCGCCGCAAAGGCGATAACGCCTTGATGCTTTTTTGTCTCTGAAAGCTGATCCAGCCTCTCCTTTGTCACAAAATTCACAATCGTATCATGCTTTTTTGCCTCTCTGGTAATAGACCGAATGGGACCGTCCTGGCTGCCCTCCAGCACAAAAAGTTTATCAATGGTTTTTCCAGAGCGGAATGCCTCCAGCACAGCGTTTCTTCCTTCAATAGTCAATTCCTCGTATCTCATACATTCTCCTTTTTCATTTTATCCAGCCCTTTTTGAATCAGCTCCATCATACGATCCATCTCATTTTCCAGATAGAGATAGCCCAGCAATGCTTCAAATCCTGTGGCTCTTCGGTAATCTGCCACAGTTGCGTTTTTGGCCACGGTAAAAGACTTTGTGTTTCTTCCTCTTTTGTATACCGTCCGCTCTTCCTCTGTCAATTCCGGCAGCAGGGTTTTGACCATTTCCGACTGAGCATGAGCTTTTACCAGCCGGCTGGTCCTTCTGTGAAGATCATTTACATGAGCATTTCCTTTTCCGACCATCATGGACCGGATCACCAGATCGTAAATTGCGTCTCCGATGTAAGCCAATACCAAAGGAGAATAACTGCGGATGTCCAATGGCTCCATACCAAATTTATCTAAAATATATGCATTTATGCCTTTTTCCATTTTACCCCTTCTCTGGTGTCTTCCAGAACAATTCCTTTTTCCAAAAGAATCCCGCGTATCTCGTCTGCCCGGACAAAATTCTTCTCTTTTCTGGCCGCCTGGCGTTCTGCAATCAACTGTTCAATCTCTTCTTCTAAAATCTCTTCTTTTTTCTCCAAAATAATTCCCAGAATATCGCACAGTGTCTTCATTCTCTGGAAAAGCTTTTCTAAAAGCTCTTTGGAAGAAGTTCCCTTTGTATGGGTGTTGCTGTATTTTACCAGCTCAAACACTGCTGAAATGCCATCCGCTGTGTTGAAATCATCGTCCATGGCTGTCTCAAACTTTGTGAGAAACACATCGCTTCCTTTTAAAATCTCTGTTTCCTCATCCGTCATCTGTTCCGTCTGGGTATTCTGCGCCAGATGTTTTAGATTTTCCGCTCCATTGCAGATCCTGTCCAGGCCATTTTTTGCCGCCTCCATCAGATCTGCGCTGAAGTTCAAGGGACTCCTGTAATGAGCGCTCAGCATGAAAAACCGCAGTACCTGCAGATCGTATTTCTCGCCAATCTCCCGGACCGTAAAAAAGTTTCCCAAAGATTTTGACATCTTCTTATTATCAATATTCAAAAATCCATTATGGAGCCAGTACTTGGCAAAAATCTTTCCATTGCAGGCTTCACTTTGGGCAATCTCATTTTCATGATGAGGAAAGATTAGGTCCTCTCCTCCTGCATGGATATCAATCTCTTCGCCTAAATATTTTTTAGACATTACAGAACACTCGATATGCCATCCCGGCCTTCCCTGGCACCAGGGGGACTCCCAATAAGGCTCTCCTTCCTTTTTTGGCTTCCACAAAACAAAATCCAGAGAATCTTCCTTTTCTTCTCCCGCCACTTTAATATCACGATGGCCTGCCTGGAGATCATCCAGATTCTTATGAGAGAGTTTTCCATATTCCTCAAATTTTCTGCTGCGGAAATATACCGTCCCGTCTGCCACTGGATAAGCAAACCCTTTTTCAATCAAAGTCCCGATCATCTCTAACATACCGTCAATTTCCTGAGTAGCCAGAGGATGGGTGGTAGCCGGCTTCACATTCATGCTCTCCATATCCTTTTTGCACTCTGCAATATAGCGCTGAGAAATTTCCTGAGCTGTAACCCCTTCTTCCACTGCCTTTTTGATAATCTTGTCGTCCACATCTGTAAAGTTGGACACAAAATTCACTTCATATCCTTTGTATTCCATATATCGCCTCACCGTATCAAACACAATCATAGGCCTGGCATTTCCGATATGGATCAAATTGTATACGGTAGGCCCGCACACATACATTTTTACCTTTCCCTCTTCCAATGGAATAAATTCTTCCTTCTGTTTGCTTAACGTATTGTATACTTTCATATCATTCCTCCTGTCTTTCTAACTAATCACTGATCCTTTGAAGAATCGCTGACTCTATCATCGCCTTCTCTATTCCGCAATTCCCGAATCTCCTTTTCTAAATCTATGATTCTGTTGCAGAGAGCGGAATTTTCATGCTGTAATACAGTAATATCTTCCATCACAGGGTCCGGAAGGTGGATCTGATCCATATCGCTTCTTGGAACCTTGATATTGTCCCGCTTTACAATCCTCCCCGGAACGCCTACTACGGTACAATTGGGAGGCACTTCCTCTAACACCACGCTTCCGGCGCCGATCTTACTGTTCTCTCCAATGGTAAAGGAACCAATAATCTTTGCTCCTGCACTGACCATCACATTATCGCACAAAGTAGGATGCCTTTTTCCTGTTTCCTTTCCGGTTCCCCCTAAAGTAACGCCCTGATACAAAGTCACATTGTCACCAATAATGGTCGTCTCACCGATGATCACGCCGCTTCCATGATCAATGAAAAATCCTTTTCCAATTACTGCTCCCGGATGAATCTCAATCCCTGTCTTTCTGGCTGCCTTCTGAGATATTTTCCTTGCTCGGAAATAATGGCCTTTTAAATATTGTTTATGAGCTTTTCGATAGCTGATCATCACACGGAAGCTGGGATACAGCAACACTTCCATTGGAGACTTGATGGCTGGGTCCCGTTCCCGGATTACCTCAAACTCTTCTTTGATATATTTCCAAAATCCCATTTTCCTGCCTGCTTTCCCTTCAAAAGAAAGCGGATAAATCCATCTCTTTTGGAGACGAAATCATCCGCAGTCCCACTCTTTTTAACGCTTCTTATGTTAGTTTATGCAGAAAGCCTTGATTTGTCAATAGCAAAACATTCAACCTCTGCATCTTATAACTGCTAAATCCCAAATGAACCTTGCGATATGTATTACTTATTTCTTACTTCCGTATCTATTGCATTCACTATCTTCTCAACATCATCTATAAAACTCTGCACAATTTCTTTTGTAATATCTTTCACCCTCGCGTCGGTATGGGCTCGATCTGTTTGATGTGCAATAATATTTCTTCTGGTAAACAGTTCATTCAGACGCCTTTTAAATTTATCTTTCGTCTTCTCTGTTCCACCTCTTTGATAAAAAGCTCTTTCCGCTACATTTGACAGATTAATTCCTAACAAACGAAATTGATCTGTCACTGATTCGTATGAAACCATTGTAATTGCCCGATAATGGCTATTGACATATTCCAGGAACCAATCAATATCCTCTCCTGCTTTCAATGCCACTTCTATCATTTTCATATTTACCTGAAGATTCTCATATTTTTCTGTTCGTTCCCAATTTTCATCATAGATCTCACATAAACCATATTTCGTCAACTCATGCATGTAAAAATCGAGAGCACTTGCCAAAAACACAATCTGTCCACGCCAGATATTTTCCCCTTCTGTGACCTTTCCTGATTCCATTAACCCATCTGCCACATGAAATTGTGCATTAACAGCATCAATTGTCTCTGCAAAATGCTTCATAATCTGGTCAATTCAAATCTAACAACCTCCGTCTGAAATTTATCCCGCGTATCTTCTTCTCGCTCCATCAGATCAAGATTTCTTTCTTCCATATGGCATCCTCCTATCTCAAAACGCTTGCTCCAATTTTTGGAAGAAACTCTGATTGAGCATAGGTATCGCACCATATTTTCCAGATATATATCCTTTTTCTAAATTTTCAGATTTTCGCACATTCTTAATCTCAACAAGCGAATACAAATCTGTTGCCCGTTCCTCATTTAATTGCGTAAACCACACTTGATCCCTTCGAAATAATTCTGCGTCCAGCAAACTTGTATCGTGTGTTGAAAAAATCAACTGTGCAAAGGTCTCCTTTTTATAACGCTGAAATAACTGCACAATCTGCGCAATAACAGACTCATGTAAACTTGACTCTAATTCATCACAAATAAGAATTTTTCCACTATTTAAAATATCTAAAATCGGACAGATCATTTGAAATAACCTCTTTATGCCATTTGATTCTTCCGTCATCAAGTCTACCTCAAATTTATCGTATACTATTTTCGCTTCTATTTTGTTTCCTTCCTGTCCTCCAATCAGATTTTTTAGTTCATCTGGCAAATGTAATTCCTGTGGTAAATCTGTCAACTTAATCTTTTCAAGTTTTACTTTTACATCTTTAATTCCTGTTCCTAAAGCCTGCAGAATATCTACAAATATTTTTTTCGCTTCATTATTATTCTGCATTAAATTCACAGAATACTCCGTCCAATTATTAACCTCTGGACGATATATAACTATATCCTGCTTGAAAAACATAAAAGCATCTTCAATCTCTTTTACATTACTATAATTAGCGGCACAAGACAAAAATAATCTGTTTTCTTTCAATATACTGATACTTATATCAAACATTTTTTTATATCTGTCCCCTGCCTTAATTTCCATTCCATTACGTTCAAAAATTTTTACTTGTCTTCCTTTGGGAAAATAATACAGATATTCCTCTTGTATTAAATTTTTCTTTACAGAAAAGCCATATGCATATCTTATCTCATTCTTTACAAATTGTATACTGTATTCGCTTGGAGTTTCCTCTGTGCATAATTTATGAGGCGCCTGAAATACTTCCTGTCCTGGCTGATAATTAATACTGCTGCTAACCAATCTGCTCATAAAAGATATTGCATTAATAAAATTACTTTTTCCTGATCCATTTGCTCCATATATGATCGCAGAACGTAAAATTCTAAAATTTCCATATTCTTTTAAAAGTTCCTCAAATGTATGATCACTTCCTGCAATCATAGAAAAATTGATTTTCTCCTTGATTGATCTATGGTTTGAACAATGAAACTCCAACAACATTTTTTACACCTCTTCCCTGCCTACATATATTACCCATTCAAGGATATTTTGTCAATCATATTGCATGATTTATGCAAATTCTGCTTTTAAAAGATCTATTTTATAGTTTTTAATATCATTATATATTTATAATAATGACTTTCTTAAATATTCCAATCTATAAATAGAAGCTGTTGCAAAATATAAGAATTCTATCACATACAGCAATAATATCACCAATCTTTATACCATATGTTGGAAGCATCTTATATTACGCCAGTCTTCCCCTTGTTGTAATTATTTCCTTTTCTCTTGCTCATTTCAAGCTCTTTCTCACAAGTTTCACACCCACTCATTCAAAAACACGGTGGTATCATCCAGCAGCAGTTCCGCCAGCTCTGCGATTGTAAGTTCCTGACACCTGTCCCCTCTTTCTTCCGAAATTCTCTCAATCCGTCCTCCTTCTTCTCCTATCTCCATTCGATAGCAGCCGCAATTGGATGAAATCAGATCATCTCTCACCTTCACGCAAAGAGAATGTCTCTCACTGCTTTTTAAGATTGGTAAAAAGGAGGCGAGATCTGTAATACGCGCCATCATCTGAGATTCGCCAAAAGAGATTGCACAGCCTGGCAGAGCAATCTCGCAAAGGGCCTTTTTTTGCTCCAGCTCAGGCTCAGACGCCAGCAGCAGCTCTTTTATCTCCGCTATGGGTTTCTCTCCCTTTTTTTCCGCCTCTTCTGTTCCATAGACAAGGATTCCCTGAATGTTTTCTTCTGACTTCAGCAATAAAACATTTCCATGTTCTGCCCTTGTCTCCGCCAGCAGACGTTGGTAATAATATACATCGCGTTTTACAAAAATCTGATATCTTTTTCCCAACAACTGATTGGCAAATTCCGCCATCTTCCCAAACTCTTCCGGCCGCGCCTGTTTCCATTCCAAACTGTCTCCTGTCCCCTCTGCCTCAAAAATCCCTGGGCCTGCCTCCGCCGCTTTTAGCAAAGGCTGTCCTGTTTCTCTCCGACGGTTCTCAGAACCCTGTTGGGGAAAAAACACAAATCCCTGCCCTGTATAATAGGCCGGATCGGCAGGCAGCAAAAACGTAAATGGAACACTTTTCTTTGACAGATCCTGCAGCGCCTGCTTCATCACCCGTCCCATTTTCCCCTGTCTGCGGCAGCCAGGGTCTGTGGCCACCGCCACAAGATAAGGAACGTTCCGTACATGGCCATTGATCCAGAGATCATAAAAATTCAGGTGTATCATCACCTGCAGCTTTTGATCTCCCATGACCAAAATCTCATTTTCTTTTATCTTCCACTCATAATAATAATCTACAAATTCTGTAGAATCTTCTGGAAAACTATTCTCATATAACTCTCTGGTTCTCTGTTTTTCCTGCTGCTTTAGATAATAGATTTCTTCCATTGTTCTGCTCCATCTGCTTTATTCCCCTTGTTCTCCTCTATGGGGACAGCTGCAACAGGATTGCCCGCTGTCATAAGCGGATCTGCTTCCCTCATACAGACCGGTAAGGGCGCAGACAGCCTGAGCGGAAATTCCTTCTTCTCTTCCGGTAAAGCCCAGATGTTCTTCTGTAGTGGCCTTGATATTCACCTGATTCCTGGCAATCTTCAGCACCTGCGCCACATTTTCCTCCATCTGCTGAATATAAGGACGCAGCTTCGGTTTCTGCGCAATAATGGTAGCGTCAATATTTTCTATTACATATCCTTCCTGTTCCAGCAGCTTTCCCACATGTTCTAAAAGTTTTAAACTAGAGATTCCCCGATATGCTTCCTCTGTATCTGGAAAATGTTTCCCAATGTCTCCAAGGGCTGCTGCTCCCAGCAATGCATCCATAATTCCATGAACCACTACATCTGCATCTGAATGTCCCTCCAGCCCCAGAGTATGAGGTATTTCTACCCCTCCCAGGATCAATTTTCTTCCCTCTGTCAGCCTATGCACATCGTAACCAATTCCAACTCTCATCTGCATCCCTCTTATTTTTATTTTCCTTCATATGTAATGAGGCTCTCCACATCATAGCCAGACAGTTTTTCTCTTCCCTTCAACCCTGCCAGTTCCATTACAAAACAGATCTTTACCACTTGTCCGCCCAGTTGTTCAATCAACCCAATAATGGCCTCTATAGTTCCCCCTGTTGCAATCAAATCATCAATGATCACTACTTTCTGACCGGGCTTGATCGCGTCTTTATGCATCTCGATCACTGCGCTTCCATATTCCAGATAATACTTTGCTTCTATGGTCTCACAGGGTAATTTTCCTTTTTTACGTACAGGAACAAAACTCTTATGAGCTTCATAAGCTACCGGAACCCCAAAAATAAATCCTCTGGATTCTGGTCCTACCACCACATCATATTCCACTCCCTCCAAAGACTCCATCAACCCATCAATGGCAAGATGCAGTCCATCTGCATCCTGCAAAATGCTGGTAACATCACGAAAAATAATTCCTGGTTCTGGAAAATCCGGGATACTTCTCACATAATCTTCTAACTTCTTCATCTTTGTATTCCTCCCATTTTTCTTTTGATTATGATACGATAAAAATTTGCGGAACCTTCCATCATACGGAAAGACTTTTTCTGGCACACCAAAGAGCGGCTTCCACCGTATCATCCATGTCATAATATTTATATTGCCCAAGTCTTCCGCCGAAAATGATATTTCCCTCTTTTTGGGCGCGCTCCTCATATTTTGCATATAAGGCAGCGTTTTTCTCATCATTCATAGGATAGTATGGCTCGTCCCCCGGATTCCATACCTTCGGATATTCTCTGGTAATCACTGTCTTGGGCTGTGTCCCATATTCAAAATGTTTATGTTCAATCATTCTGGTATAGGGAATCTCATACTCTGTATAGTTTACCACCGCATTTCCCTGATAATTCTCAATCTCCAATACTTCTGTCTCAAATTTCAGAGAACGATATTCCAATGCTCCAAAACAATAGGAAAAATATTCGTCGATCATTCCTGTATAGACAATTGTTTCCGCCAATGTTTCATATTCTTCCTTTTTCTCCAAAAAATTCTCATTCAGGCGGACCTCTGTTCCCTCTAACATCTTTTCTACCATCTTGGTATAGCCGCCTATGGGAATTCCCTGGTAATTATCATTAAAATAATTATTATCGTAAGTAAAACGCACCGGAAGACGCTTGATAATAAAAGCCGGAAGCTCTGTGGCCCGTCTGCCCCACTGTTTTTCCGTGTAGCCTTTCACCAGTCTGGTATACACGTCAATTCCTACCAGATTGATGGCCTGCTCTTCCAGATTTTTTGGATGTTCCACACTAAAAGCCTGTTTCTGCTCTTCAATTTTTGCCTTGGCCTCTGCAGGAGTCACCACTCCCCACAATTTATGAAAAGTATTCATATTAAAAGGCATATTATAGATCTCGCCTTTATAATTTGCCACTGGCGCGTTGGTGTAGCGGTTAAATTCTGCAAACTGGTTCACATATTCCCATACCTCTTTATTGGAAGTATGGAAAATATGGGCTCCATATTCATGCACCTGAATTCCTTCCAGCTCCTTTGTATAAATATTTCCTGCAATATGATCCCTTTTCTCTATCACAAGACATTTCTTTCCAGCCTTCTTTGCCTCCTGGGCAAATACTGCCCCGAACAGTCCTGCCCCTACGATCAGATAATCATATTTTTTCATTTGAGTTCCTCATGCCTTTCTCACTGCTGTTTTCCTGTTTCCATATACGTTTAGTATAGTATAACCACTTTATTTATACAAGAGATTTTTATGTAACCTTTCAGCAGCGCATATCTGCAAAATACGTTCCATACCTGCCCCTTATGGGCGCTTTTGACACTCTAATCTTATAAATATAAAATTTTTCCAAAAAAACTATTGACTTTTATTTCAAAATAGTAGTATAATGGTCAAGCAGTCGACAAGAAAAGAACTTATAACTGTTGAATGCAAGCGATAACCATGGGATCTTAGCTCAGCTGGGAGAGCATCTGCCTTACAAGCAGAGGGTCACAGGTTCGAGCCCTGTAGGTCCCATTTTAATGGAATTATATATGTATTATGGCGGAATAGCTCAGTTGGCGAGAGCACACGGTTCATACCCGTGGTGTCGGGGGTTCAAATCCCTCTTCCGCTATTTTTTATATCCTGAAAGTTTTCTGCTTTCAGGATTTTTTCATCTTATAGGATTCGGGTGTCAAAAGCACCTTTGGCGCACCCTTTTGACACCCGAATCTTATAGGAAAGACCTTGTCACGTTGAAGCGTAAAAGCGACTTTCCTACTAGAAGAAAATATAGAGATGCGTACGCAAATGCAAAGGAAATATGTCCCAAAAGCAACCTATTTGCGGCGCAGAATTTCGTAAAACGAAATTCTTTTTTATCTTGACATGAAAACGAAACTTTCGGCGCATACTATCCCTGCAGTTATGTTGTATCTTATGGATTCACAAAACAGGAGGAGCAAAAGATGATAACGATTGAAATGGACTATTTAAAAGAGAAAGTAGAAAACAGGTTAAAGGAAGAAAACAACCACCGAAACAGACGGGAGGATCTCTACGCCTTAGATCAGCAGATCAGCGGATTGTACAGTACCTTTGAATTGATCACAAGCGCGCAGGAACGAGAACTTCGGCAGCCAGTAAAGGACGCTATGGCGCAGCTTGGCAGTCATATGACCATCAGATCATAAGCTCTCCCATAAAAACAGGCTGTCTCAAATCATTTTATACTTATTTGAGACAGCCTTTCCATATATAGAAACAATATTTGTTTCAAGATTCCCCTTCTTTTACAATGTCCTCCAAAACGCGGATCAAGTCCTGAAGCGTATACAATTGTACATTCCGCTCTAAAATGCAGTCTTTTAGCTCTGCTGACAATGTCTCAAACTTCTCCTGTAAAGGGGGCGCTACATAAGTTGCCATAAAATCACCTCACTATAGTATGAGATAAAAATAAATTTCTTATTCTTTCCCCAAAAGCTGGTTGTTTCTCCCTGCAGAAAGTATTATAATAAAACAGCAGTACATGCCGCAGCAATTGCCATACGCAATTTTCCATAAGGCATGACAGCAGAAGGAGCAGAAAATGGATGATGAAAAAAAATATGCTTTATTGATCGATGCAGACAATGTATCCTCAAGGTATATTGAAATTGTTACAAAAGAAGCACAGACATTGGGGAATGTGACGATCCGGCGGATCTACGGAGACTGGACTTCCAATTCCAAGATCTCCTGGAAAGATTCTTTACTGGAAAATTCACTGACGCCCATTCAGCAGTATAACTATACCGTAGGAAAAAATTCTTCAGATTCAGCAATGATCATTGACGCCATGGATATTTTATATACCAATGATGTGGACGGATTTATCATTGTATCCTCTGACAGCGATTTCACTAAATTGGCCATGCGCCTGCGGGAATCTGGAAAACGGGTGATTGGAATGGGAGAAAGCAAGACGCCTACTCCTTTCGTAAGAGCCTGCGAACAGTTCAAAACTTTGGATGTATTATATAAAAATAATAATCCAGGGCCCAGAAACAATCATCCAGAACCAAAAACTTTCCCAGAACGCGGAAGAAGAACCTACGTAAAAACCTCAGAACCAGACAAGGCTTTAGTCAAAGACGCGGAACCCATCACCGACTTAAAGTCCATCAAGGCCACTATTATCTCTCTTTTAGACGAAAATTCAGATGAAGATGGCTGGATGTATCTGTCAGAACTTGGGAATATGATCCAGAAAATGTACTCAGATTTTGACTGCCGAAATTATGGCTATCACAAATTCGGAAAATTGATCGAATCTTTTTCCGAATTACAGACAAGAAAAGACGATTCCAGCAACGGAATCACAAAGATCGTATTAGTAAGAAAACGAGAAGACTAACTTAAGACACGCTAAATACTCAAGTTTCGTAATCATCTGTATTCTTATAGGAAGTCTAAAAAAGGAAATCTAAAAAAATTTCTTATGAGATTAGGGTGCCAAAGATACTTTTAACACCTTAATCTTATAAAAACACAAATTTTTAGAGGAGATTTCAGAGAAAACGTATCAAAACGCTTCCATCTGAATCTCCTCTAAAAAATAGACTGACACAAAACACTTCTCTTCTATATTTCATATCAGCTCTCCATCCGCTGTCTGCGTACTAGCTGCCAGATCGTATCGTGCATCCACCCTACGGTATCGTTTAGTTTTTTATTTTCTTCGATTAAAAGCTGGTTCTCTGTTTGTAATTTTTCTATCAGCTCGATATTAGTATTTTGGAGAATATTGCTGACTGCCATTTTAATCACCTCTCTGCTATTATAACAGAATTACCGCAGATTTGGTGTTAAAATTGTGGAAAGAAATGGTAACCTCCTGATTGTCGATTTTATTCTACAATTTCCCAAAAGAAGTTAGAAAATTTGACAATCTTTTTCCTTGATTTTATCCAAAAATGTGCATTTATTTTTCTCCAAAAACTGCATTTCGCGGATATTTAGCAAAATTTTGTTCTAATATTTCTTTACAAATTTTGAAATCAATGCTCTGCAAGTATTCATTTGAATACAAGCATAAAAATCCTCTGTCACTTCTTTTCCTTTTCCTACTGTCATAGCATTATTTGCATCTTCTTCTGTCTCCCAAAGAACAAAATCTGTCCACACCTTATCTTGTAGATAATGTTCCCAGGAAATAAAACCTTTCGCCTTAGAAATCACTTCATCATGCAGCTTCTGAGTCCGTTCTATAAACTGTTCCTCACTGACATTTTTCCTGAGTTTGTAGGAAAAAATCCACGCTGTTTTTGCCATATCTCTTCCTCCTTTTCCGTGTTATATGACTCTTTTTTGTGAGAATAATTCTAATATTATCTGCATACTCCTGCATGGGACGGGCATTTTTGCAGCTTCTCTTCTTTCCGCCCCAGCAGGTCATTGTCTTTGTTTTTAACTTCCCGTTCTGGCTCTCCAAGGATTCCGATATATTTCAAAATATTCTTTTTCTTATTTAAAGTACGCCACGCCGCTCTCAAAGAGTTTCATATCCTGCTCTCCATAAATGTTAACCGCCACGCTCTGTCCCCGGCGCTCGGAATGAGCCATCTTACCCAATACTCTGCCATCCGGGCTGGTAATTCCCTCAATAGCCTGGTAGGAACCATTGATGTTCCACTCTTCATCCATGGTAGGTTCGCCTTTTTCATTGACATACTGGGTTGCCACCTGGCCATTGGCAAAGAGTTTGTCCAGCCATTCCTTAGGGGCCACAAAGCGTCCTTCTCCGTGAGAAGCCGGATTACAGTAAACTTTGTCTGGCTCTGCCTGTGCCAGCCAGGGAGATTTGTTGGTTACCACTTTTGTATATACCATTTTGGAAATATGGCGGCCAATGGTATTGTAAGTCAAGGTAGGGGAATCCTGGCTCTGCTGTATGATCTCTCCACAGGGAACCAGACCTAATTTTATCAGCGCCTGGAATCCATTGCAGATTCCCAGCATTAATCCGTCACGCTCTTCTAATAACTGCCGCACTGCCTCTGTCATCTTCTCATTGCGGAAAGCAGTTGCAAAGAACTTCGCGCTTCCCTCCGGCTCATCTCCTGCGGAGAATCCTCCTGGGAACATAATAATCTGGGACTGTGCAATATCTTTCTGGAATACCTGAACAGAATCCCGGATATCTTCTGGACTTAGATTCTTAAACACCCGTACCGTCACATCTGCCCCAGCCCGCTCAAAGGCTTTTGCACTGTCATACTCACAGTTCGTTCCTGGAAATACTGGAATAAATACCCTAGGTTTTGCTACCTTATGTCTGCACACATAGATGTGATCTGTGCAGAACACTTCATTTTTTACTTTCTCACTGCCGGCTGCTATTCCTGTTTCCTGCAGAGAAATCCGCCATGCATTTCCTTCTTCTGAGATTGTGGGGAAAACTTTTTCCAAAGTTCCTGTCCATGCCCGAACTGCCTCTTCCATGGCAATCTCTGTCTCACCGTAAATAAATTTCTGTTCCGCATTCACTTCTCCGATCACCCTGGTGTAAGTCAAGCTGCCGCATCCTTCTGTCTCTTTTGCGGCGTCCCCAGCGTAAGAAGCCATAGCTGCTGCAATGGTTTTTTCCACCATCTCTACACTTTCTGCAGGAACTTCTCCGATCAGTGTTCCAAAGTTCGGTGCAAACATGCAGTTTTTGCACACATCTGCTTCCATCGTAACACCCAGCTGATTTCCAAACGCCATCTTGCTGACAGCTGCTGCCAGTCCTTTTCCATCCAAAGCATAGGCGGACACAATGGCCCTTTTCTGAATCAGTTCGTGAACCGCCTCATATAATTTCATTACCTGTCCATATACCGGCAGATCATATTTGTCTTTCGCAATTTTAAAGATCATAAGCTTATTGCCGGCTGTCTTCAACTCTGGCGTGATAATATCTTGCTCTTTTGCCACATCCACTGCAAAAGATACTAAAGTAGGAGGAACATCAATTTCATTAAAAGTACCGGACATGGAATCCTTTCCTCCAATGGATGGAAGGCCAAATCCAATCTGCGCGCTGTAGGCTCCCAAAAGCGCAGCCAAAGGCTGACTCCACCGGGCAGGCTCCTCATTCATTCTGCGGAAATATTCCTGGAAGGTAAATCGGATCTTCTTATAATCTCCGCCGGAAGCCACAATTCTCGCCACAGATTCCAGCACTGCATAAACTGCCCCATGATAAGGACTCCAGGAAGACAGCTGGGGATCAAATCCATAAGCCATCATGGTAACGGTGTCGCATGTTCCATTCTGCACCGGAAGTTTTGCCACCATACTCTGGGTCTCAGTCAGCTGATACTTTCCGCCGTAAGGCATAAACACACTTCCCGCACCAATGGAACCGTCAAAAGTTTCCACCAGCCCCTTCTGAGAACATACGTTTAGATCCCTTAGCGTTGACAGCCAGGCAGTTCTGACATCATCTTTTTCCAATGCTTCCGCCACCTTGGGGATCTCTTTCTGTTCAAAGAAATTCTCCCTCTGGTCTGGAATCTCTACCTCTACAGCAGTTTCCTGATGGGCTCCATTGGTATCCAAAAATGCTCTGGAGATATTCACGATCTCTTTTCCTCTCCATTCTAACACCAGCCTTGGCTCCTCTGTCACTACAGCCACTTCCACTGCCTCTAAATTTTCTTCTTTGGCATAAGATAAGAATTGGCCCACATCCTCTGGATCTACCACAACTGCCATACGCTCCTGGGATTCTGAGATGGCAATCTCTGTCCCATCTAATCCTGCATATTTTTTTGGCACCTTATCTAACTGTACCCGTAGTCCGTCTGCCAGCTCGCCGATGGCCACAGACACGCCGCCCGCGCCGAAATCATTACATTTTTTGATAATGTGGGCTACTTCTTCCCGCCGAAACAGTCTCTGAATCTTACGCTCTGTGGGAGGATTTCCTTTCTGCACCTCCGCCCCGCAGACTGCTGTGGATTCTGTGTTATGAGCTTTGGAAGACCCTGTCGCCCCGCCGATTCCATCACGTCCGGTACGCCCTCCTAACAGTATGATCACATCTCCCGGATCTGAGGTGAGCCGCTGTACCGCACGTCTGGGAGCAGCTCCCATTACCGCGCCGATCTCCATTCGTTTTGCCACATAATCTGGATGATAGATCTCTTTCACATATCCAGTTGCCAATCCCACCTGATTCCCATAGGAGCTATACCCATGAGCCGCTTCCCGCACCAGTTTTTTCTGTGGAAGCTTTCCAGGCAACGTATCTTTCACTGATTTAGTAGGATCTGCCGCACCTGTCACCCGCATGGCCTGATACACATAAGTTCTGCCGGAAAGAGGATCTCGGATCGCACCGCCTAGACAAGTTGCGGCGCCTCCAAAAGGCTCGATCTCTGTGGGGTGGTTGTGCGTCTCATTTTTAAAATTTACCAGCCATTCTTCCGTCTGTCCGTCCACCTCTACCGGAACCACAATGGAACATGCATTGATCTCGTCAGATTCCTCCTGGTCTTCTAATTTTCCTTCCTTTTTCAGTCGTTTCATTGCCATCAGAGCCAGATCCATCAGGCAGACAAACTTGTCCTTCCGTCCCTGATACAGCTCTTGGTGCGTGTGAAGGTAATCCTGATAAGTCTCTTCCATCGGCTGTCTGTAGAACCCTTCCTGAAAGACAACGTCTTTCAATTCTGTGGAAAAAGTCGTATGGCGGCAATGGTCTGACCAGTAAGTATCTAACACCCGGATCTCTGTCACCGAAGGATCTCTCTTTTCTTCCCCTTTAAAGTAATTCTGAATATGCAGAAAATCTTTAAAAGTCATGGCAAGTCCCAAAGAATCATACAAACTCCGTAACTGATCTTCTTCCATATCCTGGAATCCCTCAAAAGTCTTCACATCTTCCGGTTCCTCAAACACATCTACCAAGGTCTCTGGTTTTTCTAAACCAGTTTCTCTGGAATCCACCGGATTGATACAATAATTTTTGATGGAATTTAGCTGCTCCTCACTGACTCTTCCCTCTATCACATAAGTAACCGCTGAACGGATAATAGGCTCTTCTTCTTCATTCAGCAGTTTCACACATTGTTCTGCGGAATCTGCGCGCTGGTCATACTGCCCTGGCAGATATTCCACACTAAATATCTGAGCGTCTCCACGCTCAAATGTCTCTTCGTAGACATCATCCACCGGAGGTTCTGAAAACACTGTCATCAACGCTTTCTGATAGGTCTCCTCTGAAATATGTTCCACATCATAGCGGATCAGTACACGTACCCCTGTGACTGTCTGAATACCCAGATAACTCTTTATTTCTGACTGCAGTTCCTTTGCCTGAATGGCAAAAGCAGGTTTCTTCTCCACAAATATTCGTCTTACGTTTGTCATACTTATCCTTCCTCCTGGAATCTGTTTACTCATTTTTATCAGAATCAGTATAACACTAAACCCATCATCCGTACAACGTTTTTTTCAGATCTAAATTGATTTCCCTAATACGTAAAAGTCTCTCTTACCAACTCTGGTAAAAGAGACTTCTGCCGCATACAGCTATGTCTTTCGTTCTTTTCATATATCAATTCAAGCTTGCCAAAAACCGATCAAAGGCTTTTTGTCCTTCTTCTGTCCGTTTATAAACCCCAGCATGTTCCAACACTTTGCTGAACACCAGTGCGATCTCATTCTGCAAAATATCCATCACATTTTCCTCTGTGATCTCCTGGTATTTTGGCAGAAATTCTGCTACCCAGTCTGCGTGCTTCTCAATGGTTTCCTCTGCCCGCATGTCTTTTTTATGTACAATGGCGTCTGCCAATGTCTCCATCTCATCTTTCAGTCTTGCAGGAAGGACTGCAAGGCCCATCACCTCGATCAGGCCGATGTTTTCTTTTTTGATGTGATGCAGTTCTGCATGGGGATGGTAAAGGCCCAGAGGATGTTCTTCTGTGGTGATATTGTTGCGCAATACCAGATCCAGTTCATACATATCTCCCCGTTTTCTGGCGATCGGCGTTATGGTATTGTGAGGTTCTCCTTCCGTCTCTGCAAAAATAAAAGCCTCTTCATCTGTATATCCTCTCCAGGCATCTAAGATCTTATCTGCCAAAGCGATCAGACGGTCTGTATCCGCTCCGGCAATCCGAATCACTGACATAGGCCATTTTACAACTCCTGCCTTCACATCCTCAAAACCTGCCACAGTAAATTCCCGTTCCACCAAAGCCTTTGCCATGGCAAATTCATAGCTTCCCCCCTGGAAATGATCATGGCTTAAGATAGAACCTCCCACAATGGGAAGATCTGCATTAGAACCCACAATATAATGAGGAAACTGTTTGACAAAATCAAACAATTTGCAGAAAGTACCATGTTCAATTTTCATAGGAATGTGCTGTGAATTAAACACGATACAATGTTCGTTATAATATACATAGGGAGAATACTGAAATCCCCATGGGCTGCCCTGAATCGTTACCGGAATAATTCTGTGATTCTGTCTTGCAGGATGATTGATACGTCCTGCATATCCCTCGTTTTCCACGCACAGCAGACATTTGGGATATCCGCTCTGCTTTGCATTTTTAGCCGCTGCAATAGCTTTGGGATCTTTCTCTGGTTTGGAAAGATTGATGGTAATGTCCATCTCTCCATAAGGCGTCTGGGCCTTCCATTTCACATCTTTTGCAATCCGATAACGTCGGATGTAATCGCTGTCTTGGCTTAACTGATAATAGAAATCAGTAGCCGCTTTTGCTCCTTCCTTCTGGTAAATATCCCAAAATTTCTTAATCACCTCACTGGGTCTTGGCATCAGCTTTGCCATCAATTTTGTGTCAAACAGATCCCGGTATACCACACCGTTTTCCTCCAGCACTCCATGTTCATACCCATAGTCCAGCAATTCCTGTAATACAGGCTCTAACTCCACATTCCTGTATGTCTCTTCCGGCTCTTCATACTCTTCGATCTGAAGAGTTTCCAACAACTGATTGGTGGTAAAAATCACATCTTCTTCTGTCAGCAGATTTCGCTCCAATCCATAACAAACTAACTTTTTGATGGCTTCATTGATATTTTTCATGAGAATTCCTCCCTTATTTTCTGAATTTCAATGGCGTGCATCTTTTCTCATTTTCGGAATCTTCAACATCTTCAACTACATGTGCCTGTTTCTGCCCAAAAAGAGATTAAGGCAATACTTTGATTCCCCCAAAAGGTCTTACTTTTAAGACATGACAGGAACCTTCTCCATATACCCCGTCTAAGGTTTTCCGATACTCTTCTACAAAATCATCTGCCACAAATGCCTGAATCGTGCCGGCAAATCCCCCTCCATGTACCCGGCTGACTCCATGGCCTGCCAGAATGCTGTCACTGACGCTAAGCCCGATGGAAACGCTTTGATTCTGTACGTCTTTATTGGTATAAATATTCTGCAAGTACTTAAAAGAGGAATCTCCCGACTTCTGTACTGTCTCCAAAAATTTCTGGAAATCTCCTGCTTTCAGAGCCGCCACTTCCTGTTCCACCCGTTTTTCTTCCTCAAAGAAATGAAGGGCACGCAGAACAGGACGGTCTTTGCATTTTTTACGAATTTCATCTATTTTCTGGTAAAATTCTCTCTCATCTACTTCCCGCAGATATTCTTTTCCAAAATATTCTGCCACCTGCTTCATTTCCTGCGGAATCCCTGCATAATCATCAGTCAGATCCGCATGAGATCCTTTTGTGTCTGTGATACAGAGGCTGTGATGATAAGAACTGAAATCCACTTCCACTTTCTCTACCTCTGGACGCTCTGGATCTGCAAAATCAATATGGATCAAGCCGCCCACGGAACATGCCATCTGATCCATCAGCCCGCAGGGTTTTCCGAAATAAACATTTTCTGCGTATTGCGCCACCTGAGCAATCTCTACCGCACTGATAGCCATATCATTATATAGTCCTGAGAGAATTGTTCCAACCAGCACCTCAAAAGCGGCTGAACTTGACATTCCTGCACCGTTCAATACATCGCTGGTTACCGCCGCCTGAAATCCTCCTATTTTATGACCATTTTGGGCAAGTCCATAAGCCATTCCCCGGATTAAGCCTGCAGAAGTTCCCTCTTCCTTCTCTTTCTTTTCCAGATCAGACAACTCTACCGTAATCATGGGATAACCGTCTGACAGCAGTTTGATCACTGGTTCTTCCAGTTTCCCTGCCACTGCAACAGCATCCAAATTAATAGACGCCGCCAACACTTCTCCATGTTGGTGATCTGTGTGATTCCCTCCTACCTCGCTTCGTCCCGGCGCGCTGAATAGTTCTACCTGCCCTGGTCCGTAAAGTTCTTCATACTTTCTGATTACATCCTGGTACCGCCGATTCTGATCATCTAAAACACTTTTGTCCACGTAAATCTCTGCCAAACGATCCTGATACTTCTGTGCTGCAAATCCTTCCAATAATGTTTTTGTATCCTGCATAGTAACCCTCCTGTTTTCTATTTTACCTTGCTGTCTCCTTACGCTCTTTCTTTTCTATGTCCACATTATATATGTTTTTTAGTAAACAGTCAATATTTTTAGTAAAATTTTTAGAGAAAATTATTGTTGCTTCCTGACCTATTTTCCAGGGATTTATGGTAATATCCCTCTTCCAGAAATCTTTATCTTTTATTTAGTAAATTTACTAAATTTTATTCCATTTCTCTATTTTTTTTGTTATACTGAATTTACATAGAAAGGATTCGACCATCTAATTGCTAATTTGGAGGTACCTATGACAACCATCAAAGACATTGCAGCAGAGGCCGGTGTTTCCCCTGCCACTGTTTCAAGAATTTTAAATAACGACACCACTTTAAACGTCTCCCCGGAAACCCGCCAAAAGGTTTTGGACACTGCCCATGCCATGCACTACAAGAAGAAATCCCGCGCTTCTAACAAATCTGTCTATACCTTAGGGATTGTTCAATGGTTCTCTCCCCAGCAGGAAATGGAAGACAATTATTATCTTCTGATCCGCCAGGGGATTGAAGATTTCTGTATGCAGAACTGCATTCATGTGGTGCGCACTTACAAAGCAGACCTGAATTATATTGACGCGCTGAAAAATGTAGACGCACTGATCTGTGTGGGAAAATTTAGTACAGATGAGATTTCCAAATTTCGGGCGATGACTTCTAATATTATTTTCCTGGATATGCCCATTGAGGATATCACAGTTTCCACTATCACATTAGATTTTCCACAGGCTATGGAGACTGGGCTGAATTATCTCACATCCCTAGGACATACCAGCATTGGATTCCTGGGTGGAAAAGAATACTTAGCAGATCAGAAACTTTTTCCTGATGTGCGGAAATCTCTTTTTATCAAATACTGCAAGGCACACGGATTAACCTATGAGCCTTATATTCTGGAAGAAACCTTTACCACAGAATCCGGCTATCAGATGATGAACAGACTGCTGGAACAGGAAACTCTTCCTACCGCTCTGATTGCCTCTAGCGACCCTATCGCTATCGGCGCTCTCCGAGCGCTGAATGACAAAGGACTTCGGGTGCCAGACGACATTTCCCTGATGGGCTTTGACGATACCAGTCTGTCCTCTTTCACTGCCCCGCCGCTGACTACGATCCATGCCCCCGCCTATGATATGGGAAATTTTGGAGCTAATATCTTGTTTCATATTCTGAAAAACCAGCCGGCCACTGCCTTAAAGATTCAGCTTCCCTGCAAGCTGATGGAGCGTCAGTCCTGCCGAAAGATATGACATAGCATTTCAGGGCATTACAAACCTGCCTTTTTGTGTTTTGCAATGCCCTTTCTCAATTTACATGATTCTAAAAATTACTTCGTGTATTATTTTTTTAATTATCAGATTAGGGTGTCAAAAGCGCTTTTGACACCCTAATCATTATCAGCATATATTGGCTGTTCCATCTCTGGAATCTTCAATGCTCTCATTGCCTGCTCTGCAAACTATCCCATACTCTCCATCAGATTTTGAGCAGATGCCAGAATCCCTTCCCTAATTCCCTTTTCTTCTATACCTTTACTTAAATTACACATTACTGACACCTCACTTTCCAGTTCCTTTGTTATCTTAATATCAAAATCATCCTGCAATATTCACTTCCATCTATTGTATTTATCCCCCTGTTTTCCTGTTTTCTATTTTATCTTATCACAAACCCTGACAATCGGCCATATAATTCCCGGAATTCAGCATGAGAAATGTAACAGTTCGATCATTTGCAAAAAAAGCTGCTCCAATATTGATAAAAATCAAATTCAGAACAAAAACAAATATTTCCTATAAGCCAAAAAGATGTTCCAATCGTTTTACTGGAACATCTTTTTGCTTACTATTATTCTATATATCTTATAATATACACCCCTGTTTTCTACCGTGTCTGCAGAAATACATACTCTCTCTGAGCTTCCTCATCGTCTGGATAATCGTTCAGATAAGATTCCATTTTTTCTTTCGCAGCAGTAAAATCCAGCATTTTCTCACAGGCAATGATCTCGTTGCGGCGGATCTGCTGTTCATTGGGAGGATTCTTTGCCTTTAATGCCTGCTCGTAAAATTCCAATGCCTTGCTGTAATTCTCTGCTTCCATCTGCATATCTCCCAGCATCACAAGGGCCGACACATCTGATTTATTTTGGGAAATATAACTCTCATATAAAGCATTTGCCTGCTTGGAATTACCTTGAGCGTCATATACCTGAGCCATGTACAGCAATGCTTTCACATCTTTCTGGTTGATGGCCCGGTCTAATTCTTTCTGGGCATTTTCGTAATCCTCTTGAAGCAGATAAATATGACCTCGTTCCCGGTAATCCTCTGGCTTCTCTGCCTTCAATTTCAATGCCTGGTCCAAGATCTTGTCCGCTTCTTCCTCCCAACCTGCATTTTTCAGATTTTCATAGGTGGAGACATATAGTTCATAGTCTTTTTTATTCAGCTCTAAGGCTTCCTTGTAGTTTTTCATGGCATTTGTCTTATCCTCTTCCTTCTGATAAATACATCCACGAAGGAAGTATGCCTTAGCATCTTTTTTATCATAATCAATCAATGCTTCACAGGTGGCAAGAGCGCCCTTTGTATCTCCGCTGTTATACTGCGCAGTTGCCTTATAATAGCAAAGGTCAATTTCCACGTTGCTTACCACGCCTGGAGACTGATCCAGGGCTTTCTGAAAGGCTTCTACCGCTTCTTCGTAACTGCCTTCTTCTAACTTATTGATTCCCAGCTGTCGGTAAGCTTCCTGATTTTCCAGAGCCTCCTCATCCTGGCATCCAGACAGCAGCAGCATACCTGCGGTCAAAAGGGTCAGACACCATGCCATCTTCCACTTTTTCTTCCCGCAGCAGAATTTCTTTTTCCCACTCTTTATTTTCCATGTTCTTTTCATGGTCTGCCTTCCTTTCTTCTGTCCTGTTTCTCTGTATCTCTCAATTTCTTATGGCTTTCTCAGGAGGAATCCTCATTATGTTCTCTTTCTCTCTGAGGAATCTGAGCCAAAATAATAGCGGCAAACATCAAAACACATCCAAGGCTTTCCCGCCTGGTCATCCTCTGTCCCAGCAGCACAAGCCCTGCCAGTACCGAGATCACAGATTCCAGGCTGAGAATCAGAGCCGCCACAGTGGGATTCATTCCCTTCTGTCCTACAATCTGCAGAGTATAGGCCACTCCGCAGGATAAAATACCTGCATAGGCAATGGGCTGCCAGGCTGTGAGAATCTCTGCTGCATGAGGTTCTTCCGTTAAAAACATTCCGATTCCAGATAACCCTCCGCAGACCCAGAATTGAATACAGGACATTTTCACACCATCCACCTGTTCTGTAAAATGATCAATAGCCATAATATGCAGAGAAAACAGCAAGGCCCCGATAAACACCAGAAAATCTCCCTTTCCTACTGGAAGCCAGGAAATGATTCGTTCCACTTCTGACTGTGCAGAAATGTCTGTGATACACAGACAGTACAAACCTGCCAGCGCCAAAAACACTCCGATCCAAACTGTCAATCCGCATTTTCTATGAAGAAACAGCCCCAGCAAAGGAACGATAATAATATAAAACGCTGTGATAAATCCAGCTTTCCCCACTGTGGTGTAGGCAATTCCCACCTGCTGAAAATTAGTGGCAAGGCACAGAAGAATCCCGCACACCAAACCGCCTGTCAACAGCTCTTTTCTGCTCCCCTTTGGATCAATCTGATTTCCGGCTGTGGAAGAAGGCAGCTTGTCCAGAAACCAAATGCAGGGAATCAGAACTGCTCCACCAAGGAGGGACCGGACACAATTAAATGTCAACGGCCCCACGTAATCCATTCCCACACTCTGGGCCACAAAAGCTACGCCCCAGATTGCGGCAGTCAGAAGCAGTAATAATGAGTTTCTGATCTGTAATTTATTCATAAAATTTCTTTACTCCGGCATTTCCACTTTGACTTTGTCCAGATGCCAGATTTCATCCACGTACTGCTGAATGGTACGGTCAGAAGTGAACTTGCCGGAATGAGCAGTGTTCAGCATCGCCATCCTTGCCCAGCCTTTCTCATCTCTGTATGCCCGCTCCACTCTTTCCTGTGCTTCTGCATAAGAGCGGAAATCTTTCAGGATAAAATAAGTATCTGCATACTGAGTGCTCTGGGTATTCAGCAGAGAATTGTACAGTGGACGGAATAATTCGGAATCATTTTTCGAATACATCCCATTAATCAGCTGCATCAATACCTGACGAATATCCTGATCATTGTTGAAAATCTGCATCGGATCGTAATCCCGTCTCTGTTCATGTTCAATTACTTCCTGAGAGCTCATGCCAAAGATAAATGCATTCTCCTCTCCCACTTCTTCTACAATCTCCACATTTGCCCCATCCATGGTGCCTAAAGTTACTGCGCCGTTTAACATAAATTTCATATTTCCAGTTCCAGAGGCTTCTTTGCTGGCCGTGGAAATCTGTTCTGACACATCTGCCGCTGCAAAGATCCACTCTGCAATGGACACTTTATAATCTTCAATAAACACTACTTTGATCTTATTGTTGATAGATGCATCGTTGTTGATCACATCAGCCACACTGTTGATCAGCTTAATGGTCAGTTTTGCATTTCGATAACCTGCCGCTGCCTTAGCGCCGAAAATAAAGGTTCTGGGATAGAAATCCATCTCCGGATGTTCTTTGATCTTGTTGTACAGATACATCACATGGAGAATATTCAAAAGCTGGCGTTTGTATTCATGGAGACGTTTTACCTGCACGTCAAAAATAGATCTTGGATTCACTTCGATTCCATTGTGTTTTCGAATATACTCAGCCAGGCGCAGTTTATTCTGATATTTGATATTCATAAACTCCTGCTGAGCCTTCTCATCATCTGCATAGACAGCTAACCGCCCTAAATGGGGCAGATCTGTCACCCAGTCATCCCCAACGTATTTGTTAACCCATTCTGCCAGCAGCGGATTGCCATGGTACAAAAATCTTCTCTGGGTAATTCCGTTTGTCTTATTATTAAATTTCTCCGGGAACATTTCATAGAATTCATGAAGTTCCTGATTCTTCAAAATCTCTGTATGCAGTCTTGCCACGCCATTGACAGAACAGCCTGCTGCAATAGCAAGATGAGCCATTTTTACCTGACCGTCATAAATGATGGCCATTTTCTTTACTTTATTGTAATCCCCTGGAAATTTCTTCTCAATATCCAGAATAAAACGACGGTTGATCTCTTCGATAATCTGATAAACTCTCGGAAGCAGTCTGGAAAAGATCTCAATAGGCCATTTTTCCAACGCTTCTGACATAATGGTATGATTGGTGTAAGCGCATGTCTTAGTGGTAATATTCCATGCCTCTTCCCACTCCATGCCTTCCTCGTCCAGCAGAATACGCATCAACTCTGCCACAGCCACAGTAGGATGGGTATCGTTTAACTGAATCGCCACCTTCTCCGGCAGTTTATGCAGATCTGTATGATACTTTTTATATCGTGCAACCGCCCGCTGTACGCTGGCAGACACGAAGAAATACTGCTGTTTCAGACGCAGTTCTTTTCCTTGAATATGATTGTCATTGGGATAGAGCACTTCTACTAAATTTTTGGCTAAGTTTTCCTGCTCTACCGCCTTCTTGTAATCACCCTTGTCAAAGGCATCCAGCTCAAAATACTCTTCCGGTTCCGCATCCCAGGTAATCAGCACGTTTACCATATTGTTTTTATATCCGATCACCGGCATGTCATAAGGTACTGCCCGCACCGTCTGATAACCTTCATGAATAAATCTTATTTTTCCACTGGCATCTGCCTCAGAACGGACATAACCGCCGAACTTCACCTGGAATGTATGTTCCGGTCTGCGCAGTTCAAAGGGATAGCCATCCTTCAGCCAGTTATCTGGCACTTCCACCTGGAATCCATTTTCTATTTTCTGACGGAATAATCCATAACGATAGCGGATTCCACATCCATAAGCCGGATACCCCAGCGTTGACAGAGATTCCATAAAGCAGGCTGCCAGCCTTCCCAGGCCACCGTTTCCCAAAGCTGGATCTGGTTCCTGATCTTCAATCACATTCAGATCAAATCCCAGCTCTTCCAAAGCTTCTTTCACCTCTTTGTATGCGCTCAGATTGATCAGGTTGTTGCCCAGGGCTCTTCCCATCAAAAATTCCATAGACATATAGTATACGATCTTTGGATCTTCTTTGGCAAATGTCTTCTGTGTCTCTAACCACTGGTCAATGATCACATCCTTTACCGCCTGGGATACTGCTTGGTATACTTCCTGCTGAGAAGCCTCATCCAGCGTCTTGCGGTAAAGTTTTTTGACATTATTCTTGATCTCCTGAATAAACTTCTCCTTCTCAAATATCTTGTTTTGCATAACCTTATTTTCTCCTTCCTCTCTGGTGTATCCATGCCAAATACGAATCATGCTTTTTTCACTCCAAGTACGACTTCTTCTCCGTTGATATTCCATTCTTTTTCATAACCTTCTACATTTTCTTTCTCAATGCTCACTGCCAGCACCTCAGATTGAATCTGTTTCCCATGTTCCTGAAAAATTCTGTCTATTTTTTCTCCTGAACGATAAGAGACATGAATCTGATCCATCACTTCAAATCCTGCTTCCTTGCGCATGGTCTGAATCTTACTGATCAGTTCCCGCACAAATCCTTCTGCAATCAATTCCGGCGTCAGATTTGTATCCAGAACCACAGTGACTTCATTGTCTCCCTCTGTCACATAGCCTTCCTGCTGTGTCATGGTGATAAGAAGGTCCTCTTCACATAATACAACTTCTGTATTTACACTGTCAAGGGTAATACTTCCTTTGGATTTCAGCTCTGCCATGGCTTTGTTTCCATCCAGCTCTGCCAATGCCTTCTGAATCTGCCCTAAAACTTTTCCATACTTTGGTCCCACGGTACGAAGCTGCGGTTTGAAAGTATAATCTGTAAAGCTGCTGACGTCTTCTGTAAAGACTGCCTTTTTGATATTCAGCTCTTCTTCTATAATATGCAGGAATAATTCCGGCAATTCATAAGGAGCTTTTACAAACATAGCGCCTATGGGCTGGCGGTTCTTGATGCTGGCGGTGTTCCGGCAGGCTCTTCCCATTACCACGATCTTTAAAACTGCATCCATATTTTTCTCTAGTTCATGATCGGTCATGGAATCGCAAGCCACTGGGAAGTCGCACAGATGAACGCTCTTGGGAGCTGATTTATCAATACTGCACACTAGATTCCGATAAATGTCTTCTGCCATAAAAGGAATCATAGGAGCCGCCGCCTTACTGATAGTCACCAGAGCCGTATACAATGTCATATAGGCGTTGATCTTATCCTGTTCCATGCCCTTTGCCCAAAAACGTTCTCTGCTTCTTCTCACATACCAGTTGCTCATATCATCTACAAATTCCTGAAGAGCTCTTGCAGCTTCTGGAATCCGATAGCTGCCCAGATTCTCATCTACCTGAGCGACTACTGTATTCAGTTTAGACAAAAGCCATTGATCCATCACAGATAACTTATCGTATTCCAATGTATATTTTGTGGCGTCAAAATTATCAATATTGGCATACAGCACAAAAAATGCATAGGTATTCCACAAAGTTCCCATAAATTTGCGCTGGCCTTCCTGTACCACCTTGCCATGGAAACGATTGGGCAGCCAGGGGGCAGAATTTACATAGAAATACCAGCGGATGGCATCTGCGCCGTAAGTTTCTAATGCCTCAAAAGGATCCACTGCATTGCCTTTGGACTTGCTCATCTTCTGACCCTTTTCATCCTGTACATGTCCCAGAACAATAACGTTTTCGTAAGGTGCCTTGTTAAATAACAGAGTGGACTCTGCCAGCAGGGAATAGAACCACCCTCTGGTCTGATCCACGGCTTCTGAGATGAATTTGGCCGGAAACTGCTGCTCAAATACCTCTTTATTCTCAAAAGGATAATGATGCTGTGCAAAGGGCATTGCCCCGGAATCAAACCAACAGTCGATCACTTCCGGAACCCGGTGCATTTCTTTGCCGCATTCTGGACATTTGATGGTTACTGCGTCAATGTAAGGCCGATGCAGCTCAATTTCTTCTGGACAGTTGTCGGACATCTCTTTTAATTCTGCAATGCTTCCAATGGAATGCATATGGCCGCATTCACATTCCCAGATATTCAGCGGTGTGCCCCAGTAACGGTTTCTGGAAATTCCCCAATCCTGCACATTTTCCAACCAGTCGCCAAAACGTCCTTTTCCAATGTTTTCTGGAATCCAGTTAATGGTGTTGTTATTGCGGATCAGATCCTCTTTTACTTCTGTCATCTTGATAAACCAGGATTCACGAGCATAATAGATCAAGGGCGTATCACAGCGCCAGCAATGTGGATACTCATGTTCAAATTTCGGCGCGTCAAACAATAATTTCCGGTCTTCCAAATCTTGTAAAATCATGGGATCTGCTTTTTTGCAGAAGGTGCCTGCAAAAGGAGCTCCTTCTGTCAGTTCACCCTTCTCATTGACAAACTGTACAAAGGGCAGGTCGTATTTTCTTCCTACCTTAGAGTCGTCCTCACCAAAAGCAGGTGCAATATGAACGATTCCAGTACCGTCCGTCATGGTAACATAATTGTCACAGGTAACAAAATGTGCTTTTTTATGCTGTTTCTCTGCAGCTTCTTTTGCTCCTTCATACAGCGGTTCGTATTCTTTATACTCTAAATCTGTTCCCTTGTAAGTCTCCAGCACTTCCCAGGCTTTTACTCCTGCTTCCTGCTGCTCTTTATCCAGCAGTGTGCTCATCACTTTATCCAGCAATGCCTCTGCCAGATAATAGGTGATTCCGTCTCCTGCCTTTACTTTACAGTAAGTCTCCTGGGGATTCACACAGAGGGCCAGGTTAGAAGGCAGCGTCCAGGGTGTGGTGGTCCATGCCAGGAAATAGGCGTCTTCATCCTTGACTTTAAATCTCACAATGGCAGAGCGTTCTTTAACCGTCTTATATCCCTGAGCCACCTCCTGGGCAGACAGGGGGGTTCCGCATCGGGGACAGTAAGGCACAATCTTAAATCCCTTGTATAGTAATTTCCGATTCCAGATCTCTTTTAACGCCCACCATTCTGACTCAATAAAATCATTGTGATAAGTCACATAGGGATCGTCCATATCCGCCCAGAAACCAACGGTGCCAGAGAAATCCTCCCACATACCCTTATATTTCCAGACGCTTTCCTTACATTTATCAATAAATGGCTCCAGACCATATTCTTCTATCTGTTCCTTTCCATCCAGTCCCAGCAGTTTTTCCACCTCTAACTCCACCGGAAGTCCATGGGTATCCCATCCTGCTTTCCGGGGAACCATTTTCCCTTTCATAGTTTGATATCTTGGAATCATATCTTTAATAACACGGGTCAGTACATGTCCAATATGAGGTTTTCCATTGGCTGTAGGAGGTCCGTCATAAAAAGTATAGACCTCGCCCTCTTTACGTCTCTCCATACTTTTTTTGAAAATATCATGATCTTTCCAGAACTGTTCCGTCTGTTTTTCTCTCTCCACAAAGTTCAGATTTGTTTCGACTTTGTTATACATATGATTTCTCCTTTCAAAAGAACAAAGTGGGCAAGCCCACATCAACTTCCCTACCCCTCAATCTTGAGGGGATTGCACACTTTGACGCTTTAGCGTGACACGGTCTTCCCTATAAGAGAAGAAAGAATCCTGCCTTGCAGGATTCTCCGCCTGCGGCGGGCCGCTTCGGCGGCTCATTTCTTTCCCGCCGCAGTGCGATAATTATTTTATCTTATAGGAAATCCGAAGGAATTTCCTATAAGATAAAAAACGACCCCGCCCTCTGTAAAAGGACGAAGCCGCAAATGCATCGTTACCACCTGTTACCTTGTACTTTGGCTTCTGCCAGTATACACGATTCCCATAACGGAGGAATATCCCGTCCCAACTTACTGTTTCGGCAGAAACTCTCCTTGGACTGCGCAAAAGTTCAGCGGGCGACTTGGAAGCGATATTCAGACAACCTCTACTAATGCCGGCTCCCACCTTCCCGGCTCGCTGTTATGTTGGAATATTGTCCTACTGTCTTCGTCATTGTCTTTTCATTTTTACATATAACCGATTATAAAACCTGCCTTTCCTCTTGTCAAGACAGGAATTTAAAAAGGCCCCTGACACCTTAATTTTCTTTAAAAATAACTAATTTGCTGATCACATAATTCAGGACAATTACGATGACCTGAGCAGCCACTTTCACCCCCATGCTGTTCATCTTAAGCCAAGTAATAAACACCAGCAGGATTCCTTCTTCTATCACAAGAGTCGCCGCACGTCCTCCGAAAAATTTCCAGAGCTGAACCAGAAATTCCCTGACAGTTTCTGTGGGCGCGGCAAATACCCAGATGCGGTTGGTAAAAAAAGCAAACAACACCGTAATCACCCACGAGACCACATTCGCCCACAGCTCATTCATATGCATCGCCATATGAAACAGCCAAAAAGTTGTGATACTGACTAAAAATGCCAGTCCTCCAAAGAAAAGATACAACAATATTTCTTTATTTTTTTCGTATAAAGGCTGAAATCTACAAAGCACCGGCAATTCCATCATTTTGTCAAAAATGTCCTTTTTCTGCTCCATGAATAGCTCCCTCTTTCTCTAACTTCTGTTTCTGCCGCGACACCCTGTGCAGCTCCATCTCAAAATCCTGCTTATTTTTCTGTGTCATAGTCTGCAGAATCAATCCGGCAAAAAAAGACTGCACTGCCGCAAGAATTCCAAAACCACAGACGATTAGCGTAGGGAATTTCGGAACAAGGCCTGTCTGAAAATAAGTTCCCACCACCGGAAATAAAAAACAAAAGGAAATCAGCGCCATCACCAATGCAATAATTCCAAAAAATGCCATAGGGCGGTAAATTCGGTATAATTTGGCAATCAGACGCAATACTTTAAATCCATCAGAATAAGTGTTAAGCTTTGATTCACTTCCTTCCGGCCTGTCCCGGTAGTCAATCACAACATTTTCTATGGACATATTTTTATCAATAGCATGAATGCTCATCTCCGTCTCAATTTCAAATCCTTTCGACAATACGGGAAAGGTTTTCACAAATTCATAACTGAAGGCCCGGTATCCTGTCATAATGTCTTTCATATCATTTTTAAATAGAATGTTGATACTTTTGCGGACTAACGTATTTCCAAAATTATGAAAAGGACGTTTGTTCTCGGTAAAATAAGTGGAGGACAACCTGTCTCCCACCACCATATCCACATTGCGCTTCAATACCAGATCCACCATTTCTCTGGCAAACTCTGCTGGATATGTATCATCACCGTCTGTCATAATATAGCATTCTGCGTCAATACAGCGGAACATCCGGCGTATCACATTTCCTTTTCCCTGCTGATACTCATACTCCACCACTGCCCCTGCTTTTTTTGCAGCTTCATCCGTTCCATCTGTAGAATTATTATCATATACATAGACAACTGCTTCTGGAAGTACTTTCTGAAAATCAGAAACCACTTTTTCAATGGTCTTACTCTCGTTGTAACATGGAATCAACACAGCAATCCTGTCCATTTCTTATAATATCCTTTCTCTCTCTCGCACTCCAGTATCAAAATCTTTCTCCCGCTCCCTCTGCAGCAAAACAGGAACGATAAGTATCAAAGGCAGGGTAAACAGCAATGCTGCCAAATACCGCAGACTGACTGCAATGGGTGTGGCCGCCATCAAAGTCAGCCAAATCCCTAATTGAGGCACAAACAAACTGATATTTTTCCATCCATAATGTTTCATTACAAATACAGATCCCACAAAAAATGCCCAGAAAAACCACGCTGCGCTAATATAATATTCGGGATTTACATAGTGCTGAAAAGAAAAACCAAACCATTTTTCAAAGTAGTCTGTCTGTTCTAATTTATGTTCCTCTTTCTTATCAATTTCTGTCACCCACATAAAGTTCTGCACATAAGCGTCGCTTGTGGCCACATCCACATTCCAGAACCCTGCTGTTTCCATCAGATATTCCTTCACATACAAATTGGGATTCTGTATCAGCAATTGAAACCATAATCTAAGAAATTCTCCCTGATTTTCCATCAGATAGTCATCGTCCAATCCGGCCTGCCATTTTAAGTTGTCTGCCAGACAAGGAGAAAAATGGTTCTTGATATTCTCATAGGGAATAAAATGATCCAGATTTTCTTTCTGTTCTTCTGTGATATTTCCATCATATGCCACCACACTGCCGATTTGCTGCAATGGAATCCCATAATTCTCTACTGCATCTGTTTTATCTATCTCTGCCCAATCGTATACCGGTCCTTGAATCCAGGCAGATAAAAAAACAGGAAGCAAAGTTATGATATAAGTCAAAATTTTTCTCTGAAATTTCTGGCGACAGGTCATAAGAATAAAAACGAGAGCAGTAAGTCCGATCACATAAATCCCATTATTTCTCGTAAAAGCCACCAGAAGAGCTCCGATCACAAAACCTGTCAAGGTCTTTCCATTCCACTGATTTTTCTGAACATTTAGATACAGATCAATCCAAAACAGACTCCACAGCATAACCGCCATACAAAAAGGCGTATCTTTCCAAACGGAAATACCATAGAGCGGAATCAACGGACAAAAAATCAGAAATATCATGATTCCTGTACGAAGTTCTCTCTTAACATGGTGTTTCATCATCCAATGAAGAAAATAAATGATCTCAGCCTCAAGAAGCATCATCTGCACGCTGGTAAACAGCCCCATAGACCATACCAGATTCTTGTCTAAAGACTCTCCCGCCTGAATTGCCATACCAATCAAACTATTATACAGATAGGGATGCCGATTACTCAGTTTTTCTGAAAAATAATATTTTATAGATATCACTGTATCTGCATAGACTCCGCCTGGATAATAAGAAAGGTAATAGGGCAGCCAGGCAGCCAGAACCACAATGCTCCAAAAAATCAGGACTTTTTTCTCATTCTCCTTCCTTTCCTCTGCCAGGCAGACTTTTCCGAACCATCTGCACATTGCCGGATCAAGCTGCCGGATCAGCCAGTAGAAAAGGCAGAATAAGATCACAAACAGCAAAATCGCCGATATTCCAAATCCCTTGACGTAATTTTCTGAAACAGATCCCCATAAATCCCCTGAAAACTGAAGTCTTGTCATTAAAACAGTGCATACTGCAAAAATCATTGCCAAAAAAATATCATATCTCTTCTCTACAGAAAAACTGCCAGCCCATTTTTTCCATTCTGATATGTCATTGACCCTCATATTTGTTCCTCTTTTCTTTAACAAGAAAGAATCCTGCTCCGCAGGATTCTCCGCCTGCGGCGGACCGCTCTTGCGGTTCCTTTCCTTTCCGCCGCAGTGCAATAATTCTTTGTTCTCTTATAGGAAATCCGGAGGAATTTCCTATAAGAGAACAAAGCGGACAGGTCCGCTTCAACTCCCTGAATCCCTCACTCATGAGGGACCTGGACGGTTTGCTGCGCCGAGCACAATTGCGAAGCAATATTTTACCTCTTGTGCGAGTGCGCATATTATTTTTATCTTAATAGGAATATACTTTCACGCTTTAGCGGGACAAGGTCTTTCCTATAAGACAAGAAAGAATCCTGCTTCGCAGGATTCTTTGCTCCTTAATATTGCATCTCTTGCAGTTCTCTCAAAAGTTCATAATATGCACCGGAACTCTGAAGATAATTTCCCCAGACTGTCAATATAAAGAATAAGATCAAGGCAATGGCAGAACACACGATTCCTGCAATGGACATTCCCTTTGCTGTTCCTTTCTGAATCTGCAAAATACCAAGTACAATGGATACCACCGCCAATGGAATGCAGGTACACCACAGACAACAGGTGACTAACGCGAGAATCCCACAGACCATGGAAGCAATTCCAAAACCTGAACTTGGCTGTTCGTACTGATTATAATTGTCATTGTTATATCCTTGAGAATTATAATTCTGCTGATTATTGTTCTCTGTCTGAGAGTTATAATTCTGTTGATAATTATTCTCCATCTGAGATGAATAATTCTGCTGATTATTGTCCTGAGACTGAGAACTTAGATCTGGCTGGAAATGATTCTCCTGCTGAGGTTCATAGCTCTGCTGGGAATTATTTTCTGTCTGTTCACTATGTTCAAACATGCCATTTTCTTCACTCATGCAAACATCCTCCTTCTATAAAACTCTGTTTTTTTGTGATCAACACCACAAATTTTCTGATTTGTTCTTTATTATAGCAGACTCAAATTTACAATACAAGAGGAATTTCTCTTTGGTCAAGTTAAACTGACAAATCATTTTTGAAACGTTCATTCAGGTATAACATTTTCAGATAGAATGATGTATATTTCTAAAAAGTGAAGAAAAGGAGGAGGAAAAGTTTGAATATCTATGGATATATTCGCGTCAGTAGTCACGATCAAAATGAAGAACGTCAGGTAATCGCCTTAAAAGAAATGGGAATTGCAGAAAAAAACATCTATCTGGATAAACAATCCGGAAAAAATTTCAATCGGCCCCAGTACAAAAAACTATTGCGGAAACTAAAGGAAAACGATCTGCTCTATGTAAAAAGTATTGACCGTCTTGGCAGAAATTACGAAGAAATTTTGCAGCAATGGCGTGTACTGACCAAAGAAAAAGCCGTGGATATCATGGTTCTGGACATGCCATTATTAGATACCCGAAGAGGCAAAGACCTGATGGGCACATTTTTAAGCGATATCGTTCTGCAGATATTATCCTTCGTTGCAGAAAATGAACGCACCAACATCCGTCAGCGCCAAGCGGAGGGAATTGCCGCCGCAAAAGCCAGAGGCGTTCAATTTGGACGTCCGCCAAAACCACTACCGGCAAATTTCCACAGCATATGCCAGCGATGGCAGCAAGGTGAAATTACTGGAACTACAGCTGCAAGAGAATGTGGGATGCCGCTGTCTACCTTCCGCTATCAGGCAGAAATTTTTTTCAAATAATATACAAGCAGCTGATATACAGGAAAGTGTACTTTTTTGTATATGAATACATCTTTTCACATTGAAGGGTATTATACCACACGATTTACATTTTTTCTACTCTCTATACTGAAAATACTCCCCAATAGTGCCAAAGTTTTTGTTGGTCTGTGTAAAAGTTTAAATTACAAAAAAGTACACTTTTTCGTAATTAATTATGTAGAAAGATTTGAGGAATTACTCATGGAAAAAGTTAACTGGCCGGTAAAGAAAAAATTATTTGAATCTGAAAAACAGGATGTCATCGCCAATCTAAAAAGAAATTGGTATTTTCCCATTTCTGCAATGGCATTTTTCTTTCTAAGTGTTTCATTAAGCTTTGAATATTTTGCAGGGCTGCTGCTTGCTGTCACTGCTTCTATTTTAATATCTTCCAGAATCCCTTCCATATGGGCATATGCCAGACAAAGCCACATGATAGTTCATGTTATCTCCATACTGACGGCAATCGGAACCTGTTGGAATGCAAAATACCTTTTTTATGCCATTTGGAGAGGATACCCAAAAGTTCAGGCATTAGAAAATAAGCTTTCCATACCATTTGATCTTCCGGCTGTTGTCAGTATATTTAGTGCCGCTGCCGCTTTGTGTTTTGTCTATTTCTGCACTCTCATATTTTGGAAAGAGATGACCCGAATCATTCAAAAAAACCGCATTTTCCATGATATCGCAGCCGCGGAATACCTTGTTTACGGTATGCTTCTCATCGTTTTCACTATTTTTATGATTGCTGTCTTTCTAAAAACAGATGCCTTTTATTCCAAAGGACACTTTTATAATATTATCTATAGCAGCGATTCCCCTTTCCTGATAAGCAGAAACGTCTATCTCAATTTAGTACATACACAAAATGACTTAAGGCAGCCTCTGTTTGCTGTATTTGCCTCTCCTTTTGCCGGTATTCCTTATTTACTTGTAAGAGCATTCAGATTACATCCAAATGCTCTGGTTACACAGGCTGTCCTTACAAATATCATTCAGATTATTCTTTTGCTTGCAGCTAACTTTATGCTGACCCGCATGATGAAGCTCAATGCCATAAAACGCATTTGTTTTATGGTTCTAACTTACTGCACCTATACCACTCTGCTGTTTACGCTAATGATGGAACAATATATCGTGGCATATTTCTGGCTGGTCTTTTGTATGTATCTTATTTCAGAAAATCGACGTCCTGAACGGATTGCCCTGTGGGGAGCCGGAGGCACTCTGCTGACCAGCATGGTTCTATTGCCCTTTATGTCGCAAAAATCACCCATAAAAAATTTCAAAGAATGGTTTCTGGATATGGTAAAATACGGACTTGAATTTGTGGCGCTTATGCTGGCATTCTGCCGATTTGACGTTATTTTTAATCTGAAGGCACAGATTTTCTCTTTTACCAGCTTTACCGGTCAAACTGTCGCCACATCAAACAAACTCTTTCAATACACCGCATTTATCCATAACTGTTTTGCAGCCCCAAAGGCAGGTACTGTCTCTGTAAAAGACTTTTCTGTTTCTGGGGAAAGTACTTTTATTTCCTGGCAGCTGAATCCTGTCTCCCATTTGGACATTATAGGGATTCTTATCTTTCTTCTGGTTATCATCAGCGCCATTCTAAACCGAGATAAAATAAGCAGCCGTTTTGCAGCCGGCTGGGTTGGATTTTCTATCGTAATACTTTTTCTTTTGGGATGGGGTACAAGGGAAAATGGGCTGATCCTGTACTCCCTGTACTTTGGATGGGCTTTTCTTGTTTTACTTTTCCAGTTGGTGGAAAGAATTCAGGATAAACTGAACGTAACATTTCTTCTTCCGGTAATCAGTATTGGAAGCGCTGCTGTACTGACGTCAGTCAATCTTCCTTCCATTCGGGAAATGATAGATTTCGCCATCGCTTACTTTCCAGTGTAAGGAGGAAGTCCTATGAAACACTATCTAAAACTTATGCGCGTTCACCACTATATAAAAAATCTTCTGGTTTTTGCAGCATTAGGATGCAGCGGACAGTTCTTTCATCTTGAAAAGCTGTCTGACGGCATTGCCGCCTTTACTGCTTTTTGCATGGTGTCCTCCGTGGTGTATATCATCAATGACATTCAAGACAAAGAGAAAGACCGGAATCATCCTGTAAAATGCAGCCGCCCCATTGCCTCAGAAGCCATATCTATAAAAAATGCCTGTATACTGGCAATGATCCTTCTGATCATCGCCGCTGTCTGTAATTATCTGACCTTTCATGTAACTTCTACTTCACTATTGATACTCTACCTGATTTTAAATCTGGCATACAGTTTCGGTCTGAAAAATATTCCCATTGCAGATGTCACTATTTTAGCCGCAGGCTTTTTGATCCGTATTCTATACGGCGCCATTTCCACAGATATTGTCATTTCTAACTGGCTTTATCTGACCGTCACCGTTCTGGCGTTTTATTTTGCCTTGGGAAAACGGAGAAATGAATTGCAGCAGATCAGCAGCGGAGAGACCCGACAAGTACTGAAATCCTACCCCGTCCATTTTCTTGATAAAAGTATGGGAATGTGCCTGACGCTGGCCAACGCATTTTATGCCCTATGGAGTATGGATGAAAAAACCGTTTCTTTCTACCACAACAAATATTTAATTTTTACCGTACCTATTGTTCTATTAATCACACTGAAATATAGTTTAGATATTGAGGGAGATTCCGACGGAGATCCTGTCGAAGTTCTGATTCATGACAAAGTACTCCTCACTCTATGCATTCTATATCTGACAGCTATGTTTACGATCCTCTATCTATAAAAATCCGCTGGCAGCGCTTTGATCCATTCTGGAGTTTCCAGGAGGCAGTTCTGTTTTGACGATAGCCAAATTGTTTACATTGTGAGACTCAAGCTAAGAAAACCTTTGCCAAATACAGATTATGTGTTAAAATACAGTAGTTATTGCTAGAAAAATACCTATGCTGAGATAGAAAGAAGGATTAATTGTATGAAAATGAAACGAGAGGATATCCGTAACATCGCCATCATTGCCCATGTAGACCATGGCAAAACCACGCTGGTAGATGAACTGTTAAAACAAAGCGGCGTATTCCGTGCCAATCAGGAAGTACAGGAACGTGTTATGGACTCCAATGATATCGAACGGGAACGGGGAATCACCATTCTCTCCAAAAATACTGCTGTTTTTTATAAAGACACAAAAATCAATATTATTGATACGCCGGGCCATGCTGATTTCGGCGGCGAGGTGGAACGTGTCTTAAAAATGGTCAATGGCGTTGTGCTTGTGGTGGATGCCTTTGAAGGAGCTATGCCTCAGACAAAATTTGTTTTAATGAAGGCCCTTGCTCTGGATCTTCCAGTGGTTGTCTGCATCAACAAAATTGATCGGCCGGAAGCCAGACCTGATGAAGTGATTGACGAAGTACTGGAATTATTTATGGATCTGGACGCCTCGGACGAGCAGTTAGACTGTCCCTTCCTCTATGCCTCTGCAAGAGAAGGGTATGCAGTGAAAGATCTAAATGATGAGAAAAAAGACATGACTGCCTTGTTCGAAACTATTTTAGAGTACATTCCTGCACCAGAAGGAGACCCTGACGCAAACACTCAGGTGCTGATCAGCACCATTGACTACAACGAATATGTGGGACGGATCGGCGTAGGAAAAGTAGACAATGGCTGCCTGAAAATCAACCAGGAAGCTGTGGTAGTCAACCACCACGAACCGGACAAGCTGCGAAAAGTCCGCATCAGCAAATTATATGAATTCGACGGATTGAACAAAGTAGATGTAGAAAAGGCAGACATTGGTTCCATCGTGGCCATCTCTGGAATTGCAGATATCCATATCGGCGATACCATCTGCGCGCCGGAAAATCCCTGCGCCATTGATTTTCAGAAAATCTCTGAACCTACGATTTCCATGAACTTTATTGTAAACGACAGTCCTCTGGCTGGACAAGAAGGCAAATTTGTCACCTCCCGCCATATTCGCGACCGTCTGTTTCGGGAATTAAACACAGACGTTTCCCTGCGGGTGGAAGAAACCGACAGTCCCGACAGCCTGAAAGTTTCCGGCCGAGGAGAACTGCATCTATCTGTACTGATTGAAAATATGCGGCGGGAAGGCTACGAATTTTCAGTGAGCAAAGCAGAAGTCCTCTACCACAAAGATGAAAAAGGCAAAAAATTAGAACCCATGGAGCTTGCCTATGTGGATGTGCCAGACGAGTTTACTGGAGCTGTTATCGAAAAATTAAGTCAGAGAAAAGGAGAACTGCGGAATATGGGCCCCATCAGCGGAGGATACACCCGCCTGGAGTTCAATATTCCTTCCCGCGGGCTGATCGGCTACCGCAGCGAATTTATGACGGATACGAAAGGAAACGGAATTATCAATACCATTTTCAACGACTATGAGCCCTATAAGGGAGATATCTCCTACCGGAAACAAGGCTCCCTCATTGCTTTTGAATCCGGGGATTCCGTCACCTACGGCCTGTTCAGCGCTCAGGACCGGGGCACTCTCTTTATCGGACCTGGGGAAAAAGTATACGCTGGTATGATTATCGGCCAAAGCGCAAAACCAGAAGACATTGAGATCAATGTCTGTAAGAAAAAACATCTGACCAATACACGTTCTTCCAGCGCTGACGAAGCCTTAACATTAACCCCGCCTAAGATTTTAAGTCTGGAACAGGCACTGGAATTTATCGAGGCAGACGAGCTTTTAGAAGTCACTCCATCTAGTCTTCGTATCCGCAAACGGATCTTAGACCCTACTCTGCGCAAAAGAGCCGGTTTTCGGAAATAGCAGAAAGGACAGCAAATGAAAAAATTTGAAAAAACAGGAAAACTCAAAAAAGAAAAAAAGAAGAAATCAGATCACTCCCTTCTGTTCCCAAACTCAGAGAGGGAAGATTCTGATTCCTCTAATTCCCCAGAAAAGAAAAAGCGTTTTCTCACAACAGCCAGAAATATTCTGGTTGGGATCTTTGTATTGATTACACTTTTCAATACGGTATACTTTTTACAGGAAGACGAATACGGCGTAATCCGCACGCTGGGAAGCACAAGCATCATAGAGACTCCCGGAATAAAGTTTAAGATTCCTTATTTCCAGCACATCATCAAGGTCAGCAAAGCGGCAAAACAATTTTCTATCGGATACAGCCTGGATTCTGAGGAATCCGTTTACGGAGAATCCTTTATGATCACCAAAGACTATAACTTTGTGAATGTGGACTTTTATTTTGAATATCAGATCACCGATCCGGTAAAATACTTGTACGCTTCCGAACAGCCTGAATTGGTAGTAAAAAATTTAGCTCAGAGCTATATCCGGGACACGGTAGGTTCCTGCAAAGTGGATGATGTGCTGACTACTGGAAAATATGAGATCCAGACTACGGTACGCAATAAATTACAGGAACGTCTCAGCAAGGAAGACATCGGCATTCAGATCACCAATGCTGTAATCCAGGATGCAGAAGTTCCCACGGAAGAGGTAAAACAAGCTTTCAAAAATGTGGAAGACGCAAAACAAGGAATGGACACTGCCATCAATAACGCCAATGCAGACGCCAACACCCGGATTCCAAAAGCCGAGGCTGATGCAGATAAGATCATCAAGGACGCACAGGCTAAAAAGGAATCTCTGATTGCAGAAGCAGAAGGCCAGACTGCCCGCTTCAACTCTCTGTACGGAGAATATGTGAAATTCCCTCTGATCACTAAACAGAGAATGTTCTATGAGACCATGGAAGACATTCTTCCCGGCATGAAAGTCTACATCACAGATGGAAAGACCCAGACGCTGCTGCCCCTAGAACCTTTTGCCAGCCTGGAACTGCCAGAACAGCCTGTCAATGATACATCCACAAAAACACCTGACAGTGAAAAAGACACGCCAGAAGAGGAGGATACCTACGATGAAGACGAATAAAAAAAACATCCTTCTGGTTATACTGGTCCTGTTTTTGCTGATTACATTAAATGAGGCCGCCGTAGTCACCAAACCAGGGGAATACCGGGTAATCAAACAATTCGGAAAGATTGTCCGGGTGGACACCGTGGACAGCCATCCCTACGGACTGGGATGGAAACTTCCCTTTATCCAGTCTGAAACTGTCATCAGCAGTCAGCTGCTCCTATGCGACCTGGCCGCCAGCGACGTGATGACCTCAGACAAAAAATCCATGATCTCAGACTGCTTTGTCCTGTGGCGGATCGAAGACCCTGTCAAATTCATCCAAAAGCTCAGCGGTTCTCAGCAGAATGCTGAATCCAGAATCAGCTCTAATGTGTACAATGCGTTGAAAAACGTGATCAGCAGTCTTTCCCAGGAAGAAGTGATCTCCGGCCGAGATGGAGAATTAGCCGAATTATTGACAACCACACTGGGCAATAACTTAGAATCTTATGGCATCAAAGTTGTAAAAATTGAAACCAAAATGTTGGATCTTCCAGATGAAAATAAGGAAGCAGTATACAACCGGATGGTCTCTGAGCGGGGAAATATTGCAGCCTCCTTTAAGGCTAAAGGGGAACAGGAAGCCCAGAAAATCAAAAACGATACCGATGAGAAGACTACGGTAATTCTTGCCCAAGCGCAGAAAACTGCAGATACCACCATTGCAGAAGGCGAGGCTGAATACATGCGTATCTTAAGCGATGCCTACAATGATGAATCCAAAGCAGACTTCTACAGCTTTGTGCGCCAGCTTGACGCAATGAAAGCCACTCTGAAAAAACAGGGAAACACCATCGTTTTGGACAAAGATTCTCCCATTGCAGAATTATTCTACCAAAAGCAATAATTTTCCACCGCAACAAAGGCAGCGCCTTTTGACACCCTCCCCCTAAAAAGCCTATCTGCTCCGTATTTGCATACGGTTTACCAAAAGGCCTGCCGCAAAAAATGCCGCCGCAAATACCAGAACCATCCGAAAAGACTGGTACACCGTTCCTGCCTCTGCAAGATCTTTCACTTTCTGAATATCATAATTTGCAATAACATACCAGTAAGAAGGGGTAAATTTCGCCGCTTGTCTGGCTCCCTCTCCCATAAATTCCAGGGAAACAAATACGCCGCCTAAAAAACTAAATCCCAATCCAAAAATATTGCTCATCATATTTAAGACTGCTGTATTCCTTGCAAACTGTGCTACAAACCAGGCCACGCTCAGAGCACAGAGACTAAAAACAACTGCATTCATTCCGCTTAAAAATCCCTGGAGCGACAGCATATCCTCCCCAGTGTTCAAAACTGCCATCAAAAGGAAAATCATGTTCATCACCAGCATATACACCATACACCCTAAAAATATCTGCAGATTCTGTTTCAGAAAAGACATGGAAGAACATTTATTTCTGGCTTCCAGATCTTTATTTTTAAAGGACTTCACCACAGCTCCTACCCCAAGAATCATCAAAATCAGATATACATAAGGAATATACTGAAAGAAATAATAACGATCTGACAACTGTTGCCCGGCTGTCTGCTCCAAAAACCGTACCTCTGGCTTTTCCTCCATATCTTTCCTGGTCCACTCCATGGCCTGCTCCATGGTAACTCCTGATCTCAGATACATAGCCGCTGTTTTTAAGAAATTCTCTACTTCATTTTCCAACAGATAGGATGTGCTGCTTCCAGGAACTATCGTTCCCTCCAGCAGACCTTCAGAATCTCCCTTTAGAAACTGGCGGGTGAAATCTTCTGGTATTACCAATACGTAATCAATCTCTTCATAGTACATAGCGTCCTGCAGCGCTTCTCTTCCTTCTGGCACATCCTTTAAATGATTATGAATGCCCAGATAGTCCACCAGAGCCTCTCCCAGCTCTCCCTGATCTCGGTTTTCTACGCTGATATCTAAGGAAACATTGGAAAATTCCATCTCTCCCTCCGTTCCCATCAACTTGCATATAAGCAAAGTAAGGGCCAGGTAAATGCCGATATATAGAAACAACGTCATTTTATTTTTATATAGGATCTTGAAAAATGCCTTAAATACTTGCATATCGTTCCCTCCTTACCAGTCCGAAAGCCCCTCCTCCTAAAATCAGAATCAGCAGCAGCATATTCCCCATACAGCGGATATATTGGTCATAAGTATCATAGATATTTAAACTGTACAAAGCCCGCACAATTAAAGCCGCCGGATTGATCCGATTGAAAAAGGGCGCGTATGTTTCCACAACCCGCAGCATTCCTGCCATCATCAAACCGCTGAAAAAACTAGATACCATCATAATCATAATACAGAGTCCTTCTTTTACGTTGTACCGCAGTTTTCCCAGCACGCCGATCAAGAATCCAAGTACGATTCCCAGTATATCTCCCATCAATACTGTCAGCAGAAGCAGTCCCCAGCGGTCTCCCAGGTGCACATCCAGAACATAAGTCAGATAACCGATGAAAAACAGCATATAGAAAAACTGAATTGTAATATTCGCCGCAAGATCTGGCAGAAGTATTCCAAAACGCCTCGTTCCTGTTACCACACGTCTTGTTCCCAGCGGGTTCAGGTTTGCTTTAAATTCCGTTGCACTCATAAGCCCTATGGTGGCTCCCATCAGACAATGCATGGCAATCAATGAATAAAAATAATCCGTCACACTGTTGGCTGGAGTGTCCATAACAGATCCTTCCTTTAAATACTGACACTCTTCCTCTAGAACCTTTGCCGCCTCCTGAATGGCTGCCGGGTTTTCTTTCCCAATTCTGGTAAAGGTAGCTCTGGTACGTTCAAATTGTTCCAGAATGATACTTAAAATGCTCTGAGAGATTCCCTCTTCCTTTACAGTCAGGAAAATTTCTAATCCTTCCTCTTCTGTTTTTACCTTCTCTTTTTCCTCTCTCTTCCCTCCAGTCTCTAAAATTCTTCCATTGTAAAAGATTCCCTTCACTTTATCTTCTTCGAGCAAACGTTCTGCTTCTTTTTCTTCCACAGACTGAACCTGAATCAGCTCATTCTCTGTTTCCAGGGTATCCAAAAGCATGGTAAAGTTTTCATCTGCTTCTTCTCCCTCAACGTAAGCTACTGGAATCTGATGGAACATAATGGTCTTATCCGTATAATTTCCAAAAGCAATCTGAAATAAGGTCCCCAGCAGAATAGGAAAAATCAGATTCCAAAATATGGTTATTTTTTGACGCATAGTCCGCATCAAACTGTATCGGTACAGCCGAAAAAACATATCTTTTCCCCCTTCCCTCTCACAAAGTTTTTTCTGCAGAATCCCGCAGTTCTTTTCCAGTGATCTCTAAAAATACATCATTCAATGTGGGCAGTTCCGCATAAACCCGGCCGAAACTGATCTCCTGTCTGCCAAGATAATCCAAAATATGCACCAGATTATGTTTTCCGCCGCTGCAGCGGATCTCTAACATCCCTTCCCTGTAATCTACCTGATATACATGATGCAGTTCCCTGATCTCCTCCATCTGGATCTCCTGAAGCTCCGATATCTCTATATGAATCTTCTCTCCCGTCTTGATCATGGATTTTAACTCTTCCTTTGTTCCCAGCGCCACGCAATGGCCTTTATCCAGAATCGCAATCCTGCTGCAAATCTGCTCTACCTCCTCCATATAGTGGGAGGTGTAGATAATAGTGGCTCCCTCCTGATTCAGCTTTTGAATCCCTTCCAAAATCCTGTTACGGCTCTGAGGATCCACTGCCACCGTAGGCTCATCCATAATAATCAGTCTTGGTTTGTGAGCGATTCCGCAGGCAATATTCAATCTTCGCAGCAGACCGCCGGATAACTTTTTAGGATAAAATTTGCGAAAATCTTCCAGCCCGGAAAATACAATGGCTTCCTCCACATATTGTTTTCTCAGTTTCTTATCCTGAATATACAATCCGCAAAAATAATCAATGTTTTCCTGTACAGTCAATTCTTCAAATACCGCCACATTCTGCAGCACTACGCCGATTTGCTTCTTAATTTCATAATTGTCTGGCTGCATTTCCTTTCCCATCACTTTTACGCTTCCCTTGTCAAAATACAAGAGAGCCAGAATACAGTTGATGGCTGTGGTCTTACCAGAACCATTGGGGCCTAACAGTCCAAAGATCTCTCCTTCCTCCACGCTCAGATTCAGGTGATCCAGAGCAATCAGATCCTTGTAACGCTTTACCAGATTTTCTATCTCTATGATCTTTCCCATAAGTCATTCCTCCATTTCCTTTTCTGACTTTATTGTAACAGGGTCCCTCAACAGGCAACAGTGTCATGTGTCATTTCTGCATTGTGACAAATGTCATTTTTTTGTTTTTCTGTGGTGGTCTTTCCTAAAAAAGAGTATAATCATGTTCAGAGAACAATGGGAAAGCCGAATCCTGACGGTTCCCTGAGAGGAGAAGAGATTATGGCAACTTTATTCGACAAATTTACACTGCTGGTTCTTTCCATGCTGTTATTTTATTACACTGCGCCGGAAACCACCCTGCTTCATGTTCTGATATTTTTAAGCGCCATTATTTTTTCCTGTTTCTGCACCTGCTGCAATCCAGACTGCCTGTTTCTTTCCCAGCTCCCCTTTAAAAACCGCCTGCTGCTGATCAGTTTGTGGCTGATTTTAACAGGAGCTTGTCTGATACAGCCTGATTTTGCCTTGCTGCTGCCTCTGCTTTTTTATGAAATGACAGTCTCCCTCAAAAGCTATTGTTACCTGCCAGCCTGCCTGCTTCCCTTTCTTGTACTGAAAAATCACCCCTCTTCTTATCCCTGGATGATAGTTCTGTTGTTTCTGCTGACTCTGCTTTTGTCTCAAAAGACAAAAAAACTCCTGCTTCTAAAAGAAGATTTTCGAAAAATGCGGGACACTTCCACGGAGTATAATCTGCTTCTTCAGCAGACCAATCAAGATCTGATTGAAAAGCAGGATCATGAGATCCATATCGCCACCTTGAAAGAGCGAAATCGGATTGCAAGAGAGATCCACGACAATGTGGGACATATGCTCTCCCGCTCTATTTTACAGACCGGCGCCTTATCTGCCATTAACCGCCAGGAAAATTTAAAAGAACCTTTGTGCGCACTGACAGATACCTTGTCCTCCGCCATGAATTCTGTCCGAGAAAGCGTTCATAACCTCCACGACGATTCCATTGATTTGAAATCTGCTGTTTCCGAATTGATTTCTGATTTTTCGGATTACCAGATTTTTCTGGATTACGATTTAGAAAGCTTTACCCCTGCCTCGGTAAAATACTGTTTTCTCTCTATTTTGAAAGAAGCGTTATCTAACATTGCCCGGCACAGCAACGCCACCAGAATTTTTATCACCTTGCGGGAGCACCCCAGCTTCCATCAGCTTGTGATTAAAGATAACGGCACAAATGCCAGCTACCGCAATTCTGGAATCGGGATCTCCAATATGCAGGAACGGGTAAAAAATCTGAAAGGAAATTTTTCTCTTTCCACAGACCAGGGCTTTCAGATTTTTGTGACGCTGCCCCGGGAAGCAAAGTCAAATACTCCGCAAGAATAAAACTTTACTTAACAGGAACTGGCAATTGCCTAGTTAATAAGAATTACAGAAAGGAATTTTTATGAATATCGTAATTGTAGATGATGATCCATTTGTATCCATGTCCCTGAAAACCATCTTAGAATCTTCTGGAGAAATCCAGATCTTAGACATTGGAAAAAATGGAAAAGAAGCTGTCTGTTTATATGAAACACACCGCCCAGAAGTTTTGCTTATGGACATCCGAATGGATGAGATGACCGGCTTAGAAGCCGCTGAGATAATCCTAAAAAAAGATCCTGATGCAAAAATATTGTTTCTGACTACTTTTCTGGATGACGAATATATTGTCCAGTCTTTATTGCTGGGCGCCAAAGGCTATATTTTAAAACAGGATTTTGAAAGCCTGCTGCCTTCTTTAAAGGCCGTGGCAAAGGGGCAGAACGTCTTCGGCAGCGAGATTGCCACCCGGCTTCCTGATTTTCTCACTTCCGCCAATCAGACTTCTTATGATTACCTGGCCAAAGGCATCACGGAAAAAGAACTTGAGATCATCCACCTGATTGCCGAAGGGTGCAGCAACCGTGAAATTGCCGGACAGCTCTATCTCAGTGAGGGAACGGTCCGCAATTACCTGAGTTCCATCCTGGAAAAATTAGAACTCCGGGACAGAACTCAGTTAGCAGTCTTTTATTATCAGCACCGTTAGACAGCCTTTCAGTCTGAAATTTTCTCAAAATGTTTGATCAGATCTTCCATACAGCCATCTGCAAATGGACTTTTCAGGCCAACTTCTTCCAACATAGGAACATAAAACTTTTTGGCGGACAGGCGGCACAATGCCAAGTAACTGTCCCAGGCCCTGGAATGATCCAGATCCATCTTTTGTTTGTACTGCAGGGCGCAGACCGTAGCCAGACAATAGTCAATATAATAGAAGGGATCCACAAAAATGTGGCTCTGCTGCTGCCACCAGCCTCCATTTCCAAAAAAAGCATCTTCCTCAAAATCTATATGGGGGCGGTATTCTTTTTCCAGTTTTTTCCAGATATCTTTGCGCTCCGCCGGGGTCATGTCTGGATTCTCGTAGACAATATGCTGGAATTCATCTACCATGCACCCGTAGGGCACGAAGCAGATCCCGTCTTCTAAATGCATCTTCCGGTAATCTTCGGCCCCCTCTCCAAAAAATTCTTTCATCCAGCTTTCCGTAAAATATTCCATGGCCATCGAATGGATCTCTGCCGTCTCCATGGTAATATCAGAATACTCCTGAATCTCTTCTTCCCGCATCAGAAATCCCTGAAAAGCATGTCCGCACTCGTGAGTGATCACATCCACATCCTCGCTGGTTCCATTAAAATTAGCAAAAATAAATGGAGATTTAAATTCCGGCAGATAATCCATATATCCGCCCTGACGTTTCGTCTTCCTGCCCAGCACGTCCAGAAGTTCATTTTCCATCATAAAATCAAAAAATTCTGCCGTCTCTCTTGACAATTCCTGGTACATCTCCTGTCCTTTTGCAAGAATCTCTTCCGGCGTCCCTTTCGGCTCTGGATTGCCGCCCGGAAAATACACGCCCTCATCAATGTAAGAAAGATGTTCCATCCCCAGACGCTGTCTCCGCTTCTCATGAATCCGCTGAGCAAAAGGCACCATATCCTGTTTAACCTGATCCCGGAATTTTTTTACTTCCTCAGGTCCATAATTGTTGCGGCGCATCCGATAATATCCCAATTCCACATAATTTTCATACCCCAGCATCTTGGCCTGTTTCGTGCGGTTTTTCACCATAGCGTCATAGATCTCGTCAATCTCTCCTGTCACACTGAGATAATAATCGCTGATGGCCTTCCAAGCGCGTCTGCGGACGCTGCGGTCACGGTCTGCTCGAAATTTGCGCATTTTAGATAAGTTGCAGATCTCCCCTTCAAAGGGAATCTCTGCTGTGGCAATCAGCTTCACATATCTGCTGGACAGCGCATTTTCTTCCTGGCGCAGCTCAATCAATTTCTCATCCATTCCCTTGAAATCCAGCTCCATATTTTTAAAAGCCACTTTTCCGATCTTCTCTTCCATATAAGAACGGTAAGGGGAATCAAATAAGACCTTATGATACTCATTTTTCAACTGATCCAAAATCGGCTGGATCTCATCATAGAATTCCTGCTCTTTCTCATAAAATTCATCGGTAGTATCAATATCATAGCGAATTGTGGCCAAAATCCGGCAGGTATTGATATGGTCCTGCAGTTTATAATACTCTTTGTGGATGGCAAACTGTTCCTCCCCGCTGACCGCTTTTTTCTGGCGCTCAATCAGAGACCGCATCTGCGCTTCTGTCTCTTCCCGGTTCAGTCTCTTGTAAGGCATTTCTGAAAATTTCATTTTATTCCTCCGTTCTGATGCATAAATAGCATCCTATTGTGCAGAGCACATGGTATAATCATACTATACACAAAATCCCTGCAGCAGACAACGACTTTTTCCTTTGATTGAAACTAAAATAAAAAATATAGGGATTTCTCCCTGACAGATAATATTGTGTTGGTTTTTCGCTTGTTCGCTACTTTCCAACACAATATCACCTTAACATTTATTATTTGTCAACAGATATTTTAAATCTTTATTCAATTATGGGCAATTCTTTTTCTTCTGCAGCCCCATTTTCAGACATATATGTTGATGCAAACATAAAATCTAATAACCATTTTTTAAACGACTGATTATTTTTATTTCTCAAATCATCATAAAAAGCTGAATATAATTCCATTCCTGATGCCATTGTTTTGATAATTGCATCTGCTGTTGCCCTCTCACATTCATCCTTTGCATTTTGCACATCCGTTAATCCGCCCATAGCATTTTTATATGATTCATCTTGTAAAACGATATCCCTAACCTCTATTATTTGTTGACTCGTCTTATTTTCATCAGACCAATATCCGCCCCATTCTTCATTAAGAAAAGATATAATATTCGATAAAGTATCAAATTCTGGTACTGGAATAGCAATATCTGTTTTAACTGGAATTGCATCTATCTCCGCGTTCTCATCCTCAAGCTGTAAGGACATTGTCTCCTTTGCCACCAACCGATAGTTCTCAAGGTCAACATCTTCTATTATCTCCTCTATATTATCTTCATCTTTTGGCCGTGGCAGCTTACTTACAAGAAGATTTAAAAAAATTGAAAGTTTCTCCCAATCCGTGCTTCCATAGGGAAGAATTGCAGACAAAAAATTATATGTACGCACAAAGGTCTTAGCAGAACTTTTAAACTCAATCTGATCTTCTACATCTATATTCTCATACCTTTCAACACATCTGTCCAATATTGGATCCAACTTATCCCGTTGTGCATTATTCAAATACAAATCTACAAATTTGTCTATATCCTCTTTCAAATATACTTCCATCGGTTCCATTGCATCAATTAAATCATTTAATTTATTTGCATCTGTTTCTCCTGACAATATGGTTGTCTTGTAATATCGTGAAAACGCTCTCTTTATACTCTCTGTGTCATTTACAAAATCCAGCACAAATGTATCCGTCTTTTTTGCACAACATCGGTTTAAACGAGAAAGTGTTTGAACCGCTTTAATGTCATCCAAGCCTTTATCCACATACATGGTATGTAGTAAGGGTTCATCATAACCAGTCTGAAATTTATTTGCGACAATCAGTATTCTATAAGGATCATGCTTGAATTTTTTCTCAATTTGCGAACTTGGAAATCCGTTTAATTTTGCCTCATTATAAATTATACCATTATATTCTGCATCGCCTGAAAAGGCAACGATAGCTTTATACTGACTCTTTCGCTCCGCTAACAAATTTTTAATTGCAAAGTAATATTCCATGGCACGCTGAATACCATTCGTAACGACCATGGCTCTGCCTTGTCCACCAATTTTTCTACAGACATCATTGTGAAAATGCTCCACTATAACACCTGACTTTTCTGTAACTGCAATTTTTTGTGTTTATTAGAAATGCTAACTCTTTTTCTAAAGAAGCAATAAAATTCTCTATCTGTCTGCACTGATCATTTAGTATTTCAGCTATTTTGTCCTGCTCATCTCTTGGAGGCACTAATACATTTATATCCCCAACCTTGGCCCAACTTCTGAAATCACTTGTATTCTCCCGTACACCATTAGATATTTTCTTATATACTTTTAAAAATGCTAAAGCCCGAAGATAATATGCGACATACTCCTTATTCTCACTACCATCACAAACATGGACAACTGGAGTACATTTTCCATCATATCCTGATATGGCAATAGCACCATGCCAAGTGTCCATTCCATGAATTAGTAAATCTCCCTTTCGTACACCTTGATATATGTCCTCTGAATCTGCAACAAGACCTAATTTAGAATCTCCTCTAAAAAACACTTTGCCACTATTTGAACAAATCAGTAACTTGTCTTGTTTCCTCACGGAACGATTCAATTTTTTAAGTATATTTTTTGCTCTTGTTTCTTTCCACCCTACCGGGAATTTATTAATCCATGGATATTCACTAGTCTGCATATCCCTATTGTCATAGATTCCTACTAAAGCATATTTACAAATTATTGCTTTTTTTAATTCATCAAGTAACCTTATCTGTTGCTTTTTCTGATTAACAAAATGATTCATCGCAAAAACTTTCCGGTTTAAGTAATGAACAATTTGCTCTTGTTCTAATCTTGGCGGAACAGGTATTTTTGTCGCCATAAATGTTGACGCCTGAATTACCTTTCTCAATCCTGTATATAATGGCTTAAATGCTTTAATATTATCAAACGCAATATAATAATATTGAATAAATTCGGAATTTATATTCCTAACATTAAATACATTATACGCACCAGTTATCATACCTTTATAACTAGATAGTCCAACTGTTCTTGGGGTCTCATCTACATCAAATAAGCAAAAAACAATATCTCCTTCTTCTACAATCTTATAACCTTCAAAGTCTTTTGGAAATTTTCCCTTTCCTGTACTTATATCTCTAATAATAATACCCTTTTTGGTTAATGATAATAGTTTATATTCTCTTGAATTTCCAACCACATTCTTTTTCTCTACAAATATATTTTTATTCCGTAAAAACCCCCAATGTGCTGGCACCTGTTCTAACCATGGTAATCCCATCTCCTGATATTTCTCATACGCTTTTAACACACGTATCACCTCATCTCATTTTGTACAACTCCTATTACACATTTATTCCTGTTCTTCTTTTTCCTGCTGTTGCAACTGAAACAACATTTTTTGTGCTTCAATCTCTGCCTTTAATTCTTCTTCTGTAGGAAGATATAGCTTATATTTTGACGCAAAAAGTTGTTCATTTCCATGAATAACAGAATATCTTGCTATATCTTCATCTGTATCTGAGCACAATACAATTCCTATCGTTGGATTATCTCCTTCACTACGCTTCAAATCATCATACATACGAATATACATATCCATCTGCCCCACATCTTGATGCGTAATTTTCTCTGTTTTTAGATCAATTAACACAAAGCATTTTAAAATATAGTTATAGAATACCAAATCTATATAATAATCTTCTTTTTCAGTCCTGATATGCTGTTGTCTTGCAACAAAAGCATATCCCTTTCCAAGTTCCATTAAGAACTTTTGCAAATTAGATAATATACTTGATTCCAAATCACTTTCTGTAAAGCCATTGCTTTGTGCCATTCCTAAGAATTCTGCTATGACCGGATTTTTTATAAATTCATACTTATCATTTTGATAATTACCAGTTATCGTTTTCATTTCTGCTTCCACTATATCAGGCTTTTGCGTCTGAAGCATCCTATAATAATATTGAGAAGATATGTTTCTCTGTAATGTCCGCACACTCCAAGTCTGTTGATATGCTTCTTTTTCATACCATTTTCTGGCTTTCATATCTTCCACCTGCAACAGAACTCTATAGTGTGTCCATGACAAAATCTGTCCAGAAGATTTTGGACTCAGTGAGTCCAAAATGTCAGGAAAAACTTTATAAAACCGCTTAAATTTGTATAAGCTGCTAACATCAAAACCTTTTCCGTATTCTTCTGTTAGAGACCTTGACAATGCTTTCATTATCTCTTTTCCGTAGTTGTCTGTTCGAGTGGTTCCTTTCAGTTCCTCTTCAACAATACGGTATCCTATCAACCAATTTCTTTTAACTAATGTAGTATTCACTGCCTGATACGCCTGATGCTGTGCCGCTTCTATGATATTTTTCATATCTGATAAAATATTGTCTGTGTTTGAATAATTCATAGATGTTATTATTTCCATTCTAGTATCACTCATACTGTTTCTCCTATAATGGATGCCAAAAGACCATCTGTACTTTTCTCAATCTCCTTTATATCATTAATAATATCTTCTACATCTCGCATCTTCACTGGTTTATAAAAATACTTCGTAAAACTTAATTCATATCCTTTTACCACAGACTGATAATCAATCCATGCATCAGGAACATATGGTTTGATTTCGTTTTCATAAAATGCATTAATTCCACCCTCATATAAGAATGGTATCTGCTCTGTATCTTTTAAATTTTTATCAGATTCCAAATTCCCGTTTTTATCAATCACTGGTTTCGCTTTCTCATCTGCTTCAGAAAAATATCCCCGAATATATTTCCATCTTTTTGCATTCAATTTTACTCCTGCATTTCCTGAATCTTCTGTAAGTATTTCCATAAACTCATTATAATCATAAAAAGTCCTGGAAGCTGTTTCATCTATATATGCAGCTAATACCCCATACAACTCGTCATCCTTTGTCTGCTCCTTAAACATAAGAAGCCTCTCTTCTGTAATATCTACGCGAAGACGCAGCGGTCGCAATACATCCACAGAGTAATAGCCAAATTCGTCATTGTCAAAAACTCTACTATATTCCTTATCTGCTTCAGTATAATCCATCAGAAAACCAAGGATCTTCTGGCATATTTCCGCCGTTAATTCACAATTCTTATCACCCAGGTTTTTACGAAGCGGTGACTTTAAAGAGGTGGCATCAATTAGTTGCACCTTTCCTTTTCTGCTATCTGCTTTCTTATTTGTAACAATCCAAAGATATGTACCAATTCCCGTGTTGTAAAACATATTTTCCGGCAATGCTACGATTGCTTCCAACAAATCCTTCTCAATAATATATCTGCGCAAATTACTGGGACCACTCCCCGCTTTACCAGTAAAGAGAGAAGAACCATTATGCACTTCCACAATCCGGCTGCCTAACTCAGTAGATGACTTCATCTTGCTAATATTATTTGCCAAAAATAGCATCTGAGGATCACCAATGTCAGGCAGTAACGAGTATTCTGCATTATCATCATAATTTATGATAAACCTTGGATCTGAAATTTCCTCTTTTTTTATATCACCCCATGCTTTCAGGTCTGTTTTCCATGAAGTACCAAATGGTGGATTTGATAACATGAAATCAAATTCCTCACCTGAAAATTGATCTTCTGAAATGGTAGAACCAAATCTGATATGATCAGCTTGTTTCCCCTCTCCTTTCACTAACATATCCGCTCTTGCAATTGCATATGTTTCATCAGCATTCTCCTGTCCAAAAAGATTAATTGAAACTTTCTTTCCATTCTCTTTGGCTAATTCCATGATATGCTGCTCTCCAACAGTTAACATACCACCCGTCCCACAGGCTCCATCATATATTCTGTAAGTTGTACTTTGAATGCCATCTTTTACAGGAACAAATGCCAAATCAGCCATTAATTCAACAATATCCCTTGGTGTAAAGTGTCTTCCAGCATCTGTTATATTCGTCTCCTCATTGAACATACGAATAACTTCTTCAAATAAAGTTCCCATAGTATGATTATCCAAAGCCTCAATTTTTACACTTCCATCTTCATTCAGTACTGGTTTATTACTCAAATTGTATCTTGGATCAACAAACTTTTCTATAAGCAGTCCCAATCGATCCTGCTCTGATAATCTATCTATTTCATTACGAATATGAAATTTATTTATAATCTCCTGCACATTTTGCGAAAAACCATTCAAGTAATCAATAAAGTCCTTTTTTAGCTGTTGCCTGTTTGTTCTTGACTTAAGATCTTTTAATATAAAATTTGAACGATTTACAAATGCTTGACCTGCAACGGAACATAACGCAGGATCTAAATCTATTGCCTGCCCTGATTTTTCAAAATTATCTCTAGCCTCAACAACCTTCATATGCACTGGCTCCAATACAGCATCAAACCGCCTAATAACGAAAAAAGGTAAGATAATTTTTCTGTAATCCCCAACATCATACACGTCTACAAGACAATCGTTAGCAATTCCCCATATAAAAGCTTTAAGTGAATTATAAGTCGCTGTATTCATCAATAGTACCCGCTTTCTAATTTATAATATAGTCTGCCCCATTTCTTTGCTCTCTTGATATAATTTGCAAAGATTGAAGCCTGTATTTCATTGCACTGTAATTAGCATCAAATTCCTTTACTGTAGTTGCTACTGCAGAATCATATCACTATTTAAGTGCAAACATGAATTCACTTTCTATGTAAAAGCCAATGAAAACATTCATGCATTCTTCTAGTTGTAAAAGAGAATGGGCATAGTATCTCACTGTTTTTTCATCTCCTGTTCTCTCCTTTCAAGTATCTCAATTACTTTCATCCACTCTTCATCATCAATATCTAAATCTCTTGCTTTACGAAGTGCTATACGCACTGGTTCATGATCCATAATATATTCTGTCAGATCTGGTGAAACCGTATTATCCTTCGCTAAGGCTGCCAAATCAAACATTGTATTTGTTTCTTCGTTTGTAAAATGTAATATTTCTGCTATTTTGTACAACTTTTCCTTATCTGGCGGATACCTTCTAGCCTTCTCTATATCACTCATATATGCAGGTGCAATCTCTAAAAGCTCAGCAAGTTTTCGAAGGTTTATACCCCTTTCTTCTCTCTTCATTCTAACAAATTTGCCAAATTGTTCATTCATCACTTTATCTCCCTTTGACCAATGCTTGTTCGCTAATTTCTAACACTATCTTATTATATCTTTTTTCTAAAGTCAATTGAATTTGGTACAGATATTCTTTTTCGTTGGTAAAAATCCGGTATTCAAATACGCCAGGCTGATGATAGGCGTCCTGTTCAATTCGAAAATATTGTTTGCCCAGATCCACCTGGTCAAGCCCATACAGGATCATCTCTCTCGAAAAAAATACTGCCTCTATCAAATTATTTTTCCTCCAGCATGGAAATGCTTTGGGTTTTATAAAATGCTCTGTAATTACTTACTGAAAATCCTATCAGCATATCTGCTTTTCCCTTGCCATTTCCAGACTTTTATTATAAAATCGAATTATATCACAGCAATTATATCGTAAAGGAGAATTTCAATGAAAAATTGTATTGTTGCCCAGTCTGGCGGCCCTACTGCCGCTATCAATGCCAGCCTTGCAGGAGTAATCCACGGAGTTTTAAACCATCCTGATTACGACCGGATCTATGGGGCTTTAAATGGGATTACCGGCATTCTGGAAAAATGTTTTTTAGATTTGACGGATGATTTTCAGAAAGAAGAAAACCTGGAACGTTTGAAAATAAGTCCTGCCATGTATCTTGGTTCCTGCCGCTATAAGCTGCCAGTTCCAGAAGAAGACATTGCACCTTATGAGTTTATTTTCAACGTTTTTGAAAAATTAGAAATCGGCGCATTTTTCTACATCGGCGGAAATGATTCTATGGATACAGTAGACAAGCTTTCCGCTTATGCCGCCAAAATCAACAGCAGCGTCCGTATTATCGGTGTTCCCAAAACCATTGACAATGATCTGTGTGTGACAGACCACACGCCGGGCTTCGGATCTGCCGCCAAATATGTGGCTTCCACTATTTTAGAAGTTTTTCATGATGTGGCTATTTACGCTCCAAGAAGCGTAACGATTGTGGAAGTGATGGGACGGGACGCCGGATGGCTCACTGCAGCCTCTGTTCTGGCCCGGAATGAATACTCTGCCGCCCCTCATTTAATCTATCTGCCGGAAAAACCTTTTGATACAGAAAATTTCCTGACAGACGTCAACCGGCTGCTCCAGGAATATGACAATGTGGTAGTTGCAGTATCCGAAGGAATCCGTGATAAGAATGGGGAATACATCAGCGCATCCTCTGGATCTGTAGATCATTTTGGCCACAGTCGTCTCAGCGGTGTTGGAAAGACTTTAGAATATCTAATTGAAGACCGGCTCAATGTGCGGGTACGTTCCATTGAGCTGAATATTTTGCAGCGGTGCGGTTCCCACATTGCATCCTTGACAGATATCAATGAATCTTTCTGCCAGGGAAAACATGCTGTTTCTCTTGCTGCAGAAGGAAAAACAGGATTGATGGTAACTCTTCTGCGTACCAGCGATGAACCTTATCAAGTTGCATGTGACGCTTCCCCGGTATGTGATATCGCCAACAAAGTAAAACATGTGCCTGATGCATTCATCAATGAAGAAGGCAATGATGTGACTGACCAGATCCTTCCCTATTTAAAACCTTTGATTCAAGGAGAGACTCATGTCGCTTTTGACCAGGGAATCCCCTGTTATCTTCCTATCCCCCATCTACTGTAAAAATTGTACGCAAAGCAAGATGTGAAACATCCTTTCCATAAAAATACGCATCCAGTTTTTACCAGACTGGATGCGTATTCTAATATCTGCCAAGATTCCACTTCGTCCAATCAGCCCAGGGAAACATCCAATATCATCATAAGCAGAAATCCCATCATAACGCTTATGGTTCCCATATTGGAGGACTCATTGGGCTGTGCCTGGGGAATCAGCTCATCCGCCACCACATAGATCATAGCCCCTGCTGCAAAGGCAAGGAGCCAGGGCATCAATGGAACAATGGCTGCAGAGGTCAAAAAGACTAAAATTCCTGCCAAAGGTTCCACAATCCCTGAGAGACATCCTGTACAAAATGATTTTCCAGCGCTGGCTCCAGTTTGACGGACTGGCAGGGAGATTGCCGCCCCTTCTGGAAAATTTTGAATTCCAATCCCTATGGCAAGGCCGATGGCTGAGGCTAAATAAACTGGATTCTCTGGGTTCTGCCCAGCCAGAACAAAGGCAAGACCCACCGCCATTCCTTCTGGAATATTGTGCACAGTCACTGCCAACACCAGAAGCTTCGTCCCTGCTTCCTTCTCTTTATAGTTGGCATGAAACCAAGGTAATGTCTTATCCACCAGATACAGGAATACGCCCCCTAAAGCAAATCCTGCCGCCGGAGGAAGCCAAGGCACCATTCCCAATTCCTGACTTTGGTCAATAGAAGGAATCAGCAATGACCAGACCGCAGCAGCCATCATCACGCCAGAAGCAAAGCCCATAAATATATAATTCATTTTATCATTTATGGCCCCTCGAAAGAAGAACACCACTGCCGCTCCCAAAGTGGTCATTAAAAAAGTAAATCCTGTACCGCAAAGTACCTGAATTAATGTATGCATCATAAAAACTCCACAACTGCATTTTTTATTACTCTATGCAGTGGGAGTTTTTTGTTGAATGCCAGACTTTTCTATTTTCCAGTTACCACTTCAAAATATCTTCCAATCTCCCTCCAGGCCCTTTTAGACTCCGGCATCATCATCATTCCCATCTGAAATACATGGAACATTCCCTCATAGATACTGAGACGGACTTTGGCCCCCTGCTGTTTGGCTTTATAAGCCACTCCCACAGAATCGCTCAGCAGCATTTCCACAGAGCCTGCCTGAATCAGCATAGGAGGAAATCCCCAGTATTCCCCAAACATGGGAGAAAGATAAGGATGTCTTGGATCATGCCAGCCCACATAATCCCGATTGTAGATTAAACTGTCCCTGGTATTTCCAAACAGAGGATCTCTCTCATAATTGTCCTCATAAGAAGGCCCGCTGGAAGTCAGATCTGCCCAGGGAGACATAAGCACCAATCCGCCAGGCAGCCGCCGGTTGTGGTCTTTCAAGTACATACAGAGGGCCAGGGCCAGTCCGCCTCCTGCGGAATCTCCCGCCAAAATGATCTGCCGGCTGTGCCATCCTGTATTCCGCAGCCAGTCATAAGCCTCCAGGGCATCCTCTAAAGCTGCAGGATAGGGATCTTCCGGCGCAACCCGATAATCAATGGTCAATACGCTCATTCTCTTGCTGACCTCGCAGTACAGCCCTGCAAAAGAGCGATAGGCATTGCGCATACTTCCAATATACCCGCCTCCGTGAAGCTGCAAAATAATATAGTCCTGCCTGGGACTTTCTTTGCTGCACAGATATTCCATCTGAAATCTAGGCAGTTGGATTTCCTCCAGATAAAAGCAATCCGGGCAATGCCACTTTGGTTCCACCAGCTTCTTACGCAGTTCTCCTGTCTTAATTTTTCTTCCAATCAGATTATCATTGGTCACATGAGCGATCATGTCCCGAATGACTTTTCCTCTGACGCTGACTTCTCCCACAGTCTGTCCCTTCTTTCTGTTCCTCTGTCTTACTTTCTCTACACATGAAATCTCCGCTGTAATTCTGCCTTTGCCTTCCGGTCCCCAAAAATCAGCGTTCCCAAAAGCATACACATGGAAACTGCAAGGGCTGCAAAGGAGAGAACCGGCCTGGTAATAATTCCAAACCGCCACAGGATGATACAGCCAAGGGAAACCACCGCTGTCAATAACTGCATCAAAATATAGCTCTGCCAGTTGGAAGCGTTTATAATCATTAAAATGATAATCGTCACATTCAGCAGCAAAACCGCCCCTGGGAGTACATAATTAACAGACCATCCCTGATATCCTACAATATTGTCCGCTGCAATCACCAGAAGAACAGCTCCGATTATCTGAACCAAAATCACTGTCTGATAGCCTTTATTTTTCTGCAGGGAATATTTTAATGTGATATAGAAATACAAAATGCTGATCCCAGTAATAGCTGACCACCAAATTCCATGAAAAAAAAGATAATTTACAATGATCAATGCTGCCTCTGTCACAATAGCCAGGAAACTGTACAGGCGCACAATAAAATTCAATTTCCGGGAAACTGCTTTCACATCCGGGTATCCGGTACTCTCTCGTTCCTCACCGGAAATCTCCAGAACGCTGCTGCACAGCGGGCAGACTGTCGTATCATCTAAAATCTCCACCTTGCATTTTTTACATTCTTTCATTCCTCATAAACTCCATTCGTCTCTATTTGCACCGGTACGCCATCCTCCGAAAGCCGCCGGAAAAATCCCCGCTGCACAGACACATCTGCCAAATTACTGCTGATGGTAAATACTAATGTATCTCGGTAAGAGCAGATCGTTCCCTTGATATTCTGCCCTTCTGACATAGACAAAAATGCCCGAAACCCTTCCACATAGGGTTGATATTCTTCCCGCACCTGAATATTCCCAATATTTGTCACAGTAGTAGTATTCGCCAAAGCGCTGCTATGATACACATAACGTATGGCAATATTTTTGATAAACAATGGGACTGCCCGCAAAATAAAATTTTTCTCATTGGAGACATTATAGGCAAATAAATTCTCCAAATTCTCCCGATTGATCTGGCTGCGCAGGCTCTCCGCTACGATTTGTACCACTTCCTCAAACTCATAACTCTCTTTTTCGGGATGAAATACCGCCGACACAATCACAAAAAAATTCTTCATGGTGATGGAGTCAAAATAAGGACGCAGATTCACAGGGACACAGGAACTGATAGGCTTTTTACTGGACATTCCATGCAGACATTCCCGATAAATACTCCACAAAAAAGCTGCTACCAAATATTCATTGATGGAAACTCCATAGCGGTTGCAGACTTTTTTCAGATCTTTTATCGGCATCATGCCATGCATAATCCCTAATTCCAGGGGCTTTAACTTCTCTCCTTTGACCAGATAAGCCCGTTCTGTCTTATATCCCTTTCTATGACTTTTTCTATAGTTTTTCAGATAACTGTCCTCCCGGTTCAGAGAGGTATCGCTGCAAAGTCCATCTCCCATTTTTTCCTGAAGCTCTGGATGAGCCAGCCTCAAATACTGATAGGTCAGCTCCTTTAGAAAGGTAATGCCGCCCATGCCATCTGTCAGCACATGAAATACTTCCAAATTAATCCTGTTTTTATAATAATTGACACGAAATAAATAATTCCGATTACGATTAGGGGAAATATACTGACAGGGATAACGATACTCTTCCTTTACATCCGGCGCCGGCTTTTGGTTCGTCTCAAAATAATACCAGAATACTCCATAACGTATCCGCACTTTAAATACGTCAAACCAGGGCAGCACTCTTTCCAAGGCTTCCTGCAAAAGCTCCTGCTGAATCTCTTCTTTGAGAACAACGGAAATCCGATAGACATTACTCATGCTCTCTCCTGCAATCACAGGAAAAAGATGGGCCGTATTATCTAACTTATCCCATTTGATCTCTCGCTCTCTGGGGTTTTTCTTTGCCATTCTATTTAAACTCCTACTCTTTTCTAAATAAGCAGCCAGCTTTCCCTCACATTTTTATCCAGTGAACTCCTATTCACATTCTTATCCAGGGAGCTTCTTGTTACGTCAGCCACTTTGTCAATACTTTCACAAGAATCTGAATATCAATAGGTTTTGCCACATGATCATTCATTCCTGCGTGTATGGCTTTCTGCACATCTTCTGAAAAAGCATTGGCTGTCATTGCCACAATAGGAATCTTCTCAGAATCTTCTCTGTGGCTGCCGCGGATCTCTTTCGCTGCGGTATATCCATCCATCACCGGCATCTGGATATCCATAAATACCAGATCAAAATACCAAGGTTCCTGATTCTGGTAAATCTCCACAGCCTCTTTTCCATCAGAAGCCAGGATGACCTCCAGTTCAAACATCCGCAGAATCTCCGTTGCAATCTCTATATTCAACTCGTTGTCTTCCACCAGCAGCACGCGTTTTCCAGGGAAGGAGGCCGGCTCTTTTTCCATTTCCTGAGCTTCCACCTGTTTCTGATCTGCCTCATTCTGTAATGGAAAAAACAAGGTAACTGTAAATTTAGAACCTTGATTCAATTCACTTTCCACCTGAATATCTCCCTGCATCAGCTGAACTAAATTATAGGCGATAGGCATTCCTAATCCTGTCCCCTCCAGATTCTCCACCCGTGGATCTCCAGAACGCTCAAAGGGTTCAAACAGCTTCTTCTGAAATTCCTTTGACATGCCGTATCCATTATCTGCAATGACAAATTGATAGCATCCATAATTCTGATGAAGAGACGCAAGTTCCTCTACGCAGACAGAGATTTCCCCCTGCCGCTGGGTATACTTCACTGCATTTCCCAAAATATTGTTAAACACTTTCTGCAGGCTCAGACAATCTCCCATTACTTTTTTATGTTGTATTTTCATATCCAGCGTGATCTTCTGCTGTTTTTCCTCCGCTCTGGTTTGAAAAAGAGCTACCACTTCCTCTACCAGCTCCATCAAGTCAAAGTCTTCTATGACAAGATTCATTTTCCCGCTCTCGATCCGGCTCATATCCAGTACTTCATTCACCAGATTGGTCAAATGGCTGCTGGCGATTTTAATTTTATTCAGGCAGTCTGATACTCTATCTTTGTCATCAATATTAGCCTCTCCGATGGCCGCCATTCCCACAATTGCATTCATAGGCGTACGAATATCATGGCTCATCTTGCTCAAAAACTCACTTTTGGCACGATCTGCCTGTTTTGCCGCCTCGAAGGCTTTCTGAAGAGCTTCTTTATTTTTTTCTTCTGCCTGGATCTGCTGTTCAATATCCCGGACACAGGCAAACAATTTAGTATGTTCCTCATCAAAATACCGGATGGTACATTCCTTGTGATGTCTCCCATTTTCTTCCCGTCCCCGGAAATAAAAGCGGACGTCTTCCTGGGTCTGATTCAATTGTTCTAAAATAGATTGTAAGGTAACGTCCTTATGTTTTTCCTTATCTTCCTTACACATGAACAATTTAATAAATCTATATTTAATTTCCTGAAATTCCCCTTGTCTTATAGGTTCTTTAGGGTTGATGTGCTCTGCAACTTTTACATCTGTATTTCCATTTTTGACATCAATGATTCCAATTCCATCATACTCCGTATCCACGGTAAACTTATAAATCGAATGATACCTTTCATTCTCCCGTTCCATTTTCCGCTGTTTAGTCAGATCCTCAATGATCCCCACCGCAAATGCAGTATTTCCCTCCTCGTCAAAATTCACACTGGAGATACTGCATTTACACCAGAATTTCCCTTGTTTGGAGCTGTAATAAAAGTAATCGTTTTTTCCGCCATTTTTAATATACTCATGAACTCTGCAAAATAGATCGTAATATTCCATATCTACCATATCTTTGGCAAAATCCTGTCCCACATTCTTGTATTCCAACTCACAGTCATAATAGCGGGCTGTTTTTTCCGGCAAAAGAATTCTCTCTTTTTGAGGATAATAAAAATATTCCAGGATATTTGTATTTTTCAAAGACATCCGCAGAATCTCCATGTTTCCTTCATAACGGTTTTCCAGATATCTCTGATATTCCTTTTCCTGCCTTTTTTGTTCGTCAATATCCTGAATGGCAATCAAAACCTTCCGTTCTGTGGAAGAGTTTATAATAAAATAGCAGGTAAAACTGACCCAATGGTATTCTCCCTGAATCTTTCTTCGGTATTCCCGAATAAATTTTTTCTTTCCTTTTTCCAACTGAATCTGTAAATTTTTCAGACTGATTTCCCGTTTTACCTGTTCCCGGTCTTTGGGATGATAAAGCTCCAAAATGCCTTTTATAGTGCTTTCCAGCGCAACTCCTTCTTCAAAAATAGTCTCCCCCTCTTTTGTAAGATAAAGAGGGTAAATCTTATTTTTGTCCATTTCCAGCATCATCACTGAAAAATATAAGTCTTTCAAAGAAGCCAGCATAGACTCATTAAAGCTGCGCAGTTTTTCCGTCTCTCTCTTCATAGAGACCATCTCCGATATGTCCTGATGATAACCGCGAAACCGAAGTCCGGCAGTGTACGTGCGGTCGCAAGTACCGCCGCAGCGCACATACATCTTCCCTTTTACAGGATGATACCAGCCATAACTAATCTCTCCGTGCTGGCCAGAAGCCATGGTATTCACTGCTTCCTGCACCAATTCCAAAGAGGATTTTTCAATCCGCTCACGCCAATGCTGATAACATTCCTCCGGCGTTGGAATTTTTTCCAGTCCCAGCAATTCCAGCATGGCCCGGTCTGCATACATGCGCTCTGGCTTTCCTTCCTCTACTTCAATATGCCATAACCCGATCTTCGCATCATAAAGGATATGGTTCATCCTAACATTTTCATCGAACATTCCATTTTCCATTTCTTCTTCCTCACCCTGCAATCGGCAGTTCATTCCATATCATGTCGAAACAGCTTCTCTTTCTATGCTCTTCTCTCCGCACCTAGTTCACCCACAATTTCTTATAATGTGCCGGATTCTCGTAATCTTTTCCATAACCATCATCCTGATACCATTCGTATTCCGCTCTTCCTTCTGCAAAATGCAGGAATTTGAGATCTTTTTCCTGATACTCGTTCTCCTCCATAAATTGCCCAGATTTTGTATAAGGCACAATTTTCCCCGGACGGATAAAAAATACGATTTCTTCTAAAGATACTTCCACATGGTAATGGCCCTTCTCTAATACTTCCGTCTCTATCTCTTCCACAGATTTCATCCGCACCAGCTTCATAGGTTCCGGCAGATAGACATATCTGCCATTGGCATTCTGGGTGTATACTGGAGCAATCATAATACTCTCTCCCAAAAGAAGCTGGTCTTCCACCTCCCTGGCATGAGTATCTTTTGGATAAACAAAGGCCAGAGGAGAAAACAACATCTCATCTCTCAGGGCCGCTTTCATATATTCACTATACAAGTAAGGCATAAGGCCATAGCGGATTCCGATCAGATTTCGAAACGTCTCTGTCTGGGTAAACCGATAGCATTCCTGCTCTCTGGTTCCAAGTGCAGAATGATTGCGCATTAAGGGCGTAAAAATGCCAAGAGCCAGCCAGCGCAGCAGAAGATCTTCTGTTACGTCATCGCCAAACCCGCCTAAATCTGCCCCTGTATACAAAAATCCACACATATTCAGCGAAGGCAGCATTTTCAGGTTCAGCAGCAAATGAGACCACCAGGACTGATTATCTCCCATCCAGACCCCTCCGTAACGATGCATTCCAATATAGGAAGCCCTTGAAAACATCAGAATCCTCTTTTGGGGTTCCATCTCCTCAAAAGCCTCTCCGGCCGCCCTGGTCATGCCAAATCCATAAAGATTGTGGACTTTGTCATGGCGTACTGGTTTTCCATTGATCTTGTGATAAAAGCTTTTGTAATCCTCTGGATTGTTGGCCAGTCCATTGACCAGGTCACGAAAAGCAAAGACCTCCCACATATCCATATTCTTATATTTCATGGATTTGATCTTCTTCATCACCTGCTCTAAATTTTTCTCTGAGTAAAAGATTGCCGGTTCATTCATATCATTCCAGAACCCTTCAATTCCCTGATCCAGAAGAAATTGATATTTGCTCCCAAACCATTTTCGTGCATTTCCATTCAATACGTCTGGAAAATGAACTTTTCCCGGCCACACTGCCCCTGCAAAATCTTTTCCTTCCTGATCTTTGCAGAAATAGTCTTGTTCCACCCCTTCTTCATACACCTGGTAGCCTTCTTCTATCTTTACCCCTGCGTCAATAATAGGGACCAGATGAATGTGTTCTTGTTTCATCTCTTCCACAAAGGCCGAAAAATCTGGAAATCGTTCCTGATCCACAGTAAAGTCCTTAAACTCTTCCATATAATCAATATCTAGATACACCGCATCCAGAGGAATCTGATTCTCCCGATATCCTTTGACTACCGCCCGAATATCTGCCTCACTCTGATATCCCCAGCGGCTCTGTCCATATCCAAAAGCCCAGCGGGGCGGAATATAGCTTCTTCCGATCAGTTTCCGAAACTCTCTGACAATCTCAAGAATGGTATCTCCTTCCAGAATATACAGATCCAGATTCCACTCTTCTGGCGTAATGCGGATCTCATCCATCTTGGTATATCCAAAATCCAGAGTCAACCTTCCTGGATCATCTAAAAACACACCGAAAGTCTCTCTTCCATCTATCACAAAAAAGTTGTGGGCGCCATACAGAGAATGTTTTCCCTCTGTGTGATTGGGATCGTCAGTACAATTGCTCTCATACACCCAGCCCCGTTTGTCAATCCCTCTTACATTCTCTCCTAGACCATAGATCTTGTCTTTGGGACTCATAGAATATGAAAGATAATCTCTCTGCACCATAGTTCCCTGGGAATCTGCAGAAAATTTTTCCACTTCCATCTTTTGTATCCGCTTAAAATAAGGAATCTCTCCTTTGTTTTCCGGCAGTTTTTTCAAAACTGCTTCTGTATTAATAGGATTTCCCATGGAAAATCTTCGAATTCTGCTCATACGCTGACTCCTTCCCTGACCTGCTGCATATCGTCTCGTCAATATATTTTGATTCTATCATATTTTTCTATACAATGTCTCTATATTTTGACATTCCTGATAAAATATACAAAAGATTTCTTCATTATTTTATCTTTAAATCTGCGTTACCACAAAGATATTATAAATTGCCCGGATTGCCTCCTCAAAATCACTGTTTTGCACGCCGATGATAATATTCAGCTCGCTGGAACCCTGATCAATCATTTTTACATTCACATCCACATGGGCAAGAGCGGAAAAAATCCTTCCAGCAGTTCCTCTGGTAGACTTCATGCCCCGGCCTACTACCGCAATCAATGCAAGATTTCCTTCCAGATCAATGCTGTCTGGCTGAACCAGGCGGTGAAGCGCAGACAGTACCTGCTGTTCCTTTCCTTCAAACTCCTCCTGATGGACAAAAACTGTCATGGTATCAATACCAGAAGGCACATGTTCGAAAGAGATTCCATGCTCCTCAAAGGCCGCCAGCACCTTTCTTCCGAATCCAACTTCTGCATTCATCATATCTTTCTCAATATTAACTGCCACAAATCCTTTTTTTCCTGCAATTCCGGTAATCGTATAATCCGGCTGGCGGCAGGTGCTCTCCACAATCAGCGTCCCCTGATCCTCCGGCGCGTTGGTATTGCGGATATTAATTGGGATTCCCTCTTTGCGCACTGGAAATACTGCATCTTCATGAAGCACTGTGGCCCCCATATAAGAAAGCTCCCGCAGCTCCCGATAAGTGATCACCTTGATCACTTCTGGTTTCTCAATAATTCTTGGATCTGCAATCAAAAATCCGGAAACATCTGTCCAGTTTTCATAGATATCTGCGCGGACTGCCTTGGCTACAATAGAACCTGTAATATCAGAACCGCCTCTGGAAAATGTCTTCACCGTTCCATCTTTTTTTGCCCCATAAAATCCTGGAATTACAGCATGCTCACAGTCCCTCAGCCTCTCAGAAAGAATCTGGTTGGTCTGATCTGCATCAAATTCTCCTTCTTCGGTAAACAAGATCACTTCTGCCGCGTCAATAAACTCAAACCCCAGATACTGAGCCATAATAATTCCATTTAAATATTCTCCGCGGGAAGCCGCATAATCTGCTCCTGCCTTCTGTTTAAAGTTCTCCTCGATCACTTCGAATTCCTTGTTCAGAGAAAATTTCATATTCAAGCCATTGATAATCGTATCATAGCGTTCCCGGATCTTTCTCAATAAAGGTGCAAAATTATTCTCTGCCTCTGCCAGTTCATAACATTGATAGAGCATATCCGTCACTTTTGTATCTTTGGCATTGCGTTTTCCCGGCGCGCTTGGCACCACATATCTGCGGCTTTCATCCGAACGTATAATCTCTCCTACTTTTGCAAACTGCCCTGCATTTGCCAGGGAACTTCCACCAAATTTTACTACTTTTGTCATATTTTCACTCTATAAGGCTCTTTCCCGCCTTATTTTCCTTCCTTTCCTTCGTTTCATACGCATCTTCAATATCTGATCAGGGTGTATTTTACCACAAAATCTGAAAGATTGGAATTGATTTTTACAAAATCTTATACTATAATGTAACAGTTCGTAACAATTCAGATATTTTCTTTGTTACGTATTGTACTTAACGTGAAAAATCACAGAAGGGAACGGAACATGAAACTTGTAATCTGCGACGACAATATCAGCGACCTGATAAAAATAGAAAAACTAGTGGCAAAATACAAGAGCCTTCATCCAAAAACAGAATTGGAAATTATAAAGTTCACAGAACCTGTCCGGCTTTCCGAGCAGATACGCCGAAGAGACCTGGCAGATATCTATATACTGGATATCATCATGTCCCAGACAACTGGAATTGAAATCGGCAATCAGATCCGGGACATAGCCCATCAAAAACCTGTGATTATCTATATCACATCTTCCAATGATTTTGCTTTGGAGGCTTACGATATACATGCCATCCGGTATCTGCTAAAGCCCGTCCAGGAAGACAAATTTTTTGAAGCCCTAGACTATGCGCTTTCCTGCAGAGAGCTGAAAAAAGATCCTGTATTTCCAGTGAAAACACGGGAAGGATTGGTTTCCATCCCCTGTTCCCAGATCGAATATATTGAGAACACTTCCAGAACCCTGGAAGTTCATCTAACGAATCAGGAACAGATCAAAAGTATTTTCATCCGAAGATCTTTTGAAGACGAAATCCAACCCCTCACAGACAGCCGGAACTTTGTGCAGGTACATAAATCATTTTTGATCAATTTTCAACATGTAAAAAAATTGGATACAGACAGTATCTTCATGAACAGCGGCGCATCCATCCCTGTCAGTAAACGCAACACCGCAAGGGTGAAAAAAGAATATCTTTTATTTGTGTCAGAACAATATACTTTATAAAAATAAAACAGCCGAAAGGCACATTTCAGACAGGGAGAGGAAATGAACTATTTTAATAATTTTTCTTATACGATCAGTCATATATTTTTGATGTTGTTTCTCTATCTTTTTATCTCTCACCGCTATTCCAAAACAGTTACCCGATGTATCTGCTTTTTTTCTGCTCTTCTGCTGTCTCTCACAGACTGTCTTAAACTGAATCTGTTTCCAGACAGCACCACATGCTATATTATCACCACATTATTTCAGATCTTTATCACCCAGTTTACCGGTATCTTTATTGCCAAAAAAAGAAACAGTAAAGTTCTCTTTATTGGGCTCAGCGCTTCTAATTATACCATTGTAGGAAGCGTGGGAGCTTCTATTCTGCGCATCTATACCGGCAATGAATGGCTGGCTCTGGCAGGAAATCTCCTGATCCATGCCTTGATCCTAATCCTTTTATATCTGTCTATCCATAATCTTTGGATTCAGCAGTATGATATGGAGGACGCAAAAGGCTGGTGGGAGCTCTGTCTGATTCCCGTATTTTTTTACTGCAGTTTTTCCTGTATCGCTTTCTTTCCCTATACTCTCTATGAGAATCCTGAAAATACGCTGGGTATTCTCTGCTTTATCGTCACTATGTTTGTCTCCTATACCGTAGTATTGCGATACATAGAAAGTGATGCAAAGAGGAAAGATATCTATTGGAAAAATGTACTCTTTGAATCTTATATTAAAGGTCTGGAAAACCAATATTACTTAGTAGAACAATCTGAACAAAATTTGAAAATTTTACGTCACGATATGCGGCATTATTCTGCCATGATCTGCCATTTGTTAAATACGGGGGAATATGAAGAAATTCAAAAGATTGCCTCCCATATTCAAGAAGTGGCAGAGCAAAATAAAGTAGTCAGCTACTGCAGCAACCTGATGGTCAACACCATTATCTCCAAAATGATGGAAACTGCCAACGCTCTTTCTATCACAGTCCATCTGAATCTTTTCGTGCCCAAGCAGCTTCCTGTCAACGTTTATGAATTTACTTCCGTCATTGCAAACCTTTTTGAAAATGCTATCCACTGTGTGAAAGATTTTCCCCCGGACCAACGGTCGATTGAAGTAAAGATTCATTGTGAATCAGACCATCTCCTGTTCCATATGAAAAATGAATATCAAGAAGAAATCCTGTTCCATCCTGTCACGGGCCTTCCAAAAAGCCAAAAAGGCGGAGATCATGGTCTTGGTATGCAAAGCGTCCTTGCCTTTTCAAATAAAATAAACGGATCCATCGACTGCTTTTGCGAAGACGGAATCTTTGAAATCATACTCTTTGCAAAGTTCTAACAAACGCTACAAATTAACACATTTTTGCGCAAAAATAAATCTTATGTTATGTACAAAACATGATATGATATAATAAAAAAAATATTTTGTGCCATCATGGAGGAACTTTACATGCAGAAAACATTTATCCGATATACTTTTGCCATCATGACTGCCGCTGTTTCTCTGATATTTCTTATCAGTTTTTTATTCAATCTGTATTCCCTGAAGTCTCAGCAATTCAATACTTTTTACGCCAAATCTGAGCAAGTGATTCACACGCTGGAAAACAATCAGCGGGAATTGTCCATAATGCAGGAAAATCTGGATAAAGATTATCTCACCAGGGCGAGAGCCGCTGAATATGTCTTTGACCATCAGGAAGAAACTACGAAAGATGTGGAAGAAATGCAATATCTGGCAAATCTTCTGGATGTAGACGAGCTTCACATCATTGATGAAAATGGCATCATTGTTTCCGGCTCCGTCTCTAAATACATCGGCATCGACATGGCAGACCATAAGCAGACCAGCCCCTTTCTTGATCTCTTAGAGAGCAACGATGAAAACGCTTTTTTGATTCAGGAAGCTCAGCCTAATGCAGCGGAAGATAAGATTATGCAGTATGTGGGCGTTGTCCGAAAGGGAACAAAGGGCGTTGTCCAGGTGGGATTTAAGCCTACCAGACAGATAGAAGTTCAATCACGAAATACTTACGAATACATTTTTTCAAAATTCCCTACGGATGCAGGAGAAGAACTATTTGCTGTAGACCGCACCACCGGAGCCATCGTCGGCCATTCCAACGGTATGACGAATGATTTTCAGGAAGAATGTTACCAATTAGACCAGCTTTCCGACTGCACAAAAGGCGCTTACAAAAAAGGAAAAGATGGTCAGACTATGTATGTATTTTCCAGAGAATACAGTGATATTTTGATCTGCGCCGCTCTGCCTCTGAACACACTGCTCCAAAAGCTTTGGAATCAAGTATTCAGCACATTGCTCTATTTACTGGTGATTGAGGCAATCGTGCTCTTACTTCTGAATTATCTTGTGAAGAAAAAAACAGTAGAAGGCATTCACCATATCATGGAAAGTCTCTCTGCCATCACTCATGGTAATTTAGACACCACTGTATCTGTAGGCGGTAATCGGGAGTTTGAGGCATTAAGCCAAGGAATCAATACCATGGTGAAAAGTATCGTCAACAGCTCCAACCGTATCTCTGCAATTATTGAGATCAGTGGAATTCCCCTTGCAGCCTTTGAATATGAACGGGGACTGAACCATGTATTTTCCACCTCCCGCTTAAAAGAATTATTAGATATTCCTGATCAAATGGCGGAGCGGTTTTACAATAATTCTGTTCTTTTTGACCGATATATTCGGGAAATCATGGCAGAACCTCTTCCGGGAGAATCCGATATCTTCCGCATCCGGGAATCCAAATATGTCCGTATCCATATGTCTGAATCCTCAGGAAAATATCTTGGAGTAGTCACAGATGTAAGCGAAGATATTTTGAAAAAGAAACAGATTATATATGAAAATACTCACGATTCTCTAACCAAGCTATACAAGTTTACCCATTTTAAACAACTTGCCAAAGAAACCTTAGAGCACATACTTCCTGGTAATCTCTGCGCCATTGCCATGCTGGATCTGGATTCTTTCAAGTCCATCAACGATACCTTCGGACACGACAGCGGGGACAAGTATCTTCAGAAATTCTCTTCTATTCTGCAGTCTATGCCTTCAGAACACTTTCTGACTGCCAGACGTTCTGGAGATGAATTCTGTATGATGATCTTTAACTGTAGCAGCAAAGCTGAGATTCAAGGGTATTTAAACTTCTTTTATGAAACTTTAGAAGCCGACCAGATTGAATTGGCTCCTGCAGAGTTTCGAACCATCCGTGCTTCCTGCGGCTTTGTCTGCTCTGCAGACGCAAAAGACAGCATAGACAAACTTCTATCTCAGGCAGATCAGGCCTTATACGATATCAAACGTCAGACCAAAGGATGTTACGGAGAATATTGCGGATAACCATCATTTTTACACCAGCGCAAAAATTTATTTATAGAATAAATATCTTAAAGACAGGAGCGTTCCTCCAATCAAAAACCCCTTCTGGCGCCTAAGCACCAGAAGGGGATTCTATTATCCTGTCTTATTTCTCTCCATATAAGGTGATCAATTTATTCAGATATTCATAACGCTCTTTTGCATGTTCTTCAGATACAGCAAAGAGTTCTTCTGCTCTTTCCGGATTGAATCTTGCAAGTGCATTGTAACGAACTTCTCCGTTCAAGAATGCCTTGTAGTCTCCAGTCGGTGCTTTGCTGTCTAAGGAGAATGCCGCTTTTCCTTCTTTCTTCAACTCTGGATTGAAACGGAAGGTATGCCAGTAACCAGCTTCTACAGCGTTCTTCTCTTCTGTCTGAGCCTTGCTCATACCAACCTTAATACCATGGTTGATACATGGAGCGTAAGCGATAATCAAGGATGGTCCCGGATATGCTTCTGCTTCTGCAATTGCCTTTACACACTGGTTGTAATCAGCGCCCATTGCGATCTGAGCAACGTATACATAGCCATAGCTCATTGCGATAGAAGCGAGGTCTTTCTTCTTCACTTCTTTTCCGCCTGCTGCAAACTGTGCGATTGCTCCGGTAGGAGTAGCTTTAGAGGACTGTCCGCCTGTGTTGGAATATACCTCGGTATCGAATACCATTACGTTGATATCCTGTCCGCTTGCCAGTACATGGTCAACACCGCCGAATCCGATGTCGTATGCCCATCCGTCACCACCGAAAATCCACTGAGATTTCTTGCCCAGGAAGTCTTTCTCAGCCAGGATTTCTTTGGAAGCGTCGCATCCGCATGCTTCTAAAGCAGCTACTAATTTATCTGTTGCAGTTCCGTTCAGAGCGCCTACACCATAAGTATCTAACCACTCTTTTCCTGCTGCTGCAACATCTGCATTCTTGCCTTCTGCTACCAATGCTTCTACTTTGTTCTTTAATTTGCCTCTGATTGCCTTCTGAGCCAGCAGCATACCGTAACCAAACTCTGCAGCATCTTCGAATAAGGAGTTAGACCATGCAGGACCATGTCCTTTTTCGTTTACTGTGTATGGTGTGGATGGTGAGGAGTTACCCCAGATAGAAGAACATCCTGTTGCGTTGGCAATGTACATTCTGTCGCCGAACAACTGTGTGATTAATTTTGCATAAGGTGTCTCGCCGCATCCGCCGCAGGCTCCTGAGAACTCAAGAAGCGGCTGTTTGAACTGAGAACCTTTTA
>JAAWBG010000139.1 GCA_022792535.1 Lachnospiraceae bacterium
CCCTTTACAATGCCCAGGGCCTCGATTTCCCTTCCCGGTACGTAATTAATTGTAAGTAGCAGCATATTATTTCCTCCTTTTCATTTTTGTATCTTTATGATATCAAAATAATATCATAATCATATTTTTTTGTCAACGCTTATTTTGCAGAAAAATTCCAAAAGAAAAACGGGACAGCCCTTTCCGAGCGTCCCGTTTTTTTATTGTTCGTTTAAAATTTCCATCATTTCCGCAGGTGTCACAATATAGCTCCTCTGGGGAAAATGTTTCGTATTACCTGTAATAAGATATGCATCATCTGCTCTTTTTTCCATAACCACTTCATAAAAGATAATATCGTCCATATCAGGAAGTATCTCTCCGGTATGCCTTGGAAGCACTTCAAGACCCATCGTCTGTATCATCATAAGGATCTTTTGTATGGATATCTCCGAAAAAGGAAATTTTGCCCTGTGGAGTACTTCATTATATTCATCCAATATATCTGAATTATAAAGCGGTACAATTTTTCCGGCAGAAATTGCATCTACAACCATTGCCGTAGCAGTGTCTTTCCTTTTCGTCAGTAAGGAGGACACCAGGACATTTGTGTCAAAAACAGCATAGCACTTCATTTTTTCGCCCTTTTCTCCGCCCGGACCGCCTGAATCTCTGCATTGATTTCATCCAGCGTCATTTCAGGCATGTCTGCCGCTTCCTGCCTCATTTCGTCAATGACAGCCTGCGCTTCCTTTCTGGTCATTTTTCCCGATGGAAGTACTGCCGGAAACGGGAGTCCTCTGACCATACGCGTCCTTTCCATAAACATTCTGAATGCAGTGTTCAGATCCATCCCCATGGCTTCATAAATAGCCACACACTCTTCTCTGAGGGCTTTATCCGAACGAAACTGGTTCAATACTTGTTCTGCCATACAACAATCACCTCACTTCAAATACATATCAATTACTATTTAATTTATTTTGTATGTGCAGTATATCATATAAAGCCTTTATCGTCAACCTGCGGCAGTTTTACTTCTCATAGCGATTTTGCATCATTTTTTTCAGCGCTTCCTTGCCTCTGTGATAACGAACCTTTGCCGCCTGATCTTCTATGCGAAGGAGCTTTCCGATTTCCTGAAAGGGAAGTTCAAAATAGACTCTCAGGAGTAGGACGTCCCGCTGCTTTTTGGGAAGATCCAAAATTGCCTTTCGCAGTTCCTGCCGCAGCTGTTTTCTTTCACAGAAATCTTCCACATTATCGCGGCTTTCCGTCAGCTCCCCTTGCAGAAGGGAAATATCCATCGCGATCTCCCTGTGTTTTCGCAAATATTTGAAATAGGTGTTTTTTGCTACCTGACAGAGCCAGGTAAAGAAGCGGCACTGTCCCCTGAATCTGTGGAGGGAAAGGTATACCTGGAAAAAGGTTTCCTGGGTGAGTTCTTCCGCTATGCAGGCCTCGCCGCCGGTGAGCTTTAGCAGGAAGCCGTAGAGGGGATCGTAATATTCTCTGTAAATTTCATCGAATTCTTTCATTCCTTTTCTCCGCTCTTTTTCAAAGTTTCTTCCTTCAGCAGGGGGGCGCTTTCCGCAAAGGTCTTTCCCTGCTCCTGCGGTTCTGCCGTGATTTTGTAGATGCTTACGACTTCCCTTTTCGGATCAAACTGCAGGCAGGTATCCTCGGCAAAAGGCTTTCCGTAATGGGAGGCTGCCGCCAGCTTTGCCCGGGCAAGGGCCGAATCCTGCTGCCGGTCTGTTATTTCCACGCCTCTGGTGATTCCCATGGCCAGGGGTTTGGGGAAGTCCTCGAAAATTTTGCCGCTTCCGGCGTCTCCCCGCTGATAGGCCTCTACCTTCTGCAGCTTCATGGTATCGTCCTGCCAGCGGGCTGTGATAATAAAGGGCTGCCAGTTCCAGGTCTTCAGGCCTTCCTGTTCCGGCTCGCCGTCGATGTTGGTGTAAATCCGGCCTCCGTATTCCAGGAAGTCGTACATGCCCCCCGCCATGTAGATCCGGTAGTGGCTGCCATTTTGCTCCACTTTTAAAATGGAAGCCTGAAACGTCTGGAAAGTGTCAAAATATCCGGCATAGAGAGGCTCC
>JAAWBG010000067.1 GCA_022792535.1 Lachnospiraceae bacterium
AATTATAGCTGGAGAAAAGGGAAAAGGGAAAACAAAACATCTGTTAGAGAAGGTGAATGAATCAGTAAAATCTGCGACTGGCAATATTGTATATCTGGATAAAAGCCAAAAGCATATGTATGAACTGAGTAATAAAGTCCGCCTGATCAATGTTTCAGATTATATGATTTCCAATTGTGATGAGTTTTTAGGATTCCTTTGCGGAATTATTTCTCAGGATCACGATCTGGAAGAAATGTATTTAGACAGTTTCCTTACCATTGCAATATTAGAGGGCAGTGATATCACGCCTGCGATTACAAAGTTAGAATCTATCAGCGACAAATTTCATGTAAATTTTGTGCTGAGTATTTCCAAGAACGAAAGTGATCTACCTGAATGTACGAAGGGTAAAGTAATTGTATCTTTATAAAAAATATCATATCATAACCATTTTACATAAAATGGTTTCATACAGACAACTGGCTTTTACAGGAGACGATTTTTCATTCATGTGGAAGCAGTTACCACAAGAAAAAGGGGTTATCGCAGATAGAATCGATAACCCCATCTTTGTTGAATGCAGCCAATTTTGTGCTGATACAAAAATGATTGTTTATGCCTCGTTCATAGAACGGATACGTCCGAAAACGCTGCAGAGATATAAACCGCCAATTCCTACAATTCCATAAATGATCCGGGTAATCCAGCTCATATCGCCGAATAGAAATGATACCAGATCAAAACGAAATATTCCAATCAATCCCCAATTGACAGCACCGATGATTACAAGTGCCAGCAGCGTATAATCCAACCCTTTGGTATTCATATGCATTCCTCCTTTTTCATGGATTTAGTATTGCCATTCTCAAAAAAATCATGTTGGAAATTCATGGGAGCCTTGAGTTTATACTTTTAAAGTGTTAGAATGTTTGTGATTAACCAGAACAGAATATTAATGACAGAAATAGGATTCAAAATTTATGGCAAACAATAAAAATAAAAAAATTGTAAAATTTCACAGAGCTTCACATTTGAATGTGGGCGTGATCGTTTTTCTTATTATTTTTATCTATATGATCTATAATATTTTTCAATATTTTACAACACAGCAGGTAGCAGTATATGAAGTGACCCAGGGAACGATCACACAGAATCACACTTTTACAGGCGTAATCCTGCGGGAAGAAAAAGTAGTTCAAGCAGAAAATTCCGGTTACATTAACTATTATAACCGGGATGGAACAAAGGTCAGCGTACATTCTTATCTTTATTCCATTGATGAAACCGGAGACTTTTATAAAGAGATCACTCAGCAGAACGATGGACAGCTTTTTTCAGAAAAGGGTTCTTATGATGCTTTGGAAAAGACAGCTTCTAATTATGTATTGGATTATTCAGATGAAAATTTTTATAAAGTTTACCCATTCCAATATGATATGGAAGCCGAATTGATGGAGGCAATCAGCGCCAATGCCTTATCTAGCTTAGAACATTTTGGAGATGGTGCCGCTGGATTTCATACCTATACTGCCCAGGAACCAGGAATTGTGGTCTATCACACCGATGGCCTGGAAGATGTAACCCTGGAAAATTTTACGAAAAATACTTTTGATCCTTCCGCTCATGTGAAGAATAATCTATTGGCACGGGAGCAGGTTACTGCCGGCGAGCCTGCCTATAAATTGATTACCAGTGAGATCTGGAATCTAGTGATACCAATTGACGAAGGGCTTGCCAATGATCTGGCGAAAGAGTCTAATATTCAGGTGGAATTTAAAAAAGATAATTCCAAAGCCTGGGGAGCTTCCCGTATCTTGAATCAAGAGGGTGCATGGTATTTAACACTGAATTTTCAGAACTCAGCAGTTCGATTTGCCACCGACCGTTATCTGGAAGTAGAGTTGTTGATTTCAGATACCAATGGTCTTAAGATCCCAAACACTGCCCTGACAGAAAAGGATTTTTTCCTGATACCAAAGGAATTTCTCACCAAAGGCGGTGACGGAACCAACGGAGTAACCCGCCAATATGAAAACAAAGAAGGAAAAACGGTGATGGAATATGTTTCTGTGACAGTGGCTGAGGAAACAGAAGATATGTATTATATTATGGCTCATCAGCTGAAAACAGGGGATGTGATCAAAAAATCTGATTCAGAGGAAGGCTATACATTATCTGAGACAGCTAAATTACAGGGAGTTTACAATATTAACAGAGGCTATGCAGTATTTCGAAAAGTAGAGATTTTGTTTCAGAATCAAGAATATACCATTGTCAACACGGGAACGAATTATGGAATCTCCCTTTATGATCATATTGCATTGGATTCCTCTGCAGTTACGGAAAATGAGATCATACAATAAGCAGGAGGTACAATTATGGTAAAAGAAAATCTCATGCAGGTACGTGAAAATATCAAAAGAGCCTGTGAAAAATCTGGCAGGGATCCAGAAAATATCACATTGATCGCTGTCAGTAAGACAAAACCTGTTCCCATGCTGGATGAAGCTTATCAGGCAGGAAGCCGGGATTTTGGAGAAAATAAGGTACAGGAAATTATGGACAAGCATCCAGCGCTGCCAGAGGATATTCGCTGGCATATGATTGGGCATCTGCAGAGAAATAAAGTAAAATACATTGTGGATAAAGTGTGTTTGATCCATTCGGTAGATTCTCTTCGTCTGGCAGAAGAGATCAGTATACAATCTGAAAAAAAGCAGGTGGAGACAGATATTTTAATAGAAGTAAATATTGCTCAGGAGGAAAGTAAATTTGGCGTTTCTGAAAAAGAGGTTCTTCCGTTGATCCAACAGATTGCAAAACTTCCTCATATTCATATCAAAGGTCTTATGACAATTGCCCCTTTTGTGAATGATCCGGAAGAGAATCGCAAATATTTTCACCAAATCAGGGAATTATCTGTTGACATAATGAAAAAAAACATTGATAATGTAAGTATGTCTGTGCTCTCTATGGGTATGACAGGCGATTATATGGTAGCGGTGGAGGAGGGCGCCACTATGGTCCGTGTCGGCACGGGCATTTTTGGTGAGAGAAATTATACCTCCTAGAATTAGATATGGTTTGAAACAAATATAAGGGAGACTATTATGGGAATGCTGGATAAATTTTTAGATGTTATGAGATTGAATTCAGACGATGATGACTTCTATGACGACGATTACTATGAAGATGATTACGAAGAGGAAAAGCCTAAACGAAAGAGTTTTTCCAAAGAAAAAGAATCCAGGGATGAGGAAGACGACTATGAGGAAAAACGTCCACGTCCTGTCAAATCACAAAAGGTAACTCCAATGCGTCCTTCCAAACGTCAGATGTCAGATGATGTTAAGTTATGTGTCATCCAACCTACCACAGTGGAAGACGCAAGAGAAATTACAGAAACATTGTTGTTAAGCAGAAGTGTCATATTGAATGTAGAAGGATTGGATGTGGATATTGCTCAGCGTATTATTGATTTTACATCAGGTTCCTGCTTTGCTATGAGCGGCAATCTTCAAAAAGTTTCTCCTTACATATTTATCATTACACCGCCAGGTGTAGAGATTTCCGGTGATTTTTCTAATATTATGGATGAATATAATCTGCCTATCCAGGAGTTTTAAAAGAGGGCGGCTATGACAAGAGACGAGACATTATTGGCAAAACGATTTGTAGATTTATCCAGACAGGCACAGCAGAAAGATATCGTTGTATTCAGTGAATTTTTGAATTTGAATGAATTAAATATTTTTCGGCAGGAAGCATCAGAACTTTATTCTGATTTTAAATTCTATGGCGGATATGAGTCCAGTGAGCGTCAGATGATTGCATTTTTACCTGATGCTCTTTGTTATACCTGGAACTTTCCAATTTCCTGCTTAAAGATTACCCCCTTAAACAAAAAATTTGCTGAAAAGCTAAATCACCGAGATGTGCTGGGAAGCTTAATGAATCTTGGCATTGAGCGTTCCAAACTTGGAGACATTTTATTAGAGGAATCCACGATCTATGTATTCTGTCATGAAAATATTGCAGAATATATTATAGAACAGCTTACCTGCATACGCCATACTGCTGTTCAGACAGAACAGACATTACCAGATGCCATAAATTTCCAGTTCCAAAAAGAAACATTAGAGGGGATTATCACATCCAACCGTCTGGATAGCGTGATTGCCTGTATCTGCAAAATCTCCCGTTCCCAGGCAAACCAATGGATCAGCAGTGGAAGAGTGTTTATCAACCACAAAGAAATTCTTCAAATCACGTATCAGTGTCATCCCCAGGAATTGATCTCTGTCCGCTCCTTTGGACGTTTTCGTTTTCTGGATTGTATTGGTGAGACTAGAAAAGGACGTTTAAAAATTCAATATGAGCGATACCTCTGATAATGGAAAACTAATATCAACGACAGAAAGAAGGAAACTATTATGGGAAAAACCATTACCGTATATTATGACGGGCTTCCTTGTTATCCAATCGAGATTCAAAGGGACTTTTCCTTTCTTCCAGAAAGTCTAAAAAATCTTGGCTATGGAAAAAACAAAGCTTGTATCATTACAGATTCCAATATAGATCCATTGTATTTAGGAGAAGTAAAAAAATTATTGTCTTCTGTGTTTGCAGAATGTATTTCCTTTTCTTTTCCGGCTGGCGAATCTAGCAAAAATACAGATACCCTTGGAAAAATATATGAATACCTGATTCAGAACTCTTTTGACCGAAAAGATGTTTTATTTGCTTTAGGTGGAGGCGTCGTGGGAGACCTAACTGGATTTGCCGCTGCCACTTATCTCCGTGGAATTGATTTTGTACAGATTCCCACATCTTTATTGGCTCAGACAGACAGCAGTATCGGCGGCAAAACCGGCGTGGATTTTATGCAGTTTAAAAATATGGTAGGAGCTTTTTACATGCCGAAGCTTGTCTATATGAATATCACAACTTTAAAAACACTGCCAGAACGTCAATTTTCTTCCGGAATGGCTGAGATCATCAAACATGGATTCATCAAAAACAGTGCTTATACTGATTTTATACGAAATCACAGTGAACTCATTGCAGCACAGGACTATGACGCCATGGAAGAAATGATCTATCAAAGCTGTCTGATTAAAAAGGAAGTGGTAGAAGAGGACCCGAAGGAACATGGCGTACGTGCTTTTTTAAACTTTGGCCATACCATTGGACACGCCATTGAAAAATTATCAGATTTTACGCTGTGCCATGGAGAATGTGTGGCCCTTGGAATGGTAAGCGCCGGATATATTTCTTATCAAAAAGGAAAGTTATCTCTGGAGCAGTTAGAGGATTTAAAGAAGATGATAGGAAGTTATGGTCTTCCTGTCTCTTTGACAAATTTTTCACATACCTCAGAAGAAATTTTACAAAGTACAAAATCAGATAAAAAAATGGAGTCTGGAAAAATAAAATTTATCTTATTGAATTCTCTTGGGAAAGCCTGCATGACAAAAGAATTGACGGACACGGATATTTTAGAAGGAATTCAATATATTATGGGAGATGATCTATGAAAAAAAAGGGCAATCTGTGTATTCTCTATGTAATCTGTGTCACAATTCTGGTTATGCTGGATCAATTTACAAAATACCTGGCTGTTTCTCATCTAAAAAATGGGTCATCTATTATTTTGATCCAAGACGTCTTTCAACTGCATTACCTGGAAAACCGCGGCGCGGCCTTCGGTTTACTGCAAGGTCAAAAACTTTGGTTTGTCATAAGCACCAGTTTTATGATGATCTTTTTGATCCTTGTTTATCTGCGCACGCCATCAGAAAAAAAGTATCACTGGATTCGGTTGGTCCTGATTCTGTTAACTGCCGGAGCAATTGGAAATCTGATCGACCGTCTGCGCTTGGATTACGTCATTGATTTTTTCTACTTTGAATGGATTGATTTTCCAGTTTTTAATGTAGCGGATATCTATGTAACCGTAGGCATGGCAATTTTAATCTTTCTTATTTTCTTCTATTACAAGGAGGAAGAGCTGGAGATACTCTGGCCATTCCAGCGAAAGAAGCAGCAGAAGTAAAAAAGTTTCGTTCACTCAGAATTTTCGTGTTTTAATTGACAAAATCAATGGTATTATTTTATAGAAGTGGAGAAAAATATGAATGTGGAGTCTTTAACTCAAAGACAAAATCCAGAAGAGCAGAACAAAAGTCAAGAGGTTTTTGTGCAGGCAGAGCAGGCGGGAATGCGTTTAGATAAATTTCTTTCTACTGTCCGCAGTGAATATTCCCGTTCTTTTATCCAAAAACTAATCAAAGAGGAACAAGTTCTGGTCAATAACCAGATACAAAAGTCCAATTACCGGATGTGTGAAAAAGATTTAGTATATGTTACCATTCCTCCAGTAGAGGAAATAGAGATTCTTCCAGAGAATATTCCTCTGGATATCCTCTATGAAGACCAAGATCTTTTAGTAATAAACAAACCCAAAGGGATGGTGGTGCATCCCTCTGCCGGCCATTTTTCCGGCACCTTGGTAAATGCAGTGATGTATCACTGTAAAGACAGTCTTTCCGGTATCAATGGAGTAGTACGTCCCGGCATTGTTCATCGCATTGATATGGACACTACAGGGGCTTTGATTGTTTGTAAAAATGATAATGCGCATTTGAAAATTGCAGAACAGATCAAGGTCCATTCTGTGACAAGACGCTACCTAGGGATTGTGAAAGGAATTGTGAACCAGGATTCTGGTACAATTGAGGGATTAATTGGCAGGCATCCCACAGACCGAAAAAAAATGTCGGTCCAGGTTTCCCATGGAAAACCTGCAATTACACATTATCGGGTCTTGCAGCGTTTTTCCCGCCATACTTATATGGAATTTGAATTAGAAACAGGGCGCACCCATCAAATTCGTGTCCATATGGCCAGCATGGGACATCCCCTTCTGGGAGATACTGTATACGGAAATGGCAAAAATCCATGGCATCTGCAAGGACAGACGCTTCACGCTGCAACGATAGGTTTTATACACCCTGCAACAAACACATATCTGGAAGTGACTGCACCTTTGCCAGATTACTTTCAAGCACTTCTGGAGAAAGAGTTGTAAAGCTGTGTATTTTTTGTGAAAATAAACAGGAAACGTACAACAAGCTTCGGAAAATTCATAAATTGTATATATATTTAAAAAAAATTATGGTATAATATGCACGAGGAGGAGACCCGCATAAGTGGGAGGAGCCCTTTCAACAAGATAGAAAGGCAGGTAGTGATATGGAACAATTTGTGATCACAATCGGAAGAGAATTTGGAAGCGGCGGATTAGATGTAGGACGGATGCTTTCTGAAGAATTAAATGTGAAATGTTACGATAAAGAATTACTTTCCATGGCAGCAAAGGAAAGCGGATTGTGTCAGGAAATATTTGAAAATCATGACGAAAAGCCAACCAGCAGTTTTTTGTATTCCCTTGTTATGGATACATACTCGATCAGTGGTTATACCTCTGCACCCTTTTTAGATATGCCATTGAACCATAAAGTATTTTTAGCACAGTTTGAGACCATTAAAAACCTGGCAAAAAAGGAATCCTGCATTATTGTAGGCCGATGCGCAGATTACGCTTTGGCAGATTATCCCAACTGTATCAATGTATTTATCCATGCGGATATGGAATTCCGCATTAACCATATTATGCAGACCTTTGAGTTATCAAAAGAAAAAGCTGCAGATATGATTCATAAAACAGACAAAAAACGAGCAAGCTATTACAATTATTATTCCAGCAAAAAATGGGGTGATTCCCGAAGCTATCATTTGACCTTAGACAGCAGTCAATTAGGGCTGCAGGGCTGTGGAGAAATAATTTTAAATTATATGGATATCCGAAAAAAGAACAAGGTATGACATTGACATGGCATGTATGAAGCGTAACTGCAATACATGCCATGTTATTTAGTTATCTTCCTCATGAAAAATACTGCCTGAAAATTTTCCTGCAAGTTTTCTGCGCTCATCATCAATAGCTGCATAGTGCTGTCTTGTGGTCTCAACACTTTTATGACCCAGGGCGTCGGCAACCAGATAAATATCTCCTGTCTCCTTATATAGATTTGTTCCATATGTACTGCGCAGTTTGTGAGGCGTAATTTTTTTATTGATGCTGGCGGCGCCTGTATATTTTTTTACTAATTTCTCTACTGCGCGGGTAGTAAGACGACTGTATTTTAAAGATAAAAATAAAGCATTTTCATGTTCAGGAAGGGCTTTTTCCGCCAATATCGGACGTTCCAATTCCAGATAATCGAGCAACGCATTCCTTACCTCCTCACCAAAATAGACCATAGATTCGTTTCCACCTTTTCGTACCACCCGCATGCCATTTGTCTTAAAGCTCACGTCGGCAACATCCAATCCCACGCATTCTGAAACACGAATTCCAGTTCCCAGCAGTAAGGTTAGGATTGCAGTATCCCGGTATTTTATCTTTTTATGGGAAGCAAGCTGTCTTGCAGTGAGAGAATTTCCACTTTCCACAGCAGCGATCAAATCTGCAACCTCATCCTTATCCAGACGTATAATATTTTCTTTATGCTTTTTCGGCGTCTCAATCATGGAAGGTGCATTCGTCTTAATAAACTCTTTTTTGAAATAATAGTTATACATGGTTCGAATGGCTGAGAGTTTACGTGACTTTCCCTTTTCTCCATTTGTAATGGCTTGTCCGTCTTTTTTTTCATAATAAGAAAGATATGCCAAATATTCTTCAATATCCACAGGGGTCAATTCATCTAAAACTCCAATGGGTATATCATGCATAGGCATTTTTCCATATACCGGATTGTTTTCCTGTATAAATTCAAAAAACAAACGAATATCATATCCATAAGACAATCGTGTGCGCGAGGAAGTGTTTCTGGTATCCAGATAGCGGAAAAAATCATTGCAGAACTTAGGAAGTTCTTTTAACAATGCATGTAATTTACGTTTATTTTCCAGATTGATGGTTTCTACATAATCCATAAAAAATCCTTTCTATGTTAATCATCCTATATCAGTTCGTAAAATCAACATTTCGCGAACTGATATAGCACAGATATCCAATACTCTTCTTTCAGAAAATCTCTTCCGAATCTAATATAATGGTAAATGGTCCGTCATTTAAAAGAGAAATTTTCATATCGGCGCCAAAGGATCCTGTCTCTACCACAGAGATCTGTTTCCTGCACGCTTCGATGATATATTCATATAAATCATTTGCCAGTGTTGGATTTCCAGCTTTTATAAAAGATGGCCGGTTTCCTTTTTTACAGTCTGCATACAAAGTAAATTGTGAAATTAATAACAATTCACCGGAAACATCCTGCAGAGATAAATTCGTTTTTCCTTGTTCATCCTGAAAAATGCGCATTCCAATTAATTTCCGGACCATTTTGTCGGCAATTTCTTGAGTATCATCTTGATTGATCCCAATAAAGACAAGAAATCCTTGTTTTATGGTTCCAATCACATGTTCTTCTACCTTGACGGATGCGTGGCTGACACGCTGAATTAGAAATCTCATATTAATTCCTCCTGATCACATGTTCTTTTGTTTTTACTTCATCCGCTTATTTACAATTGATGGAATATTTATTTTATTTATATTGAGTGTTGCTATTTCTTACGGTATAATATCCAGGAAAGTAAATGGAGGTGCTATATGACTCTGCAGCGATTATTTAGTTATACACGAAAAGCGTTAGACGATTATGGTATGATTAAAAAGAATGATAAAATAGCAATTGGCATTTCTGGAGGAAAGGATTCCCTCGCCCTTCTTTATGGGTTACAAGGACTTCAGCAATTTTATCCGGTACATTTTGAGCTTATGGCAGTTACAGTAGACCTTGGCTTTCCAGATTTTGATTTAAAAACAGTGAAATCACTATGTAGCAAGCTAAAAATTCCTTATGAGATTATTACAACTGAAATTGCAGATATTATTTTTAAGGAACGAAAAGAATCCAGTCCCTGCGCCCTTTGTGCCAAAATGCGAAAAGGTGCTTTGAATGCATTCGCCCAGTCCAAAGGCTGTAATAAAATTGCATATGCTCATCACAGAGACGACGTGATAGAGACTCTGATGATGTCTCTGATTTTTGAGGGAAGATTCCATACATTTTCTCCCAAAACTTATTTAGAACGCTCTGGCCTGACTGTGATACGTCCCTTGCTCTACATTCCAGAAAAAGATGTGATAGGATTTCGGAACAAATATCATCTTCCTGTTATACAAAATGCCTGTCCTGCTGATGGTCATACCAAACGGGAATATATAAAAAATCTGCTCAGTCAGCTCAATCGGGAAAATCCTGGTGTTCGGGAACGAATATTTACCGCTGTTTTAAACAGCAGTCTTGAAGATTGGAAATCTCAAAAAAACATATCGCCTTTTGGTCATAAGCATTAGGTTACTATAGCTGTCTATGAAATTGAGAGACTGTATTGATCAATCACTTGCTGAATGCGTTCCTGAACAATCCTTGCAATATCTACCGTTTTAAGATTTTGATACTCTTCATAAAATATAGGCTGCAGATAATGTACCTGTGTTGTAACCTTTCCCAGGGTATAACTGTTAAATACTTTATAGGAATCAATCAGGGCTACTGGAACAATGGGAGCTTTTGATTTAAGTGCGCATTTAAAACTTCCGGCCTTAAACTGTGTCATTTGATTCTTATTGTTAAAGACATAACCGCCTTCCGGAAATATAATATATTTTCGTCCTTGTGCTACTTCTTCTGCCACTTCATTGATTACTTTCATTGCCTGGCGTATATCGCTCCGATCCAAACGTTTTCCCTGTACCAAATCTACAATTTCTTTGACCAGAATCATATTAGATTTTGATTTATCCATAACAAAAGAACAAGGAGTTTTATGAGTATTCATAATTCCCAATGCATCATATTTCCCCTGATGATTGGGATACATCAGATAGCCGCCGCTTTTCGGAAGATTTTCTTCTCCATATGTTTTAGTGTGAATATGCCCTGTACGCTTCATTAGATAGATTGCATGACAGACAAGATTATAGCGTCTCTTCTCAGAATATTTTTCAGGATGATTTGCCTGATAACGCATTTTAGGAATCATATAAGGTGCCCGAAATAAATTCATAAATATAACATATAAAAATTTAATCATTTTTCTTCTCCTATGTGTAAATGACATCCTTATTATTATAAACGGAATAGTTAAAAAAAACAACAATCTCCATGGATTTTGCATCAGAAAGCAAAAAATCCAAAACAAATAAACTTTAAAGATGGCAAGAGGAGAAATAGAAAAATCTGTAATTATATTACGGATGAAAATAATAGGGGACAAGCAAAAATTTTCCAGCATGAATTCTGTCATCTCCCAATCCATTTATCGTCTTGATCTCTTCTACATATGCTTCTATACTTTCATAATCATCCGTCATATACTCAGATGCAATACTCCAAAGGCTGTCTCCTGATTCAATCTCAACGCTGGTATAATATTGTACAGCAGACGTATCCTTTTTATTTTCTCTATAATCAGAAAATAAAATATTTTTCAATTCCAAACAGCTCCAAATTAATATCAGAAACATTACTGCAAGCAAAACAGCCGTTATGAAATAAGAACCCTCTGTAAAATTTATTTTTTTATACTTCATAATAATAACCTCCATTCTAAAAATCTATAATTGCAAACATATATTCCGAACATTTGTTTAATCTGTATTATAATAAAAGAACACATATTTGTCAATAAAATTTACGAACAAATTTTCGGAATATGTGTTTGCATTTTTTGGAAATGTATGTTATAGTATATTTAATAAAAGTATATGCTTCTTATCATTAGTTTTTATCATAGCAGAACCTGCATGATAAAATTGTGATCTATTTAATTAGGAATAAAAATATTCCTGCATAATTACAAGAAAAATTTTCAGGAGGTACCCCTTATGGCATATGGAAAAATAAGTGAAAAGCAAAAAGAGATACTGGAATATATCAAAAGCGAGATTCTAAACCGCGGTTATCCGCCGGCAGTCAGAGACATTTGCGAAGCAGTCCATCTAAAATCCACCTCTTCTGTCCACTCTCATTTGGAGACTTTGGAAAAAAATGGATATATCCGAAGAGATCCTACAAAGCCCAGAGCCATTGAGATTATTGATGATACTTTTAATCTGGTTCGAAGAGAGGTCGTCAATGTTCCTCTTTTGGGACGCGTTGCGGCAGGTGAGCCTTTGCTGGCTGTAGAAAATGTAGAGGCATATTTCCCAATTCCTTCTGAATATATGCCCAATGAAGAAACCTTTATGCTCCGGGTAACAGGTGAAAGTATGATCAATGCGGGAATTTTTGACGGGGATAATATTTTAGTTCAATGTCAATCCACTGCTGAAAATGGGGATATGGTAGTCGCACTGGTGGAAGATTCTGCTACTGTAAAGACATTTTATAAGGAAGATGGTCATTACCGCCTTCAACCTGAGAACGATTCGATGGAACCAATTATTGTAGAGGATTGTTCTATTCTTGGGAAAGTTTTCGGTGTATTTCGTTTTTTTGAATAATAAGGAGGGAAAAAATGGAGTTATTGATCAGTCAGGAAAAGAGACGAAACCGAGTAGCCTTCGGCTTATCCTGTATTGTGATGATATATGTATTATTCAGCCGGATTACAAATATCTTCCGGGACGGAGTGCAGCTTGGAGGAATGGTTAGTATCATAATCCTTGCCGCAATGGCATTGGCAAATATAATAGGATATGTAAAGCTTGGAAAGGGGAAGAATTATATCCGGGTTTGTTTGAATGCTTTTTCCATTGTGTATATCACTGTATTAGTCACCAGCAATTCAGATTATGTGTATGCTTACATATTTCCAATGTTTATCTGCACCATAATTTTTATGAACAAAATCTATATTTATGGCGCAATTGTAATCTCACTGTCGGTAAATGCTTGTTTTTATTACAAAATCATTTCTGCCGGAGGATTTACACACGATATTATCATACAAGGATTAGAGCAATTTTGCCTGGTAGTTCTTGCGGCAGTAGGAATGTTGATGATCTACCGCCAAAATACACAATTTGCAAAGGAGAATGAAGATGTAATCCTGGAAAAGGCAAATACTGCTCGAAAAATCACAGATGCCACCGTATCATTGGCCGAACAGTTAGGCCAGAAATTTGATGAAGCGGAAATTTTGTCAAATAATCTTACTGAGATGATGAAGACAAGCCATTTTTCTGTAAGTAATATTGCGGATAGTACCTTAAGTACAGCAAAAGCAATCGAACAGCAGACTTCCATGTCTGCAGATATTCATAAAACCATAACAGAAGCTGGTACTGCTACTCAGACAATGCAGGAGGCTGCCGCTTCTACAAATAAAATTGTGGAAGAAAGCGCTCGAATTGTAAACAGACTAAAACAGCAGTCTATTGAAGTACAAGAAAACAGTGATACTACTAGAAATACCACTTATCGCCTGAATGAACAGGTGAAAAATGTAGATGGTATCGTAGAATCCATATTGATGATATCAGAACAGACAAACTTACTCGCCTTAAACGCTTCTATTGAAGCAGCAAGAGCTGGAGAAGCAGGAAAGGGATTTGCAGTGGTTGCCGATCAAATCAGAGAATTATCAGAGGAGACAAAGCAGGCTTCCAATCAGATTACCAAAATCACAGGACAATTAATTACAGATGCACAGATCACAACAGACAGTATGGAGCGTTCTGTTGTCACTTCGGAAAAGCAAAATGAGCTGATTGAACTGACCAGTAAGAAATTTACGGATATCAATGAAAAGGTACAGGCATTGAATGAAGATGCTTTGCGTATGAGCCAGATGCTGCAAAATATTATCGAATCAAATAAGATAATTGCAGATAGTATCTCTCATTTAAGTGCAACAAGCGAAGAAATATCAGCTTCTTCCAGCGAATGTCTCTCCTGCAGCGATAATTCTATGGCTGCACTCCAGGAAATGATTCAGCTATTAGAAGAAATCTATAAAATTGCAGAAGATATGAAACAATGTGCGGAAGAATAAACAAAAGATGAATTTCCGTTTTGACATTATTTCATAAACGGGAATTCATCTTTTCAAAACCTATTTCATAAATGGGAATTCATTTTTGCAAGATCTACAACTCTTCTACTTCAATTTTTTTTCCATCGGTCCAAATTCGTTCCAAATCATAAAAGAGACGATCCTCTTTCGAAAATACATGAATAATAATATCTCTGTAATCCATGAGAATCCAGCTGGAAGTGCGGTTTCCTTCAATCTGTTTTGGCTGACAGCCTTCTTTTCCCAACTCTTCTTCCACTGCATCCACCAGGGCCTGAATCTGATTGGTATTAGTTCCAGTTGCAATCACAAAGTAATCTGCTAATGGCGAAATCTCACTGATATCAATCACACGAATCTCTTCTGCCTTTTTCTCACTCAATGCATGGCAGGCAGTTTTTGCCATTTTACGTGAAATCTCCATAATCTAATTCTCCTGTCTTTTTATTTTTTCTACTTATATATAATAAGTCTTTTCTATTTACAATAGGATATTCCATGTTTGAAATATTGATAAGTTTCAACGGTAAGAGGATCTATTTCGCCACCCTTTTGTTCCAGATATTTTAAAGTATTTGTCAGGATTTTTAACATAGTCTGATCTAAATTCTCAAAGGCCATTTTTCTGACATCTGCCAGATCAGGAGCTTTGTCTCTATTGGGTTCTATATAATCTGCAATATAGATAATTTTATCTAAAGTATTCATACCTGGTTCCCCAGTTGTATGTACCTGTATAGCATGCAGAACCTCTCCGTCTTTCACATGATATTTTTTTCTGGCCAGATAAGCGCCTAATTTCGCATGAAGTAAAAAAGGGTTACTCTCTTCCGCAGGCGATATGGCAAGGTGATATTTTTGGCATAATTCCAGTTTTTTATCATCTGGAATGCATTTTGCGCAGTCGTGTAAAAGTCCCGCATACATTGCCTGTTCCATATCAATATTATATACCATAGCCAGGGATGCCGCTGTATACATCACCCCAAGAGTATGATCATATCGTTCTCTGTCCAACTTCTTTTTTAATTTTTTTTCTAGTTTCCGGCGTTTCATAAGGATACCTCTCCTTCATACAAATGATATTCTCTGATATAGTCTTCCACCTCTTTAGGTACAAGATACCGTATGGTCTGTCTGCGACAAACTCTGTCCCGGATATTGTGAGACGAGACTTCAAAATTAGGAGTACAAAGGGGGAAAAACTTCTCTGGATATTTTTGATTCAAATGGTCAAGCTGTACAGAAAAATTTTTTTGATGTTTATACCCCCGGTAAGCAGCCAGAATATTAGCGTTTTCTAAAATCAACTCTGGTTCTTTCCACAATTCAAAATCAAATAATGAATCTGCTCCTAAAATAAAATATAATTCTGCATTTATATATTCTTCTTTTAATTTTTGTAATGTAAGGTAGGTATAGCTGATTTCTGGAGATTCTATTTCTATTTTATTTAAAACAAACTGAGGATGATCGTAGATTGCCAGGGAGACCATCCGGCACCGATGCACAGCTGTTGTAATGTATTGATCCTGCTTATGAGGCGAATGTCCAGTGGGAATAAAAAGTACTTGGTCCAAAGCAAATTGTTCTCTGGCATTCTCTGCAATGATCAAATGTCCAAAGTGGATTGGATCAAAAGTTCCACCCATAATTCCAATTTTTTTTCTATTTTCCGTACTCATATGCTCCCCTGTCACTGTGGCAATTGGATCTTAGAATTCTTTTTTGCAGGACGATACAAAATGATCTTTTTTCCAATCACTTGAACGACTTGAGAATGTGTACGCTCTGCCAGAGTATCCGCAAGTCCATTGGTATCCTCAAAACAGTTTTTCAATACAGAAAGTTTAATCAATTCTCTTTTTTCCAGCGCTTCATCTACAGCAATTACAACCTCTGGTGTAAGGCTTGCCTTCCCGATCTGAAAGACAGGGGTAAGATTGCTGGCAAGCCCCTTTAAATAAGCACGTTGTTTACTTGTCATAGCCATGATATTCTTCCTTTCTCAGATTTGGGGTGTCTTTCTTTTTAATGGAAATATCAAACACTACACTCTTTTGACACCCAAAATCTTCTCAATCTAATGAAATCTTTATTTATAATAATCAAATTCCAGTCCATACATGCGTACAGTATCGCCTTCAGAGATACCAGCCTCTTCCAAATCTGACAGAATTCCCTGCTCTCGAAGAAATTTTTGGAAAAATAAGAATCCTTTTTCAGAGTCAATGTTTGTATATCCCAGCATTTTCTCAATTTTTGGGCCTTCTACCACATAGACCTGCTCCTCCTCGTTATATTCCACCGTATAAGATTCTTCCTGGAACACTGCAGTTTCTGGAAAGAATTCTTGTTCATAGATGATGGGAGTATCATCCAGTTCTGACAAGACCTCATTTACATAATACAGCAGTTCTTTTAATCCCTGGCCGCTTACTGCTGATATAGGGAATATTTTCATCCCCTGAGATTCAAATTCTGCCTTGAGCGCAGGGAGATTGCTCTCCGACTCCTCATAGACAGCATCCATTTTATTTGCTGCAATCACCTGAGGTTTTTTTAATAATTCTGGATTGTAATTTTCTAATTCCTGATTGATGGCATAGATGTCGTCTATGGGATTTCTGCCCTCCACAGAGGCCGCATCTACCATATGAATAATCATTTTGGTCCGCTCAATGTGTTTTAGAAATGCATGTCCAAGGCCAACGCCCTCGGAAGCGCCCTCAATAAGCCCTGGAATATCTGCAATCACGAAACCTCCGGTACCTTCTAAATCCACAACTCCAAGGTTGGGATTCAAAGTAGTAAAATGATAATTGGCAATTTTGGGCTGTGCATTGGTTACTCTGGATAAAAGCGTGGATTTTCCCACATTGGGGAATCCCACAAGTCCTACATCTGCGATTACCTTCAATTCCAGATAAACCTCCAGCTCAATTCCCGGCTGTCCTGGCTGAGCGTATTTGGGTGCCTGCATTGTAGCGGTTGCAAAATGCTGATTGCCAAGACCTCCCTTTCCGCCCTTTAAAATAATCTGCCGCTTGTTGTCTCCAGACATATCTGCAATTACTTTATTGCTTGCAGCATCACGCAGAATCGTTCCGGCAGGAACTTTTACGATCCTGTCTTCTCCATTTTTTCCATGGCAGTTGCGCTTCTTTCCATCTTCGCCATTTTCTGCAGCGTATTTTCTTTTGTGCCTGAAATCTGCAAGGGTATTTAGTCCTTCGTCTACTTGAAAGATCAAATCGCCGCCATGGCCGCCGTCGCCGCCATCCGGTCCCCCATTGGGTACATATTTTTCACGACGAAAGGAAACGTGTCCATTGCCGCCTTTTCCTGACTTTATAATAATTCTCGCATGATCTGCAAACATTGTTTTCCACCTCATTAAAAGAATAGACCCGGCTATGCAGTCGAGTCTATCAATCCTATTAAATGCAATCTTTTCACAGACGATTCTTCTTATTCACTGTCTGCTACTGGATATACGGAAGCCTGTTTCTTATCTCTTCCTTTTCTCTCAAATCTCAGAACACCATCTACTTTTGCGAATAATGTATCGTCTCCGCCTCTTCCAACGTTTACACCAGGATGAATTCTGGTTCCACGCTGTCTGTATAAAATATTTCCAGCTTTTACGAACTGTCCGTCAGCTCTTTTTGCACCTAATCTCTTAGATTCAGAATCTCTGCCGTTCTTAGTAGAACCAACTCCCTTTTTATGAGCAAAAAATTGAAGATTCATATTTAACATGTGCTACACCTCCTTAAATTTAAGTGTAATCCTATTGTTTCCATAATTTTTTTGTATTCCCTGTAAGCCTAAAACCAATGAACGAATTAACAGCAGAGAATCTTTTGAATATCCTTCTTTTAAGGAGAAATCAATGAAACCACTTTCCTGTTCCGTCTCAATCTCAAAAGGATCTGAGACAAGTTTCTCAATGGAATTTATGGTGTTAAGAACCAGTGCAGATACTGCAGCGCAGACAATATCATATCCTGCTTCTGCATATTCTGCATGTCCCATACATTGAAATGCTGTATATTCCTGCTCACTGTTTTTATAAATCGTTACACAGATCATAACAATTCCTATCGATTAGCCATTAATCTTTTCAATTTTTACTTTGGTGAAGGACTGTCTGTGACCGTTCTTCTTGTGATAACCAGTTTTTCTCTTGTACTTGTAAACGATGATCTTTTTCCCTCTTCCGTTTCCAACTACAGAAGCTTCTACTGTTGCATTTGAAACGTCTGTTCCAACTTTTAAAGAACCGTCGCTCACTGCTAACACGTTGTCAAATGTAACTTTCTCACCGGCTTCCACTCCAAGTTTTTCAATGGTAATGATATCGCCTTCGGATACTTTGTACTGTTTACCACCTGTTGCTATAATTGCGTACATATGGCACCTCCTATTTATCATTACTCGCCAGTTATGGTGCTGCCTATGCAGACTTCTAAAACCTCACTGTGCGGCATACTCATAAAGAATAACACAAAAAAACTGACAAGTCAATTGTTTTGCAAAGATTTCTTTCATCAATCTGTAGGATTACAATACATGTGTTACAACTCAATATTTAAAAAGCAGAGACACTGCCTTTGTGTTATAATTTAAGTCACCACAACCAAAACAAACCGAAAGGAGTTCTCTGCTATGACTACTATAACACAAGA
>JAAWBG010000068.1 GCA_022792535.1 Lachnospiraceae bacterium
AGCACAATTGCGAAGCAATATTTTACCTCTTGTGCGAGTGCGCATATTATTTTTCTCTTATAGGAAAGATACTTTCACACGTTAGCGTGACAAGGTTTTTCCTATAAGACAAGAAAGAATCCTGCTCCGCAGGATTCTCCGCCTGCGGCGGACCGCTCCCACGGTTCATTTCCTTTCCGCCGCAGTGCAATAATTTTTTTATCTTATAGGGATTAGGGTGTCAAAAGCACCTTTGGTGCTACGCTCATCCCATATATTGTTATTGCAAACAAGTTTGCACATCAATATATGGGATAGAGCGGGTGCGCCGCACCCTTTTGACACCCGAATCCTATAAGACAAAAAAAGACTGCCGCCCTCAGAATCCACATACAGATATCCTGTCATATGAAATACTTTGTGCAACAGTCTTAAAACATTACAAAAACAGTTCAGCCTGCGTCTGCTTATCATTACTTCTTTCTGTTCAGGTAATGTATTACAATATTCTGATAGATTTTCTGTTATGCTGCACCGTTCCATTCAGGATCCCCTTGTGGTCTGGTCTGCTTATAGCTTTCTGGTTTACAGTCAGAAATTCTTCCTGCGCGCCTGTCTTGTAAATTGCCTCTGTTTTTCAAACACACTTTAGCACAATTTACCTCAAAATACAACTAATTCTTTTTCTTTTTTCTCACTTTTCTGACAATCACCAGAATCAAAATGATCACCAGAATAACAACCCCTGCTCCGATACAGAAAACCGTCACTGCAATGCTGTTTGGATTCTTCATAACCGCTCCAAAGCTTTTATCATCTTCGATCACTTTTCGATCATGGGTCCTATTGTAATATTCTGGTATCTGGGAATCCTCTCCCTCTTTTTCAAAAGAGTCCAGATACCTTGCCACACATTCCCAGGCTTTCAGCTCCCGCCCTTTTGCATAGATAATATAATCTTCCAAATCTTCTATGGCAATCTCATTTCCCTGAGCATCTTTGGGCACTACAGACAAGATCCCGTGGGACTGTTCTGTCACCGCTCCTAACATCTGCCCGCTGTAAAGGTCTGCCACCAGACGGTACAGTTTATCATCTTCCAGATCCTGCACCTTTCCTTCCACATCCTGAAGCCGCACATCTGTGACTTTGTTCATTACCATACGATTAGGATTGACGGTATAGGTAAGTCCGCTGGAATATAACTGCGCAGTGGACATCATGGGAGAAATGGAAGCGTCCACTTCCGCCACGGTTTTCAATTCTTTTCCTGTAAGATAGACACTGACCAGAGGATATCCCGGCACTCCATCAGGCCCAATCCCTAAGGAAAGAGTCTGAAAGGCATCTGCCACTGTAATGTCTTTATTCTTGTGAAAGGTATCCCGGATACAGCCGCTGGGGATGACCGCCACATCTGCCGGATTCTCATCCCCTGTATCGCTGTGATTCACTGTATACAGATAAGAATCCGCCAGAATATTTCCCAGGGTCTCTTCCTGAAGAATCTCTCCCAATCCATTGATTTTGGTAAATTCCCATGGATTGTGAGCCAGCACTTGATCTTTGGTATAGCCAAACTGCGCTAGATATTCTGAATCAATGGTCTCTCCCAAAGTTTCTATCTTTTCTGCTGTCTTCTCATCACTTTCATAGCTGTCGTCTAAAAGGGTCAGCTGATAATCTTCCACAGCCCATCTTCCATTTTCCTTTTCTACCATACGCAGAGAACCAATCCGCGCTCCATATTCTCCGGTAGATACAATGGCCGTATCTCCATGGACAATAGGCTCTGCCAAAATACTATGAGTATGTCCGCTGATAATCAGATCCAGCTCTGGAACTCCTTTTGCCAGACGTTCGTCTTCTGATTTTTTCTCTTCCTCCCAAGTCCCACTGTGAGACACACAGACAATCATGTCCGCCTCTTCCTGTTCCTGAATCTCCTTCACCGTTTCTTTCACTGCTTCCACAGAATCTCGGAAGGATAGTGCGCAGGTAGGCGCGCAAGCCAATGCGTCCTCTCCGAATACACCGATCACTGCAATCTTTACGCCGCTTTTTTCCAACATAATGTATGGTTGAACCCCGTAGGCTTCAAATGCTTTCTGAAGCAAAGCCCCATCTTCTGCCTGAGCTCCTTCCAATGTTGCCTTCCAATCAATATTGCATACCACCAAAGGCGGAATCAGATCCCCGCTGTCTGTGGCCGCTTCCAGCATATTTGCAAGGCCCTGGCTCCGATAGTCAAATTCATGATTACCGAATGTGGTGGCATCCACTCCAAGATATCCCAGCATACGAAGTTCCGACGCCTGGCTCTCATACACCGTCTGATACAAGGTGCCCATGGAAAAATCTCCACCGTCTAAAAACAGCAGTTCTCCTTCCTGGCCGCGTTTTTCCTGGAGATATGTCATCATTCTGGCAAATCCGCCTACTATCTTCTCCTCCCCTTCTTCTTCCAGATAAAAGGATTCCAGATGGGAATGAAGATCATGGGTGAATACTACATTCACTTCTTTTTCTTTCTGTTCTTTCTGGCCTTCCGCCAGTACGCACATTCCTGATATCATCACACCTGCCAATGCCACCGCCAATACCTTATATAATTTTCTCATTTTTCCCATAAATACAAACTTCTCCTAAATTTCTATCAATTCATATTCCCGGCTTCCAATGCCGATCTTTTCTGCATGTTCCACACAGGATTCCCAGTTTGTGTCTGGGTGGGTCAGATGGAAATGATCGTGTCCCTCCTCATGATCATGTTCTTTCTGTTCACACAGAACGCTTCCGGCAATTACTGGCTGACGGTTGCAGGCCTCTGCACAGGCAACGTCCAATGCCACCGGATCGAAGGATGCGAACATCCCTACGTCTGGAATAATTGGAATATCATTTTCTGCATGACAGTCACAGTTAGGCGACACATCGCAGACAATGGAAATATGAAAATGAGGCCGGTCTTTCAGTACTGCTTTGCTGTACTCTGCCATCTTGCAGTTGAGCACATCATTAGATTTTCCAAAACTTGCTTCAATGGCGTCTTTGGGACAGACGCCGATACAGCGTCCGCAGCCTACGCATTTGTCATGATTGATAGAAGCTTTTTTGTCTGTAACTGTAACGCCTTCATGGGCGCAGACCTTCGTACACATTTTACACCCAATACAATGATCCTGATTCACATAAGGTTTCCCTTCGCTGTGCATTTCCATTTTTCCAGCTCTGGAACCGCAGCCCATTCCAATGTTTTTAAGGGCTCCTCCAAATCCTGTCATCTCATGTCCTTTAAAATGGCTGAGAGAGATAAACACATCTGCATCCATTACCGCCCGTCCGATCTTAGCTTCCTTTACATACTCGCCGTCAACCGGAACAAGTTCTTCATCTGTTCCCTTCAGTCCATCTGCAATGATCACATGACATCCGGTAGAAAAGGGCGTAAATCCATTCTCATAAGCAGTATCTAAATGATCCAGAGCATTCTTCCTGCTTCCCACATACAAAGTATTGCAGTCTGTTAAAAAGACTTTTCCTCCTAATTCCTTTACCACATCTGCCACCACCTTGGCATAGTTGGGGCGCAGAAATGCCAGGTTCCCCAGCTCTCCAAAATGTATCTTGACAGCCGCATATTTGTCTGTAAAATCAATGTCTTTGATTCCTGCTGTTAAAATCAGCCTTCTCAATTTGTCTGGAATATTCTCTGTGTAGGATGTCTTAAAGGTTGTAAAATATACTTTTGATTTTGCCATGTAAATACTCCTTTCTCTCTATCTGTATGTCATAGTTTCTTATCTTTCAAAACTCCTCCCTGTTTCTCCTGAATCCCCCCGCAAGCCTTCCATTTCTTTCCAGCTCCCTTAAGCCCCTTGCAAAGTAAATTATATCACACCAAATAGAAATATTGAAACCTCTTTTTCTGAAATCCGATTTTAGACGGGGAGAGTCTGTATGCAGAAAACTTATTTACTTTTTCTTCATAATTTCTTTCGAATTCTTTATCTTTCTTTTAGAAATTGTCCACAATTTGCACACATTTATATTTTATACTCGTTATATCAAATGAAGTTGATAGCTCAATCAAGCGCGCACCGTTATCAGCTTCGACAAAAAATAATTCGACTTTGTATGTAGGGTCGTTTTACATATATTGGTGCCACCGCCCAAGATGTGGCACCCCATGAAACATTTCATAAATTTACTCCCCCAAAAAGCGTTGCCTTACGGCAACGCTTTCCTTCCGCATATCACATTTTCTGATATGTTATTTTTCCAGTGCAGTATCACATTCTCTGATATGTTATTTTCCCATCTATCAGTACATACTTAATCTTCGTGTCTGATATCATTGGGCTGCCTTCTGCAATCACAAGATCCCCGTCTTTTCCCACTTCCAGAGAACCTACGCGTGCTTCCACTCCAATATGTTTTGCCGCGTTGATGGTGATTGCCTTCAACGCATCGAACTCATCCATACCGGCATTGACTGCAAGCCCGGCGCATAAAGCCAGATATTGCTGAGGAATCACAGGGGAATCTGTTATGATGGACACCTGGCACCCTGCTCTAGCCAGTTCTCCCGGCGTCTCAAAACTTTTATTTCTCAGCTCAAACTTGCTGGCATGGGTTAAAGTGGGCCCCACTGCCACAGGATACCCTTCCTTTGCTAGATCTTCGACAATCAGAGAACCATCGGTACAATGGTCGATAGTAAGTCCCACCTGATATTCTTTGGCGATACGAATCGCAGTATAGATATCATTGGCCTGATGAGCATGTGCTTTTAATGGCATCTCGCCTTTTATAACTGGAATCATGGCTTCTAACTTGGGATCATAGGCAGGCTGTTTTTGAATATCTTCTCCTGCCCCTTCTTTTTTGGCAAGATATTCTTTTGTCTTCTCCAGCACAATACGCAGCTTGGAAGCTGTGGTCATACGGGAATAGATGTCTTTCTCTTTGTAACAGCGTTTGGGATTTTCACCAAAGGCACATTTCATGGCTGCCTTTTCTTTAACAATCATGTCGTCAATCCGCTTTCCCACAGTTTTGTACACGGTAAAGGTTCCGCCCAGCACATTAGAACTTCCCGGCCCTGCCGCCACGCAGGTAACGCCGCCCTCCATAGCCAGACGGATGGTCTCATCCTGTGGGTTCAGTCCGTCTACCGCGGACAGTTGAGGGGTCACAGAATCTGTCATTTCATTGTAATCTGCTCCTTCAAAACCGATGGCATAGCCATCCAGCCCCAGATGGCAGTGGGCCTCCACAAAACCTGGATATACCTGTAAGCCAGAAGCGTCCAGCACCTTTGCTTCATTGATTTCCTTTCCCTCCAACACCGATTCTATTTTTGTAATTTTTCCATTTTCTATCAAAATATCCGCCACATAAGGTTCCCTGTGAACTGCATCGTGGACCATTCCCTGTTTGATCAGCAACATTTCCTTCATTCCTCTGCCTCCTTATGGCGCTTTTGCGCCTGTGATACTGTCGATATTATACCACATTTTGGAAGGTTTATTGCAATTTTGCAGCAAATTAAAGTTATTTTATGAGATAACCGATATACAGTAACACACAGAAATATTTTTATAGAAAGGAGACTTTATGATAGCAAAAGCAATTCAAACAGGATACAAAAATTCTTTCTTTACATCTCAGAACAAGCCTGCTTCTTCTGAGGATTTTACTAACAGCCTTTCTTCTGTTTACGCTGAGTTAAATGAATTCGTCAGCATCTCTGCTGTCTCAGAAGTCAAAGAAGGCAGATGTGACGGCAAGGTTATTGGACTTACCACAATTCCATATGAAAACACCAATATCAGTTATGGAATGATTGCACAATACTCTCCAGAATCTACGCTGGACAATCCCATAATCCGAGTAACTTCCAATTATAAAAATGAATCGATATCTTACGATATTCAAATTAAGCAAGTGGATCCCCGACACGCCTCTCAACTTGAAATGTTCGCATTACTCAGTTACACAGACGATCAAAATATTTCTCATGGAGGAACCTTTGGTTCTTACAATCAATTAAAAATTTATGGAGACAATGCCAGCATGAATGGTTATATGGAAGCTGTTGATACTTATGATGCTTTTCTCGATGCCAAAAATAACTGGCTGTCCCTCATGAACCAAATGGGGGCTGATTATTCGAAAGCCGGCATTTACCAGCAATTTTTGAATTGCCAAAAACTCACAGAAGTCTTTTTAAAATTTATTCGGTGACTTTTACTACTTGATATTCCAGCTCTTCCAGCATTTCCATATCACTCTTTATAGTAATCCCGGCGGTTGTCAGCATATCACCAGTAATTGCTGCATTTGCCCCTGACTGAAAGCACTTTCTGCCCTGGTCTTCCATCAGGCCCCTGCCGCCGGCCAGCCGGATAAAGGACCGAGGCAGAAGAAACCGATAAATTGCCACAATCCAGCGCATCTCTTCCTCTGTCAGCCTCTTATTGTTTTCATAAGGGGTTCCCGGAATGGGATTCAGCATATTGATCGGCACAGATGTTACGCCTAATTCCCGCAAAGTCAGAGCAAGATCGATCCGATCTTCCATGGTTTCTCCAAGTCCCATAATCCCTCCGCTGCAAATACTTAACCCGGCTTTTTGCGCAGCCTTCAGCGATGCAATCTTATCTTTTTGGGTATGGGTTGTACAGACTTTGGAAAAATATTTTTCTGACGCTTCCAGATTGTTATGTACCCGCACTGCCCCCGCTTCTTTTATCTTTTGAAATTCTTCTTCTCCCAGCAATCCAAAGGATACGCAAACTGAAATATCTACCAATTTCCGAATCTCTCGAATGCTTTCACATACCTGCTCCACCTCTTTCTGGTTCAGCCTCTTCCCTGATGTGACAATGGAATACCTGGGCACGCCTCGTTCCCTGTTATATTCCGCCTGTCTGATCAGCTCCTGGGTTCCCAGCAAAGGATACGTCTCCACATCGGTATCATAAAAGGAGGATTGTGCACAATATTTGCAGTCTTCTGAACATTTTCCACATTTTCCATTGATAATCGTGCACAGATCAAAAGCATTTCCGCAAAATTTCTGCCGGATCTCATCTGCCGCCAGACAGAGAGGCTCCAAAGGCATCTGCGCTAATACAAGTGCCTCTTCTTTCTCAATCTGCCCGCCCTGCAGGACTTTTTCTTTTATCATTTCCAGTTGATTTTCCATGACTTCCTCCTGATTCTTTTGGGTTGTTTTCTGTCACCACTATACCTAAGATATTTTTATATGTCAACTATTTCTTCTATATGGTTAACAATTTGAAACATATCCTTCTCAATTTCCCATATTTTGTTATGCAAAACCTAATAGAGTCTTTGTGTTGTTCTGCTGTCTATGGTATAATGTCATAAAATATGATATCCTTTGTATCAAGGTGATTATCATACCTTTTTCAAAAGCAGAAAGTACAGAGAAAAGAGATGAGATATGAATAAAAGCGAAAATAAAAACCAATTACAAGACGAACATCAAGAAAAAATATCCGATAAGATTCAGCAGCAAAAATATCGAATCTCCGAATTGGAACGTGAAAATGCCGAACTGAAGGACGCCTTAAAAGTGGCAAAAGACGCAAATCAGGCAAAAAGCAGTTTTCTATCCAGTATGTCTCATGATATCCGTACTCCTATGAATGCTATTATAGGCATGACCTCTATTGGCCTTTCTCATATTGATGAAAAGTCACGGGTCCAGGACTGCCTTTTTAAGATCAAGAGCGCATCTTCTCATTTGATGAGCCTGGTAAACGATGTGCTGGATATGTCTCGGATCGACAGCGGCCGCCTCAGTTTAAACAAGGAGGAATTCTCTTTGGCAGACTTGATCCATGATATTGCTGTTATCGTTATGCCTCAGGCTTCCCAGAAAAATCAAGATCTCCAGATAGAACTGGGACTGATCCAGGAAGAAATTTTAATTGGGGATTCTCTGCGCCTGCGTCAAATCCTGGTTAATATCATAGGAAACGCTGTAAAATACACCCAAGAAAGTGGGAAGATTCAAGTGTGCTTTACAGAACACTATGACGACTCTCAAGAATCCCAAAACCCTGTGATCTGGTTTGACTTTCTATGTAAAGACAATGGAATGGGTATGAGCCAGGAGTTTTTAAAGCGGATTTTTGTTCCCTTTGAACGCGTCAACAATGAAAAAACCAGCAAGATTGAAGGGACCGGACTTGGAATGTCCATTGTAAAAAATCTGGTAGACAGTATGGATGGGCGCATCAGCGTAGAGAGCCAGGAAGGTTTGGGCAGTAGTTTTCATGTGGAAATTCCACTCCTTATTTCACCTCAAAGCAAACAGGAACTCTCTTTGCCTGCCAAAGAAACTGTCTTAATCGTTGAGAGCCAGAATAACAAAATTTTTCAGATTACAGAATACTTAAAAGACGGCGGACTTATCCCTAAACACATCACAAAAGGATTAGACGCAGTCACTTGGCTGACAGAGCAGCAATACGAAGGAACGATGCCTTTTGCTATGCTGCTGGGTCAGGAGCTGGAGGATATGCCTGCGCTGGAATTAGCGGCTCATGTACGCCAATTAGCCGGGCAGGATTTTCCAATTCTTCTGGTATCAGAGGAAGACTGGGCTCAGATTGAATATCGGGCAACCCGTGCCGGCATCAGCGCTTTTGTTCCCTGTCCCCTGTTTAAAAGCAGACTTTTAGAAACACTGGCGGGTTTTGCAGGACAATCATCCAGAAAAGAAGGCCCCTGTGCCAGTCAGGATTTTGACTATGGCAATTACCGGGTTCTATTGGTCGAAGATGTGGAATTAAATCAGGAGATTGCTGTGGAGATTCTATCTTTTATCGGCGTTCAAGTGGAAACCGCCGATCACGGAGCTCAGGCCGTAGAAATGTTTAAAGCTTCTCCAGAAGGTTATTTTGACCTGATTTTGATGGACATTCAGATGCCTATTTTAAACGGATACGAAGCAACGAAACAAATTCGAAAACTGCCGCGAAAAGATGCCCAAAGCGTATTTATCGTGGCAATGACCGCCAATGCTTTTGTGGAAGATATTCGTTTGTCCCGTGAAGCCGGAATGAATGATCACTGTTCCAAACCAGTGGACCCAGAACGTCTCCAGGAAATTTTCCGGAACCATTTTCAACAGCATTAGAAAGAAGAATTCATTATGCAGCCCTATCAAGAAGAGTACATTTCTAATTTAAAAGATATTTCCATGCTTACTGTCCGAAAAGCACCTGCCGGACTTTCTTTTGAAAAATATTTTCAAGAATTGCTTCAGGAACGACGTCAGGTGGAGCAAAAAATAAAACGAAATATGGAGTTACTTCGACAGGAATTATTTCCCATCCTAGACCACATCCACGAAGCAGATCCCAAGATTTTGGAGGAATTACAGGAATTTGCCGGCGAACTTCTATACGGAAGCGGCCGAAAAGAACTGGATGTAGGGCTGTTCTGCCAGATTCACAAAGCCTTACTGACTTTGGCCCGGCTGACCAAAGACCGGAACGGTATGATACGGGAATTATACTGGCTGGGCATGGGATATAACAATTTATGTAATAAATTAATAGGTTTAGATCGTTCTAAAACCTGGAAATATACCTATCAGATGCGGCTCTGCTTTACCGAGGCGGCCGCTTATCTGAAATATTACGATGAAATTGAAGACGCCGATACCCGCGGATATATTCTGCGCTCCCGGGCAAATATGTCTTTGGGCTGGTTTCAGACGCCCAGCGACAAAATTCATATGGTAAAACGTTCTCTGCAAGTTCTGCAAGACAAGGAATATCAGGAAAAAGAACCGAATCTTCCCTGGGAACGCTATATTCTTATGACACACCAGCAAATGGCCGCCAGCATCTCCTACAGCCGGGAATCTACTATGACTTTTGAGGACGTGATAGATATTATGGAATCTGTCTATATTGTCCATGAAAAACAATTTCAGGAAGCGGCCGCCAAAAATGAACCGCCTCTCCTTCGCCCCCAGTTCTCCTACTATGCCATTAAATATTACTGCGGCCTGAACACCTTAGATGATCTGCTCACAAATATGGAACTTTTAATGGATCAGGTAGAACCAGACGATTTTTCTCTGGACGGTATGTACGCTACCATTTCTATTCCAGCTTTTTACTGCCAGTATCTAAATGATTATCCAGAACGGATTCCAAAACGGGCAAAATATATTGAAGGTCTTTATCAACGAATTTTAGATTATATCGACGTATTTCCAAAAGATTCTCAAAATGAGGCTCTCTTTTTGTATTTGCGCCAGCTCTCCTTTACCTTTCTGGAAACCAAGAAAAGTATTTCTTACAAAGAATTTCTGCAGAAACTACAGATCCGTTTTGCACCGGATCTCTATGTCCATTCCTGGATTGTGGGAAAAGGAGCCGCCGCCCTCTGTGAAAAAATCATAGAAGAAGATCCTGGCTTTTTTGATGATATTATTATGATCCGTCAAATTACAAATCCAGAAGAAAAAAGAGAAAAAATCCTGACTTATGCCATGGAATGCGGATTGTTCCATGATGTGGGGAAAATGAATTTTGTAAATCTATATACCCAAATGGGCCGGCAATGGTTCGAGGAGGAATATGAAATGGCACATTTGCATACTCTGATCGGCGAATCCTGTCTTTCTGCCAGAGTTTCCACCCAGCCCTACAGTCCAATTGCCCACGGGCACCACGCCTGGTATGACGGTTCCCACGGCTACCCGGAATCTTATCACCGGCTGGAATGCCAGTACCGGCAGATGACCGATGTTATCGGCCTAATTGACTGGCTTCATGATATGGTCAGCACGCAGCGTCTCTATATGGGATTTGAAAAATCTTTTGCGGAAGCCATTCAAGGGGCTCTCGACCTAGAAGGAAAACGTTTCTCTCCCCTCCTGACTGCCCGGCTTCGAGAGAAAGAGATTGCAGACCAGATCGAGCTTGCCCTTACAGAAGGGGTAAAGGAAGCATATCAGCAGGTTTATCAGCAGACGTAAAAAAATTTAATTTTTTCAAAATAATGAATCTCATTTATGGAGGTAAACAGACTATGAATCGACCTATCACCACACTCTTTATGCTGATGTCAGTAGATGGAAAAATCAGTACCGGCGCTTCCGACAAGCTGGATGTTGATAAAGATTTTCCAAAGATACAAGGTGTAAAAGAGGGACTGCATCAATACTATGAGCTTGAACAAATGACAGATTTATGGTCATTTAATACGGGAAGGGTTCAGAAAAAAATGGGAGTGAATGAAAAAGATTTCCCTCAAAAATCACCAGTATCTTTTGTTCTTTTGGACAATCATCATCTAACAGAACATGGGATCCATTACTTTTGCGCCTGGGCAGAAAATTTTGTATTAATCACACAAAACCCCTCACACCCTGCCTTCTCTGTAAAGGAAGACAATCTGCATATCATCAAGCAGGACTCTTTCGATTTGGCAAATGCATTGCAAACTTTAAAAGCAGATTATGGCTGTGAAAGATTGACAATCCAATCAGGCGGAACTCTAAACGGACTTTTTTTAAGAAATAAATTGATTGACTATGTAGATATCGTAATAGCGCCTATATTGGTGGGCGGAAAGGATACTTCCACACTCGTTGACGGAAATTCAATAACATCTGTTGACGACCTAAATTTATTAGGAGTGCTGCAGCTTGAAACCTGTGAGGTTCTAAAGGATTCTTATACTCGTCTAAGATATAAGGTGGTGAATTGACGAATTTCGGTTTTGTCTTTTACTTACACAAGTTTAAAACCAGATAAGGATAAAAAATATATTGAAAACAAATGATACAAAGCCAAGGAGAAAAGATAGAAAAATATCAAATAACATAGTATAATTCTTATGTTGCTCACCGACACCCGCAGCAAAGAGGAGGTGTCAATGTTGGAATTTGTTACACCGACCGCAGATAATTTTTTAGCACCTCATTGGGCGTTTTCCATCCAAGCGGCCGCATGGGAAAGTTTGGGAAGAATTTTAAAATGTTTTCCGGATTTTCTCCACATCCAGCATCCCAAGGTCCCCCGCCAGTTCTGTCAATTCTGCCTCCAGACAAAACAAATCTACTGCTGTAGCAAAAAAATCCAGTATCACATTTATGGCAACT
>JAAWBG010000140.1 GCA_022792535.1 Lachnospiraceae bacterium
AATATATTTAGAAATATAATACTAGGATTTGATAATTTTTTCCTTTATTTTATGATAATATGGGGAAGTATTTTGTTTATTATTACAATTATATCCCATTTTTTAAACTGGAAAAATATTAGAAGAAAGAAGTTTAAAAATGAAATAAAAAAAGATTTTGATATGCCAGTATCTGTTGTTTTACCTGTTTACAATGAAGAGGAAAAGATAATAGAAGTAATAGACTCTATTTTAAATTTAGATTATAAATTATATGAAATTATTATTGTAGATGATGGTTCAAAAGATAAGACCGTAGAAAAAATTATAAAGCATTATAAATTAAAAAAAATAGAAAAAGTAGTAAGAAAAAAAATAGCAACTAAAACAGTAAATTCATATTATGAAAAAAATGGAGATAAAAAAATAGTATTAGTAGAAAAAATACATGGTGGTAAAAGTGATACTTTGAATGCTGGTATCAATACAGCACGTTTTCCTTATATTTTCGCACTTAATGCAAATGTAAAAATGGAACAAAATAGTTTAAATGAAATGATGAGGCCAATTATAGAGAATAAAAATGTAAGTGTAGTTATAGGCAGCATAAAAAAAATGGGTGAATTTACCAAAAGTTATTTACATATGAAAGAAGAAATACAGCATAATAGATTTGTTTCAAGAAGAAATGTTTTCGATTTATATAATGGAAATATCATATCAGAAGAAGGAATTTTATTATTTAAAAAGGATGTTGTAATTGAAGAAGGCGGATACAAAAGAAATGTAATTGCTGAAGATAGTCATCTTTTATTATCTATTCATCAAAATGCGCTTTCAAATAAAAAATCATATAAAATAAAATATATTTGGACGACAATTGGGTATACAAAATATGCCAATAATGCCAAAGAATTAAAGAGAAAAGAACAAAAAGAAATAAGAGGTTTATTACAAAGTATTATGAATCATAAAAATATGTTTTTTCGTCCTAAATATAAATTTGTAGGTACATTTTCTTGCCTCTATTATATTGTATTAACCTTTATAGCTCCATTTTTAGAAATGTTAATGCTCATTTCCATCATTTTATCTTGTATATTAAACTATATTAGTATTACTACAATGATTATGTATTTGTTGATTTATATTTTATTTGGTACGATATTAAATATTATGGTAATGTTATCAGGAGAAAGTATCAAGACAATGAAGAAAATTGATTATAGTTATATGCTTCTATATTCTTTTGTTTGGAATATTGGTTTTAGACAAATTTCAAATTTAAATAATTTAATTTCAATTATATATTTAAAAGATAATAAACAGAAAACTAATTTTTAGAAAGGGTGCATCTATGTTAGGTTATTATAAAATAGATAAAGATTTAATAAAGAATATAGGAATAAAATGTCAAAATATTGAAGAGAACATTTACCATTTATGTTGTCCATTAATTGTAGAAAATAAAAAAAGTTTACCATCAAATTTACGATATTTATATGAATTATTAGAGATACCAATTATTCCATATTCTAAATTTAATAAAGATCGAATAGAAGAAAATAAAGAATTAGAAAATAAAATAAAAAAATTCACGTATTATTTAGAACTTAATATTGATATAGAAATGGAAGAAGAAAAATCTTTGGGACATCTTCTTCGTGTAGGAAAATATGCAAAAGAATTGGCTGAATCTTTACAATTATCTAAAAAAGAAGTAGATGATATTTATACAGCAGCACTTTTTCATGATATTGGAAAATATGTAATACCAAAAGAAATTATTGGTAAAAATGGAAAGTTAACTGATGAAGAATTTGAACTTATTAAAACACATTGCATTACAGCACGTGATATATTAGGCGACTTCTTAGAAGAAAATGTGATGCAAATGGTAGAATCTCATCATGAAAGATTGGATGGAAGTGGTTATAAAAATGGAATAACTCCTAGTTTAGGTGCACAAATTATTGGAATTGCAGATAGTTATGATGCAATGATTTCAAAAAGAGTGTATCATAATGCTGAAAATATTGATAGTGCATTTGAGGAGCTATTATTATGTACAAGAAAAAAGGAAGATGGTGGCAAAGGAATGCTATATGATAAAAAACTTGTACAGAAATTTATCCAAATTCAAAAGAAAATGAATAAAATGGCTTGACAAACATAAAATTTTATTGTAATATCAAATAGAAATGAAAAAAGGAAAGAAGAAGTGTCCA
>JAAWBG010000141.1 GCA_022792535.1 Lachnospiraceae bacterium
AATAGCATTCTAACAGAAACAAAGGAAAAAAATTATGCAGATTTTAAAACATTCCAGTTTATTGTATTTTGGATAGTGGCATTTTGTGGAAGTTGTTTATTGTGCTTGTATCAGCCATTTATGAAATTGTGGATTGGTGATTCTAAATATGTTTTGCCATTTACAATGGTGATTTTATTTTGTGTTTATTTTTTAAGTTTGCAGATGATAAGAGCATTAGAAACATACAAAGATGCAGGAGGAATATGGCACGAAGACAGATTCCGGCCTTTAATTGCAGCCATCGTCAATCTGGTAATTAATTTGATTTTGGTTCGTTATATAGGCCTGTATGGAATCATAATCTCTACAATATTAGCATCATTATTTGTAAATGTTCCCTGGTTGATACATAATGTATTTACTAATATATTTAGGCGGGGATGCTTACAACAGATTTTTAAAATGTTGGAATATATTTTAATAGATTCAGTTATTGTTACAGTCACATTTATTTTATGCGGTTTTGTTAAAGGAGAGGGCTATTTAGCGTTTGTCATAAAGATGTTTATTTGTGTTATTGCATCAAATGCGATGATAATTTTGATACATTTTAAAAGACTCGAATTTAAAGAAGCTATACAAATAATGTGGCGGATGGTTCCGGATAGACTGAGAAAAGGAAAAAGAAAATGAAACAGAGAGATGTAGTAATAGACATAATGAAGGGACTTGCAATTTTAATAATTGTTCTTTGGCATGCTGACAGTCCATTTGGTCAGTACTTAAAGCCATTTCATGTAGGTGTTTTTTTTATGATAAGCGGGTATTTGGTAAATGATCATTATACTCAGAATATAAAAGGGATTGGACATTTGTCTGTTAAACGTTTAAAAAGTTTGATTATTCCTTTTATATTTTGTAATGCTGTTTGTATTTTTTTGAATAATCTGTTTATAAAATTACATATTTACATAAGTCCTGTGGAGTTGAATGGATTGTCTAAGGCAAACCATTCAGTAAAAAATATGTATAGCCTTAAATCTATTTTTTCACGATCTTTGAATGTCGTATTTAATGAAGGCGCCGGCGGACTGGCAGGAGCTACATGGTTTTTAAAAGCATTGTTTGTTATTGTGATGATTAGTGCAGCTTTACATTTTATCGTATCCAAAATTGCTGATAAAAATAAGAGGAATATAATAATTATTGTTATAGCATCTATTTTTTTATTGGCAGGATTTTATTTGTCACAGAAAAATAGCATGCTTATGATAGGAATAGTATGTACGAACCTGATATTATATGAAATAGGTTATATGATTTGTGTATATAAAAAAAATAATGCAATTTTAGCAGGAACTATTTGGACCAGAATTATTATTGTATTAATTTGTATTTCAGTAGTATTTATAGGCAGGCATTATGGCAATATCTCTTATGCAAATAATGAGTACCATAATCCGCTTATCATAATTTTATCAGCGTGTGCCGGATGTGTGTTAATATTAAACCTCGCCATGATAATAAGGAAAAATGCATCTCTTACAAATGTTATGTCG
>JAAWBG010000069.1 GCA_022792535.1 Lachnospiraceae bacterium
CTCATAGTTCCCCACATTCCTTTCTTAGCTGATTGCGTATTGTTTGGACTTACTGCCGACTTTCTTAGAACCGTACTTCTGCCGGATTTCATCAAGTGATACCTCGCCCTTGTGATACCTCACATAATCCCCAAAATGCCACGTCCACGCTTTTTTCTTCGGCGCAAATTTAAAGCCTAACTCATTGAGCCTGTCTTTGTACGCGAAACAATCAAAGCACCATATCCAGTTGCCTATCAATTCGATTTCCATATTGTACGATATAATCTTGTTTATGACCGTCTTAAACGCGTCATTTTCGGCTTGATAATCATACTTAGGGGTTTCCTCGTCTTTATGCTTTTCCTTGCTTAGAACGTCAAATAAGCTGTCATATTCTGCGTTAATCTCCTGCGTAATCTCAATACTGCCGCCCTCATTATCAGGATGATATTTTTTCAAAAGTTCTCTATACCGTTGTCGCAATTCCGCTATTGTCTTTATTCCTGTAAACCATTTATACATCTGCCTGTACTCCTTTTTTTAAAAAGCACCCGGTTATTTAATTCACAACTTGGAAAAGGACATAAAAAATGGACTACCCGACATTAAATCGGGCAATCCGCTTGTTATGTGCAAATGTAGTAAAAAGGTAGTAAAATCTTACTGTTTTCTTCTTGGAAGTGCCTTAGATACTGTATTTAAGCCACTTTTTGAAAAATGTTTCAAGTTTATAGGAAATCTGTACCCATTAACACTTCGCAGTAATACGGTATTTCCTATAAGATAAAATAAGGCTCCTTATCTTACTCAGGGACTTTCTCATAAGATAATAAGCCTTTTCTCTCAAAGCATCTTTTACTGATTCTTTTTCAAATTTCCTGCATTGCTGATGGAAAATTTATTTTCCGTTCCGCTCACCAGCCGTTTTATATTTGCCCGATGTCTCCAGATGGCTAACCCGGAAAAGACTGCTCCCACCACATAGACTTCTAAAAGCAGTCTTTCATCCACCCACAGATACCCTAACTGGCCAAAGAGAATCAACTGTATATAGAAGCTGACTGCCACTAAAATAGAGCCAAGGGACACATATCTTGTCACTGCGACGGCCCCGATAAACACCAGCAGGCAGAAAACTGCCATGGGCGGATAGAACGTGATGATAAATCCTGCGGTACAGGCGATTCCTTTTCCGCCTTTAAATTTCAGATAAAAGGGGAAATTATGTCCCAGCACAGCGCCAAGACCTGCGTACATTTCCAACAGACTTACCTCTCCCGGATATTTTCCATGGAAAAACAGCCATACCGCCAGCATAGCCAGAATTGCCTTTCCCGCGTCTCCTAAAAATGTGATCAAACCTGCCTTCCATCCCAGTGTCCGCAAAGTATTGGTAGTTCCTGCATTTCCGCTTCCATAATCCCGAATGTCGATATGCTGAATTTTTCCATAGATATATCCAGTCTGAAACAAGCCAAAGATATAACCAACAATGAGACAGATTCCTCTGTTTATGACCATCCTATCCTTCCTTTCTCTCTCTTATGATAAATTTCAATGAAGTTCCCTGAAATCCAAAAGCATCCCGAATACGATTTTCCAGATATCTGGTATAAGAAAAGTGCATCAGCTCCTTGTCGTTTACAAAGATCACAAAAGTGGGCGGCTTCACTGCAACCTGAGTGATATAGAATAATTTCAGCCGCTTGCCTTTATCGGAAGGAGGCTGCTGCATTGCCACAGCTTCCGTCATGATCTCGTTGAGCACTCCGGTGGCCACCCGCATAGAATTATTTTCCAAAACTGCATCGATCATGTCAAACAATTTCTGGGTACGCTGCCCTGTCTTTGCTGAAATATACAAAATCTCTGCATAAGGCATGAAACTCAAAATCTCACGGATTCGGTTGGTGTGCTTATAAATGGTCTTATCATCTTTTTCAATGGCGTCCCATTTATTCACCGCTATGATAATTCCCTTTCCTCTCTCATGAGCGATACCGGCAATCTTCGCATCCTGCTCTGTCACTCCCTCTGTGGCATCAATGACAATGACTACCACATCTGCGCGTTCCACTGCTGTCACTGCCCGGATAATACTGAACCGTTCCAGTTCCTCCTTGATCCGGCTCTTCCGCCGCAGTCCCGCTGTATCAATAAAAACATATTCCCGGTCTTTCCAGGTGATTTCCGTGTCGATAGCGTCTCTGGTAGTTCCGGCAATATCCGACACAATGACCCGCTCTTCTCCTACCAAACGGTTGATTAGAGATGATTTTCCCACATTGGGTTTTCCCACAATAGCCACTTTTGGCCTGTCATCTTCTGTCTCATCGCCGGCCCTTTCCGGAAAATATTTTGCCACTTCATCCAGCATATCCCCAATCCCCAGTTTGGAAGCGGCAGAAATAGGAATTGGCTCTCCGATTCCCAGATTGTAGAATTCATAGACGTCCGGCATAAATTTTTCAAAGCTATCCACCTTGTTCACTACCAAAATTACTGGTTTCTGAGAACGCCGCAGCATATCGGCAACTTTAGAATCCGCATCCACAAGTCCCTGGCGGACGTCCGTCATAAACAAAATCACATCCGCTGTATCAATGGCAATCTGCGCCTGCTCCCGCATTCTGGATAAAATAATATCTTTGCTCTCCGGCTCAATTCCTCCCGTATCAATCAAAGTAAAAGCCATATCCAGCCAAGTGACGTCTGCGTAAATCCGATCTCTGGTTACTCCCGGCGTATCCTGCACAATAGAGATCCGCTCTCCTGCCAACGCATTAAATAATGTAGATTTTCCCACATTCGGCCGCCCTACCACGGCAACTACTGGTTTACTCATTCTATTCTCCTAATCATTTCTTAAAAATCTGTCAGTAGACAAGACACCAGGTCCTGTCCGCTTGATTTTACAATATCTATCTTCACTTGTAAAGCATTTTCCACCTGCGAAACCGTAATATCATCTAAAAGCACTTCCTCCCCGCTGCGCAGCAGATTGCAGGGCAGCAGCAGTTTCTCCCCCAGCTCTCTATCCTTCAATTGAGCTATGATATCTTGTCCAGTCAAAAGGCCGGAAACTGTGATCTGGGGTCCAAAAAAATCATTGATAATGGGAATCACCTGCACGTTTGTATTCGGAAATATTTTTTGAAAATCTCCTATCAATTCCTCCAAAACAGGCGCTGCCAGCACGCCTGTTGCAAGGGTGATCTTACTCTTTCCTATCTCTGAAACCTTCCCTGCCTTTAAATCTTCCGTCATCTTTTCAGAATCGGAGATTTCTGCTTCTTTTCTCCCCTTTTCTATTCTGGCTGCTTCCTCTAAGGCCTCCCCAAACTCTGTTTTCAAAAGACGCAGCATTCCCACTCCATTTTCCAGCTGCAGATATCCGTCATAATTTTCCTCTGGCGGCAGCTCCCATCCTGCCAGCAGATACCATTCGTCACTGGCATGAATAAAATGCATCTCTTCTTTTTTAAGACAAATCTTTTGATAGCGATGAATCAGAGCAAGAACTTCTCTGGCATCTTCCTGGGTAAAAGGCTCTAGGGGATATAATCCCTCCCGATACCTGCTTAACCCAACGGGAACCACCGACACGCTCTCCATCACCGGCATATATCTCATCAAATCCTGAATACTCCGCTCTAGTTCCTTGCCGTCGTTCACTCCCTTGCAGAGTACAATCTGCCCATTCATAGGAATTCCTGCTTCATAGAGCTTATCTATCTTCTCCAGCGCTTCTCCGGCAAAGCGGTTATTCAGCATCTGACAGCGCAGCTTTGGGTTTGTGGTCTGTACCGAAATATTGATGGGCCCTAATTTATATTCCAAGATCCGTTCCAGATCGTGTTCCTTCATATTTGTAAGGGTTACATAATTTCCCTGGAGAAAAGAAAGACGGGAATCATCATCTTTAAAATACAGGGTATCCCGCATTCCCTCTGGCATCTGATCAATAAAGCAGAAAATACATTTATTATGACAAGATTTGTAATCATCCATCAGTCCATTTTCAAATTCAATGCCCAAGTCTTCTTCGTATTCTTTTTCAATCTCTAATTCCCATTCCTCCCCATCCTTTTTACGGATCAGTACAGTCAGATATTCCTCATTCGTATAGTAATGGTAATCAAATACATCTTCTATCTCATGATCATTTACTGCAAGCAAAATATCGCCCGGCTCCACTTCCAATTCTTCTGCAATACTTCCCGGTTGAATCCTGTCTATGATATGTTCTTTCAAAGTCAGATCTCCATTTCTTCAAATACCTTTTTTCCCTCCTGGCTTAACTTCTCTGTCAAGTCCAGAATCTTCCCAAACTCTCCTACCAATTCTTTAGAAAGGCTGCAAGCCTGTTTTAATTCTGCCTGAGCTTGCTCTGAGTTCTCATTCCACACTGCCTGAACTGCCGACTTTCCAATATCGTGCAATTTTTTGTGCTTTTGCTCAATCCCTTTCCAAATTTTACTGATCTCAGGATTTTTCGGCATGATAGAATAATAAAAATGACCAAACCCACATTTTGAGGCGTCTGTCTGAAGAGAGACTACTTTATTTTCCTCCACAATATCCGTCAAGGTACGAACCCAGTTTTCATGAGCTGTAATGGCATTTCTCACTGTATCTGCAAACACCTGATTTCCAATCATGTAAAAAGGATCTTCCGACATCCGTCCCATCTGTCTGGCCACGCCATCCATCTCTTTTTCTATCATGGAAATAGGTTTGACTACTTCCTGAATCATTTCTCCTGATTGATGTAAGGATTCTGCCTGAGTATGCAATCCTATACTATGATCAGAAATTCTATGAAACTGTTCTTCCAGTTCCAGAATTGCACTAAATACTTCCTGGCTGGAAGAAGTGGCACAACCTAAGGCATCTGAGATTCCATTCACCTTTCTTCTGTTATTCTCATTGCTTTTTACTACTGATTGTAAGTCCTGGTTAATCTGTTCTAAATTGCCTACAGCCTGTTGGATACTTCCTGAGCTTTCCTTGGAAGCTTTTTGTATTTTCTCTACAAATTTATCCATACTTGAGGTCAGATCTTTTGTCTCATCCGCCAGATTTCGAATCTCATCCGCCACAATTGCAAAGCCTTTCCCTGCTTCTCCGGCTCTCGCCGCCTCAATACTGGCGTTCAATGCCAAAAGATTTGTCTGTTCAGAAATGCCATTGATCCCTGCAATCACTTCATTCATATGATCAATCACCGACAACAGCTGATCCATGTCTTTTTTCATCTCCAATGAATTTGCCATCGTCTGATCTGAAACTGTTTTGACTTCTTTTAACTGCTGGTCACTGTTTTGAAGCTCTGTCAAGATCTCCTCCGTATTGGCAGAAATCCGTTCTATAGTTCCTGTGAGATCCTGGTGGGCTGCAACTACTTCGGAAGTGTTTTCTTTGGTGGTATCTACCGCTGACTGAATCTCTTTTGCAGTGTGAAAAAGCTCCTGACTGATCTTAACCAGCACTTTCACATTATCTTCCACAGAAAGATCCAGAGCGCTCATCTTTGTCAATGACTCTTGTATCTCTTTCAGAATCTTCTCAAATTCCTGTCTGCCATGATACAAACGTTCCTGTATCTGTACAGCCGCTGTATCGCCATTATTTGTAATCGGCACCATCATACCCAGCTCTTCTAATATCAACTTATGTGTCTTCTTATGGTTCATCTTCTTTCCTTTCTTCCTGATTTCCCACTTCTAAAAATATAATAGATAATTACGAAACTATCAAATTTGTATAATTATTGAATTTCGCAATTACTTAAAAAGATTAGGGTGTCAAAAGGGTGCGGCGCACCCGCTCTATCCCATATATTGATGTGCAAACTTGTTTGCAATAACAATATATGGGATGAGCGTAGCACCAAAGGTGCTTTTGACACCCGAATCTTAAAAAATATAAAAAGGAAAGGAATTATCATTCTCAGAAAAGTACCTGCTTGTACCTCTCATTCCAACGATAATTCCCTGCAATCCATCTGCAACATGCAAATCACCTGTCTATGGCAGAATCTATTCTTCTTCACTGTCCTCATCTACTACCCCTGCCACTGCGCCAGCCACAGATGCCACTACAGCCACAATAACTGCAATGATCACTACGCCTCCAATTAGGATAAACATATTCTATCATCTCATTTCCTATAAATTTGACTCCTGCTGTTTTCTATCATAGCATATTCAGAAAAATCTGTAAACAGCCACTTTGTCTGAGCGTACCTATTTTTATCAGAACAAAGCGGACAGGTCCGCTTCAACTCCCTGAATCCCTCACTCATGA
>JAAWBG010000070.1 GCA_022792535.1 Lachnospiraceae bacterium
AAGCAATATTTTACCTCTTGTGCGAGTGCGCATATTATTTTTCTCTTATAGGAAAGACCATGTCACGCTAAAGCGTGACATGGTCTTTCCTATAAGAGAAAAAAAGAACCATTGTAAAACTTTGCATTTTACAATGGTCTTTTTTTAATGTTTGTGATTAAACTTCTTAATTTTTTCCGATAATTCTTCCAGTTCCTCTTTCGATAGTTCCGGCAGCCGTTCCAGCTCTTCCAGAAAAACAGAGATCGTCTCCTTTTCCCGTATCTTTAAATGTTCCATATAATAGCTGACAACTACCCCCGGCACCATGGCAGCCATCAGGATTCCATACAGAGACACCAGCACTGTGACAAGCCTCCCAATTTTGGTGACCGCGTAGATATCCCCAAACCCAATGGTGGCAGCCGCCACAAAGCAGTACCACAAGCCATCGCCAAAGCTCTGGATCTGAGGCTCCACCAGCGCCAATACAACTCCAGCCCCGCAGAGGAACAGCAGAAAACTCATAAAAATTTTTAAGGTACCCGTTCGTTTCAGAATCTTATACCAACGCTTCCAAGTCCTCATACCTGATTTCCTATTCTGACGGTTCTGATGGAGCAGAACATGCCATCACAATCATACTGATGCCGCTTTCCATAAAATAAACGCCGACCAGAATGCCGAAGGTAAATGCCATCACCATAGGATGTACCAGAGAATAGATTCCGATCAACACACCCAGAATCCCTAAGATCAATGTCCAAATCCATCCTTTTCCCTGATCCGCCTTTTTCCGTTTGAAGGCCAGAAAAATACCTACGACACCTTGCAGCAGGAACCAGGACGCCATAATGTAAACCAACATTCCGTCGGTTGCCAGTTTCAGTCCAGGTACCACCATGATCACAATGCCCAGAATAACGCTCAGGATACCAAATAGAAAATCAATTCCATATTTCTTTTCCATCACTGCCCTTATAATAGCCCCTATTCCATAGACAAGCAGCAGAATCACCAGAAAATAGCCTGCCTCCAAAAATGTCATCAGAGGCGTACATATACAGGAAACTCCGCATATGGCCATAAGCACACCCAAAATAATTGCAAACACTTTCATCACTAACATCCTCCTTAATTCTTTTTTTATTTTTTTATTTTTTCAACACTGCTGATTCTAAAGAGTCCGGCTCTTCTGAAATTCCTGAAGAGGTTCCTAAGGAACTTAAAAAACTTCCGGCTGCGGCTGCAAGAAAAATCCACAAAAACAGTTTTACTGGAAAACACAAAAACAACAGTAACGTAACTGCTAAAGGCTTTCTCATAATTCCGCCCAGAAGAGCCGCTGTCACCGTGGCGGCAGCAAAGACTCCATGATCACTAGCATTGTTAAAAACTAACATGGCTGAGGCATATCCAAGACATACCCCTGCAAATATAATTGGAAAAAAATGTCCTCCTTTCAGTCCCGACTGAATACATATATTTGTAAGAAGCACCTTTAAAAACGCAATGGCAGCAAGGGCTAAAGGCAGATAATGATCATAATCCGTGATCAATTCTCCCATGGCCTCCTCACCGGAAAACATCAGAACCGGCGCCGCCATCCCCATAACTCCAAGGCACAAGCCCCCAACTGTCTCTCTTAAGATCCTTGGGATCTTTCCTGCGGCCTTCTCTGTCAGACTATGTGTGATAAAATAAAACTTTGCCAAGATACATCCCAGAAGAATGTATACGATCAACATAAGGTAATCGAAAACCTCCGGCTGCATTTCAGAAAAGGAGGGCAGGGCAGCAAGTCCCGCTCCAAATAATTCTGACAGCAGCATATAACAGCCTGTTCCGGCTGCAGCTGCAAGTCCGTATAAAAATAGTTTCATGGTTCCCGGCAGTTTTAAGATCTCCTTTTCCTGATTCTCTTCTTCCACTGCAAAAACGCCAAAAAGAGGAGAACGAAACAAGACTCCCAGCGTTACCGCCGCTCCCACCTGAGAGTACTCCCTTGCATTTTGTCTCGCGAAAGAAAGGTTGTCGCCAACCCAATAGCAGAGACCTACGATTACTCCGGTCAACCCTGCCTCCGGTCCGATACTGCTGCCCAGCAGCAAAGGAAATAAGGCGCTCAGCAAAAGCACAATCATATTGGAATAGTCATAGGTTTTCTCTGTCTTTACCTTTCCCATCACCGTGTCCAATTCCTCTGGATAATCCCCGAACTTCCAGCGGAAACATCCAATCAATGCTCCCCCTGCGGTACATACCAGCAAGGCATAACATGGAATGGAAAACTGGGAGGGAATCCACTCCCACACAAATGCAATTCCTAAAGACATCACCTTTAAAAACGTCCAGATCACAGCGCCGGCTGTGGCGCCTATGATTCCGCAAAACAGAATGAGATACAAGTTATTTCTGACTGATCTATTCATCTTTCTTCTCCCTTTGATCTTTCACCTGAGGAATCAGAGCAGAAGCCAATCTGCCTTTTCCCCGCTGTTTCAGATAGACAATTCCAATCCCGGAAAAAACCAGGGCTCCTATAAAATTCACGATTAAATCCTTCATGGTATCCACAATTCCAATATCCAGATAGCCTCCCAGATTCCATTCTTCTCCATTGATCACAACAGATTCCACCGCCACTTTCACCGGCTCATTAGACCCGGCAGGATCTAATTTTACAGAACTGATCGCCGGCAGAATCCAATCTTTCTGCATATCTGTATAGAAGAACCAATCCATGCCGAACTCAAAAAACTCCCAGACCACTCCTACGGTCATAGAAAAACAGAAGGCCACAAACGCCACAAAATAAGGGGACATTTTCAGCGAAAATTTCTCACTTCTGTTAAATAAGTCAATAAGGGCAAATCCAATAGCGGCCATCAAAAATCCATTCGTGGTATGCAGAATGGTATCCCAGATTGGAATCTTGATGTAAAAAGCATTGATTTCCCCCAGGATCTCTGCTGAAAAAATAAAAATCAATATGACTGTTTTCAATCCCACGGGAATAGTCACCCCAATGGTCTGTTCAATGAGCTGAGGAACCATAAATAAAAATAACGTCAAAATCCCCAGGAACATATTATGGTAACTGCCCAGAAAAAACTGGCGAATCACAGACAGCAGTACCAAAACAATCAACACTGTCTCCACCACGGTTCTCTTTTTTTCATTTTCTCTCACAACTTTTCTCCTCCTTGTCTCTTTTCATTTCTACCTATCTATTCTTCACTTCTCTGGCAATTATCCTACTGATCCATCAGTTCTATTATCACTTTCATGGCGCTTTCTAAAGACTCTCCATCTGCCAGTAAAAGGATCATACTGCAGAGAAGTTCATAAACATCCATCAAAAGCTGCAGCACATTTACACATTTTTTTAATTCTGGGTCGCTGCCTAAGTCTGTCAGCATCGTATACCGGATACCGATAGCGTTTTCTCCATCCTGCTCTTTTTCCATATACAAAAGCTGCCCCACAGGAGCCATCTTGTTCAGCATGTTCATAAGCTGCAGTATCTTCTCTTTCTGAAAAACATCCGGCTTTTCTTCCATCAATCCATCCAGTTCCAGCTGTCCGTAAAACTGCAGCATATTTCCAATTTCCTCCGCATAGACGAAATTGCAGCTGATATCCGCGCTTAAGCCTTCCTCCCTCTCTAATCCAAACACCAGAGAATCCAGTTCAACCTCAGAGCTTTCTTCCAGGAAAACACTGTGAAGCTCCCTTTGTTTTGCATACGCTTCCAGCCTTTTCAGCCCTTCTCTTAATTTTTCTTTTTCCATCATTTCCTCCATTTTTCTATCATCCTGCTTTCTCTCTATATTTTGTATTTATAATGCTCTTTCAACTCTGCTTTACCCAGAATTTTTCCAGATTTCTCATACTCCTGCTGCAGAGCTGTCATAATATGCTCCATGCCGGTGATCTCCTGTCTGGAGGCTGCGATAAACGCCGCATTTACCGCAATATTTTTAATATTCGCCCCTGACAGCTCAAAATTATCTGCCAGATAATCTATATCAATATCGCCCTGCAGAGGCATCTGCCTGGGAAATACTTTTTTCCAGAGCTGGACCCGCTGTTCTTTTTGGGGAAAGGTAAACCGGATAATAAATTTCATCCGTCTCTTATATGCATCATCAAAATTCTGCATCAGGTTTGTAGCAAGAATCGTGATCCCATCGTATTCTTCCATTTTCTGCAGCAAGTACGCTGTCTGAGCGTTGGCGCTGATATCCCTTGCATCAGACACATCCACCCGTTTTCCAAACAACACGTCCGCCTCATCGAAAAAGAGAATACTCCTGCTCTTTTTTACCTCGTCAAAAATTTCCCGCAGATTTTTCTGGGTCTCTCCAATGTATTTTGAAAGCACGCCAGACAGATCCACCTTATATAGTTCTAAGTTCAATTCCCTGGCAAGGACCTGGGCCGCCATAGTCTTTCCTGTTCCAGGAGGTCCTGCAAACAGCAGGGAAACCCCTCTGCCATAGGCAATCTTATCCTGAAATCCCCATTGTTCATAGACCTTTCCCCGATAAGATACCTGCCCGCAGGCCTGACGCAATAATTCCTTGGCCCCCTCTTCCAGTATCAGGTCTTCCCAGGTATACATTCCATTTACCCTGCTGGCCCGCTCTCCCAGCCGATGAGAGATCTTCCTCTGACATGCCTGATACAGAAGCTTTGCAGAAACCTGCTTCTCTCCCTGACCTTCTGCCTCCCTGGATGCAGACCGAGCCGCCTCTCCTATTACCCCTGGAGTAAAATCAAACTGGGCCGCCAGCTGGTCATACAAGACCAAACCTTCTTCCCCCAAAGATTTCTGCCAGAGCAGGCTCCTTTCCTGTATAGATGGCATTTTCATAAAAAATTCTTCTACCTGATACCGTTTTGGATATTCTCCTTCCAGAAGATCTTCCCCTGGTTCTTCCTCCACCGTTAAAAAGACATGTTGAAAAAATAAAGCAGCCTTTCTTAACATTTCCTGTGCAAGCTGACGATTCTTTTTCTTCCCCGTCCAAACTGCTTCCCAGTGGCAGAACACCAAAAAGGCCTGATCCAGCACTGCCCGGACCACTGCGCCTCCCACCATCTCCTGTACCTGTTCTTCCTTTCTCCCCGCTAATTCCCTTAGATCCAGAAAAAGCACTGCGCGTCCCTGGTCTTTGGCTGCAAGCTGAATTTGAAACTTCTTTCCGCTCCCCAATGGTCCCCGCAAAAGGAACAACATCATTCTGGAATCTTTTTTTCCCAGACGGTACTCTATATTCTCTAAAACACTTTGGTTGATATTCAATTCCGAAGATAAAGATTCCGCTGGAATACACAGATGATATTCCCCTTTTCGATCTGTCAGATCCGACTCATAGAAAAAAATATAATCAATCAAGTCCGCCTGGAATTTGAAACGCCAGGACAGTTCACTTTCCTGAGTGGCCGGACGCTCTCTGAAAATACAGCACAGCCATTCCTTCCGGGCTGCAGTCTGATGAATCAGGGTGTTCTGCTCCATCTCATCCATGGTATACATTTTCACACACAGATCCAAAGAGGGGTACCGCCAGGAAAGGTCATCCTGCAGATAACAGTACATCCGCTCAAATTCCCGGTTCAGTTCCGGGGCAGCAGCAAGACAGGCCAGATACTGCTCAAAATCCGTCAGCCCTAATTTTCGGATCATATATGCAAAAGGCAGCATAATCCCCCCTTCCTTGATGGTCCGATAGGCTTTCTGATGAAATTCCTTCCACTGTGCAGTCAGCTTTTTCCGCTCCCTGTTATAAGTTTCCCAATTCATATGAACGAAGGGATCTTCCAAAATATTTGAGAGTTCTTCTTGAAACAACTTTGTATTATAAATATGCCGGATTCCCCCGTCTTCTCTTAAGCGCACCGCATAAGCGGTATAAAGACGTATCTCCTCTTTCACCAGAATCAGCAATTCTTTAAAATATTCTTCCTGTCCTGAAAACACCTTTCACCATCCATTTCCTGCATATCACCGCTGCTACAGACCCTCCACCAGCAGCTGTTTGAATTTCTTTTCATCTTCCGCCTGCATCAGCGCGCCATAATTTACGCCCAGCATATCAAACTGCGCATCTACCCTCTTATACTTTGTCACCAGCCCTTCTGCAAAATTTTGTTTCTCTGCACCTGACTGCCCTTCTAAGGATTTAGCAACTCCTTTCAGTCCATACTTATCCTGTCCCAAAGTCTTCATAATCCCCCAGAGTTTATCCTGCATCATCTGAGTTTCCTCAGCATTTTTATTGTGATCTTTCTTATCCAATGTTTTATCCACAAATTTTTTCCCTGTGGTCAGAAGCGTCCAACTATTGGAAACTGTGCTGGCAATCTTAGTGGGCCCTTCTGCATTCTCATCTTCAATACTTACGCCTGTCAAAATGGTAGTCGCCATTCCCATCACAAGCCCGATTCCGCTATTGACAGCATTGATCAAATCCGTTTTCTTTCTCTTGATTCTTCTGCTTATTCCCCAGTAACTCAGTAATCTGTCTTTCTCGTCTTTACTAATCTTGTTACTTTTTAAAAGCTCAGATACTTTTTCACGTCTGGCCTTATTCTCTGCTCCCGGCAATTTTCTTGTTCCTGCCTGGCTCAGCCTTCTTCTCTTGCTTCCTTCCTCTGGTATCTCTGGATGCGGCGGAGTCTCATGATTCCCTCCCGTTGTCGGCGGTGGTGTACCCTGTCTTGTTTCCGTCGGCGTTCCACTCTCCGTATCCGCTAAAACAGCATTTTCATCATTTTGCCCAGAAACATTTTCCTCATTCTTGTCATTTTTATGATTTCCTATGATATCATCCACAATCTTGGTATAAGTGGCTCTTCTTTTCCTCAAAAGCGTGATATCAGCCGCCTGCTCTCCTACCGTACGTGAGATCCCAAGCAAACCTGCAATCTGAGATAAGCCGCCGGTAATTGTTGACACATAACTCATAACCTTTGCAAATATTCCTTTCGAAGCTCCTACCAACCCTGCAATCGTCTTAGCAATCATAGCTGCTTTCGAAACTACCGTAGAAAAATCTGAAATAAGGCTGATGCCAGTAAAGGCTTTGTCCAGCTTGGAGGTTAAACCTTTCCAATTTCGTATCTTTTTTATAATATTACGGATAGAAGAGATCATAGCCAGCATACTGGTAACAAGCGTAACTCCTTTTCCCACAAAAGAGTTTTTATAATTCTCATCAAAATTGGAAGCGATTCCGGAACCGGCTGCAACCAGTGTATTGATATCAGACGCCTTATTCAGCCGGGAAGAATTAAGAAAACGTGTCAAACGCGGATGATTGTCTACTTTCTTCGCCGGATTCTTTCCACCCTTTTCCAACATTCTTGCCAGAATAACTGCCTTGTAAAGACCTCCCGTTCTGATTTTTTGAATATCATTTTTCACTTTTTTCAGCTTGTCTGCGCCTTGTCCTGTACTGTCTGTCTGCTGGTTTGATTCCTGATTGCCAGAAGCCAGGTTCCGCACCTCTTCTAAGGTATCAAAAGTTCCATTTCCCTCTCCCTGATCTCCCGATCCCCCACTGTTTTCACCATTACTCTGGCTAAAAGTTATCGCAACATCCCCTCTGACCCTATCTGCTTTCAAATCCTGCCCAGTCTCATCTTGAGAAGGAATCTGAGGGCTTCCACTCTGAGGAGTCCCTGGCGCCAAAGTGTTGTTCTGGGGAGTCTCTGATGTCGGAGTACTATTTATGTTTGAATTATTTAATGTATCGTTCCCTCCTGATCCGCTGGAATTATTGCCGCTTCCCTCCCCTTCCTCATCTGCCTTGTCTTCTTCATCTTCGGAACTCTTCACAACCGTCTGATTGCTTCCTTTCTGCAGTGACTGTACAGCCGTCTCTTTTATCACTTTTTCTTCTTGGTTTCCGCCCTCTTTCTCAGTATCTTGACCGTCTATTTCCCTATCCTCTAACTCTTTTACCTCTTCTCCACCTGGCATTCCTTTTCACCTCGCTTTTAAAACTTCTCAATTACTGTCTCGATCTCTTCCTCTGATGCAAGTTTATAATATCTATCGCAACGATATAGATATTCTTTGGCTGCTTTATCCTTCCGGTGCTGTTTCAGCACTTCCACAAACACAAGTCTTGCCTCATAAAACTTCTTCGCTACAAACAACTCTACGCCTTGTTCAAACAATGGTTTTGTCAACTCTTTATAGTAGAACTCTTCCTCTGAATCTCCATCGTAAACATCATAAATACGTTCATATGTATTGTTGGCTGCAAGATATATATTTCCCAGATATCTTGCGTGATAATGTTCCCCAAAATCTGGTATCTGATTGTAGACAAGATGGGTAATCAAAATATGGGCCCCGTATTTATCTCCTTTCATACGCAATGCCTTTGCCAGGTCGGAATGAGCGGAAATGGTGGTGGCTTCCATCCGCTGTTCATGCCCGATCACTCCTATCATCACGCGTCCGTAGCTGATGGCAATCGTTCTTCCTTTTCCCGGCATCAAGCGTTCCAGCAAACGCTGCATCGTAATAGCCGCATCCAGAGCCTCCTTACTGCTGACCGTAAAAAAGGCGGACAGTCCCATATCTTCAAAATGCTCCACCACACCGCAGTGACTGTTGATGGGCTCTACCAAAACAGACAGCACCCTGCTAACATCCGTATATACCTGCTCGGATGACAAAGACGCTCTCTGCCTGGGATAATCTACGGCATGCAGGGACAGAATCGTAAAATCTCCTGTTGTCTGATCTCCCAGATTCACATCCTGTATAGATTCTTTGTCCAAAAGATCCAGGATTTTTGCCGGAATAAATTTGTAGTATCCATCTGAAATCCCTTTGATATCTTGTACATACTTTGCAATCTCCAAAGACATCTGGTTAAATGCTAAGGAAATATCTGCCACTTCATCATGTCCCCGTACCTCCACTGTGGCTCCCAACTCTCCCGCTGCCAGTCTGCCCGCATACTCTTTCAGCGTCTTTAAAGGCCGCAGGAAAATATACAGGATGATAAGCAGAACAATGGTCAGTACCAGTAACAAAGTGGAAGAAACATTTTTCAAATTCCACTGATAATACCAGATCTGATAATCCAGCAAATTTCCATCTGCTGAGACAACCAGCATCCCGTATTTTGTACCGTCACCTAAAATCAAAGGAATAAACTGGTTATTTCGTTTTCCGCTTCTGCCCTCATAGCTTTTATTTACACTCTCTCCAGAATCATAAGCCCGATAGAACTCCTCTGTCACTTCTGGGGCATAGACCCACTCTACCGGAACGCCGCTATACTCTGACATAGACTCTCTGACATATAGCCGCCCCTTTTCATCTGCTTCAAAAATGCTGTAAACATACATGGACAGCTCTCTGACCTCATTTCCCTCATCAATGTTTTGTCCCAACATCAAAGCCCTGTTGCCAGAAGGGATTCTCTGAGCGTCTGTTTCAATATTATGTATGATATCTTCCCGGAGCAGTTTACCCATGGCGGATAGAGCAAAGATCTGATTTCCCTCTAACTGCTGGCGCATAGACCCTTCGATCCAATACTCCAAAAAACCGTCCATAACCAAAAGTCCCAGAAGAAAAACCAGGCACAGCCGGACCAAAATTGTCTGAAACTGATACTTTACACGTGCCAGCCAGTACATACACAAAAGCGCTGCCGCCAGTATAATCACTACATACACCCCGAACATCCGATTCAGTACTTCTGGAAACACAAGAAAAATTTCTTCGACATCTTGATGTCTCCCATTCTGATAAGAACAGACAGACATCTTTCCCTGCTCGTCTTCCACTCCTGCGCAAAAACCCTCCTGGGTACAATCTGGGCTGTGCAGCCGCTGAAAGGTAAAATCTGAATCCTTCTCCTGTATCTTCTCCTGAGAAAAGATTACTTGAGAAGTCTGATCTGACAGATCAATACACCGGATACATTCTGCCTCATAATCCAGCACATATGCATTTTTCCCGTCGTCTGAAAGACACCGGAACCTTTTCCTCTCCCCTGTGATTCCCGAAATCTCCAAATACTGATCCGTTCCTACTTTTCTGGCATAAATTTCCCCCTGATAATCCGTCCACAAAAGCACCTGATCCTCACTGAGAAAAAACTGTGTATTCAGATGGGGATACTCCAAAGGTATCTCATCCTTTTTCTCCCGGTTTCCCTGCTGATCCATCACAATTAATTCCGCGCTCTTTTTTCCTTCTTTTCCCTTTTCCAAATCTGGAACCCCTATATAATAAAGGCTTCCGTCTCTTATACATTGTATGGATATCCGGCTGTAATCACCGGCGTCTTCCGTCAGATCATATACTGTCTCTTCTAATCTGCTGCGGGCAAAATCACATTGATAGATTTTATAACTAACTCCATCCCATGACCGCACATTGGTTTCTTCCACCAACACATAGGGACGATCCTGTCTGTCAAAAAAAATCTGGCGAATTGTCCGGTATGTCTCTCTGTCATGTTTTTTACACAGAATGATGGAACCCTGTTTTCCCTCTGGGTCAGAACGGATGATTTTTAAGTTTTCGCTTTTTCCCCGATCCACATAATACAGATACCCATCCTGCAGATGTATCTGTTCGATATAATTTAATTTTATGGTTCTCCCATACAGGCTGGCCGCTGCAATCGCAATCACTGCCGCCGCCACAATCCCCCATATGCCATACAAGCTTTTTTTATCCATATCTTTTTCCTCAGAATCCAACTATTTGCAACGCATCAGAACTGTATGGTCTGACAGCCTGAATTCGTAAACTGTATCATTCCTCCGTAAGAACAGGTAAGTTTACACTGGTCATTAACTGCAGGTTTACCACCTACCAGAATCTGTGGAACTCCCGGCGCCCATGGACCTGCTGGAACTGGTGTGCAGGGCATTGGAGTCAACACGCCCATAGCTGCAGCAGTAGCGGCTGCCACCGTGGGATTTGCAAGACTCTGACACATTCCAAAGGGCATAATATTTACAAAAGGCACCGTATCTGCAATACATGCCAAAGGCATTGCCGACATTACCTGAGCCGTCGGCAAAATATTTAATGTGGAAGGCGCCATACCAAAAGAACAAGTCATAACCGCCCCTCCTGTCACACATAATCCCATCTCTTTAACCCTCTTCCTGAATATAATTTTCCCTTCCCCGGATGATTTCTGTCTTCCTGGATACTTCCTGACAATTACCCCCGCAGGAATAATGCAGAATGCACTTCTCCTCTGGAAGGTTTTGAATCAATAAATAAAACTCTCCGTTCTCATCTGCAATGCTTTCCTGGGCCGGACAGATGACAGTATCCTTTTTCTGATAGGCAGACCCTAAAGGCTGTTTCAACGTATAGCATTCAGAATTCTCCTCCTGATGTTTCAGAGAAAAATATTCTCCTGATTTCCCTTGTTTTTTCTGGATATGCCAGATCATATGAAAAGCCGCGCCTTTTCTGTAAAAAGAGATCTGTTCTTCTCCCTTTTGGTAATCCTCAAGCAGCTTACCGCTTTCTCTCTCCTCCTCTATATGAAACTGAATCACACTTCCTGGCTCTGCTCTGCCCCTCACTGCGGTACAGCCAGCTTTTAAAGGATAGGCAAAAGAAGGATACATCAGAACTTCTTCCACCTCTGCTCCACTGTCTGTCTGGAGAAAAAGTTTTCTGGATTGGTAAATGGGAGATTCTGCCTCCGCCTCAAATTCCACAGAACACACATTCAGAAACAGAACATACCCTCCTGGTTTTTTCTCTACCTGTCCTCCTGAAAAAGAATGTATCCGTATGCCAGAAGATACCGGCTCTCCAGTAAAGGCATCTTTGAGAAGAACTGCTTTGGACAATTGTATTTTTCTCTCCTGCAGCGCCATATTATGTCTCCTTTCCAGTAAAACGATAGTCGATCTCCTGCACCCGCTTTACAGGTTTCTTTCTGGTAGATTGAATCTCAACAGGCCCTGCTGTGTAAAACAGGGAGGTCCTGTATGCTGTATTGGGTATGGTCCAGATTCGAATCTTTTCTTCCATCTCCAGATCCTGCATCTGAATTCGAATATTCATTCCTCCCGGTCCTTCCACCGATGTAAAAGTATCTGAGTCCATGGCGGCCTGATCCCGCAGAGTCTGAATCACTCTTCCCATAATCTGGTGTTCCTGGACCGCCCGATATTTCAAATCACTCTGCAGATAAAGGGTAATCATATAATACAATGTCAGATAAGTGGAAGGATAACGCTGGGTATTCCGCCCGATATTTGTCATCTCATGGGCCTGTATAGAAGTATCTTCCCTCACATCATACAGCCACAATCCCACCGCAAAATCTCCATGATCCTCCGGGGAACAAAGCCCGATCTGGTCTGGGCTGTTTATAAGCTCTGGAACTAACGCCTCTTTCAACAGAGCCAAAATCCCATTTCCTGTATCTGCGATCTTCGTATAATCTGACATGATATTTCTCCCTAACTTTCCGGTTCTACCTGGGTCTCCTCTGTCTCTACCTCCGGACTCTCTTCCTCATCCTCTTCCTCGTACTGGGTGCCAAAAGGATCCGGGACGGTGAGCACGCCATTTTTAAACTGTCCTGCCTCTAGAATCTGCCCTGTGGAAGCCTCATAGCGGATACCGTGTCCATAATACTTCCCATTGACAAAATCACCTTTATAGATCAAATTTCCTGCCTCATCCCACAGCTTGCCAAAACCATAATAATTCCCCTTTAAAAATCCTCCATCATAGATCAGGTTTCCAGTTGTGGTGTGATACAATTTTCCTGTTCCACTGTATTGTCCCTTATAAAACTCTCCGTCATACAAAAGCATTCCTGTCCCGGCGTCCGTCAGTTTTCCTTCTCCCTGATACATGCCCTGTGCAAAATTTCCATCATAGATCAGCAATCCTTTTTCCGGGTCATACAATTTTCCTGCTCCGTCATATTGGTCCGATACAAAACTTCCATCATAGACCAAAGCCCCCTTCTCATCATAGGCTTTTCCCGTTCCTTCTTTTTTTCCTTGAACGTAGGTTCCGTCATAGACTAATGTTCCATTTTCATCGTATGATTTTCCTGCTCCGTCATATTCTCCTTCTGCCATGCCACCGTCATAAAGCAAAATCCCTTTCTCGTAGAGTTTTCCTTCTCCTCCGTATTTTCCTTTTACAAATTCTCCTTCATAAGCAGGATTCCCTTCTTCGTCATAGGCAGTGCCCAGTCCTTCCTTTTCCCCATTTACAAAGTCTCCTTCATAGGCCAGATTTCCTGCCTCGTCATATTCTGTTCCAGAGCCTTCCTTTTTTCCATCTACAAAATCTCCCTCGTATGCCAAAGCCCCGTCTGCATAGAGTTTTCCTTCTCCTTCATATTTCCCATCTTTATTGACCGTTCCCTCATAGACAAGGTTTCCCTCCTCATCGCTTAAAACTGCAGCCTGCAGGGCAGGCTCTCCATCTTCAAAGGTTCCCTTTGCAAGCACATTCCCCTCCTCGTCATAGAGGGTTCCCTTCCCCTCTTTCTCCCCTTTGACAAAGGTTCCCACATACTCTTCCTGTCCGTTGGCGAAGTACAAGGTGCCATTTCCTTCGTAGAGACCGTTTTTAAAATCCCCTTGATAGACCAGGTTCCCCTGTTCATCATAGAAAAGCCCCTGCCCGTCATATTGATTCAGCAGAAAAGTCCCCTTATAACAAAGTACGTCTGTATCCTCATAGTACAGTTCCCCCTCCCCAGAATAAGCCTCCATCTCAAAGTTTCCTTCATACAGCAGGGAACCTCCATAGGTATAGAGCTGACCCTTTCCATTAATACGCCCTTCCTCCAGCTTTCCTTTGAAAAGTAACGTTCCCTCTTCCTGTGCCAAAAGTTCCACCTTGCCAGTATATCCGATCATCTCTGGAGCATTTACCACCATCGTCTTGGTAAAAAAATGAGAAATCAAAATGGGATGGAGCAATTTTAAATACAGAACCGGAAGAACTGCCGCCGCCATCAAAATAACATATGCCAATCGTTTCAGCACATAATAATGTCCCAGAGAAAAATAATCCTGGATGGTCCGTTCTTTTTTATTTTTTTTCTGATTGATTCCTTTACGGACGTCGCTTAAGACCTTTGAGGAAAAAGATTCCGGGCTGACCATCCTCTTTGCCTTGCGCAATGCCACCTGTACTGGCGCTGTTAAAATATGTGACAGCCTTCTGGCTGTACGCCCGATTAATCCGCCCCGCATACTTTATCCCTCCTGTCTGAACCTAATCTTTCTTCTGGTTTTTATTTCACCTCTAAAGTTCCAATCTTCTGAAAAGAAATTCCATTGTCCGACATCACCGGGTTGGGCAGCGTCAACAGCAGATACACTGCCGCTGACAGAATCAAAGCGGCTGCCAGCACTGCCCTGATCTTAGGAAACATCTTTTTCAGTTTTTCCCAGGCCCGCCACCAGATACGCCCTGGTTTTACCTGCTGCTGTTCGTTTTTGATCAGCACCGTCTCATAGAGATTGTCATAGGCCACATAGCAATCCCACAGATAGGCAAAACGTCCGTCTTCCACATCCCTGGCAAACTTCATCAATTCCCGTGAACTTTTCTGTTCCAGTTCTTTGGCAAACAATTCCTGTATCAACCCACTGACCCGGTTCATACAGTCTTTTTCCTGCACCTTCCAGTAATAATCCACTTCTGTAAAAAAATAATTAAACTGGATTCCCAGAGCCTCATCCACCACAATATTGTCTTTCCGCAAAACTTCATACAAAAAGCATTCCGGCATATTCAGCAAAAAGATCTGAGCAAAAATATTTTTCATTAATTGCAGCCGTTCTGTCAGATTATAATTTCCTGTCTCAATGGCCTGCTGCAGCGTCTTTCCATCTGCATGGCTAAAGATCACATAATATCTGCCATCTGCATTAAAACTGGTATGCAGATCTTTAAAAGTGTAATTGGTATTTGCCTTTGTAGTAACCGGCACCAGCTTCCTGGCCAGTTCCATATCGTTTACACAGACTGCTGTATAGGTTCCGTCTGTGGATTTGGCGGTATCACAGGCGGTATAAATATCAATGGCCCCGGAACCTGTCGTCTTGATCTTCGAGATCAGTTCATACTGCTTATCCTGAAACTTAATTACCATACCTGCCTCACTCTTTCTTTCGTACCACCACAAAGGTGGAAGCCTGTATTTCAGGGTATGCCATACTAGACACCGTAATCTGGAAAATACCTGTCGTCTCCGGCGCAGTATACTTTCCTGTCTTGTCAATGGTTCCGCCCTCTCGATCCTTGACGTTCCACTTCAATCTCTCATCCGTAAATCCTTCCAGCACCGCGGTAAAAATAATGCTGTCTCCCGTAAATACATTTGGGTTATCCGGCTGTATGAAAATACGTTTCTTCTTCACAGACTCGGTTTGGCCCAGTTGATTGCGCAGGGCAGACCAGTAAACTCTCACCTGTTTTACATTGTCATTTTTCAGAATCTTCAAGGCAATTTCAAAGGTCCCTTCCGAAGGAGAAAGCCTGGCCCCCAAAGAAGCGGCAAATCCCTGCTGTCCCTGAAACAGCGACGCATCTCCAAACATCATCTGGGAGTCTTCGGCAAATCCATGATCCACTTCATAGCCAAGCTGAATGGCAACAGGGCCGAATCCTAATCCATGCACAATCTCGTCTGAATACAAGATCTCTCCAGAACGTATGTGATCAACTTCAAATACAACCTCTCCATAGGCCGCTTTCAGCGGTTTCTCTTCTTCTTTCTCCTTTTGTTTTTCCGATTCCTGTATCTTCGCCTCTTTCAGGCTTATGACATCTTCCACCAGCCTGTTGAGCATTGCTGTGGAAACCTCTGTGTGCAGAATCTTCTGATCAAAAGGAAGTAGTTCGATCCGTTCAATCAGACAGACCCCTTCCGCCCGGACAACATAGATCTTGGCCAGATAGATTCCCTGCTGAAAAGTGCTGCCCACAATATCATCCATGGCAGTCTTGTAATACTCTTTTTTAAGCGCTTCATAAGTATTCAGATCATTTACAAGCGCCCGGTTAACGCAATGTCCTATCTCTGTGTATTCCCTGCCTCCTGTCTGTAACTTAAAACTGTCCTTTACTACAGCGGCCTCTGCCCTAACATCCTGGACGCAGGCAGTTTTTAAAGGAATTTCCAGACAATATTTTTTTCCTTTTTCCAGATCCTTGCTCTGGAAAGCCACATGAACCCGGTTTCCTTCCCCGTCTGTCAGAAAGGACAGCTCCAGATCATATGAAAAGGAAAATTCCTGCCGGCCCACATCCGTAATCTCAATTTTCAAAACAGTATCTTTTCCCATTTCCAGAAATTTGGGAAGAACCTGACTGATATGAATTCCCTGGCCATTGTAAAGGGTTTTTCGATCTTCATAAAGCCGGACCGCAGACAAAGCTTCCCGTTCCGGTTCCTCCTGGGTCACAAACAGACGGTACCCTTCCTTATATTTGTTATATTCACTGCTGTTTTTCCCCATGGTTCCAGTCACATTGTGCATCAGCTCAGCAGCTTCCTCCTGGTATTCCAGACATAGATAATAGAAATCTGCATCCTGTTCTCCATCATATCCTTCTAATTCTGTGATTTTGCGCACTGCCGGCTCATCCAACACGATTTCCCGGCCTGCAAAATCCAGGGCAAGCCCCCGCTCCACAGAAATACTTTCGTCGTCTACTTCCACTACGCTAAGTCCACAGACCACGCCAGAGCCAAAAAGAAAACGGTTGATAGTTCTGCGCTTATCGTTAAAATATTTCTGCTCTGTCTCAAAATCTTCCACAGACAGCAGCTTCCCATAAAAATACCGATTCCTCTCAAATGGAAAGCTCTTCAAATTTTTCATCTTTCTTTTCCTCCTCTGCTTTGGTTCCTGCCATACCTACCATAGATGGGATCGCAGCCACACCCTTTAATTTTGCCTGTTCATAAGCCGTAAGCACACTGTTTACGCCTGCATACACATTCTGCCCCAGATAAATACCTGGTCTTAGAATGATTAAGTGCATCCTGATATGGGCAGGCTTGATGTCCTCTATCATTCTTTTCAATGCATATTGCTCCCGCAGAGAAGGCACCGCCTGCTCCCGCACAAACACACTTACTTCATAGGGACCATAGGCATAAGACTGTTTCAAGCTCTGATATGCCCTCTCATTTCCCCGATACTGCTCAATCTCACAGTATTCCAAAAAATAGGGCCTTTCCCCGGTAAAAGTGCCAATCATATGTTCCATATATTCTCTGGTTCCCCGGACCATATTTTTCTTCACAATTCCTTCCAGCAAAAGCCGCAGCCGGTCCTCCTGCCACAGGTGAGCGTTGGAGATTCCCACCCATTTGGCCAGCCAATACAAGAACTCTGGCTGAGCCGCCAGAGGATCTAATTGTCTGGCAGAATTCATAATTTTCTCATCCAGATCCTGATAGACTGTCTCAAAAAGCCCCAGAAACCTTCCCAAAAACTCTTCCCTTCCTCCTGACTGATAGATCATAGGAAGATAGGAAAGGAAACTTCGTGTTCCGGCGTAAATTTTCATGTGATGAATCTGAGGCAGAAATCCGGCCTGGCAAAACAGCTGTACCTCCATCCACAGATATCTTCCTCTGGCATGATACAGCAGAATGTCCTGGGGATTCTGTGCAATATGGGCCAGATAAGGCTCCATGGCCTGATGTTTTTTCTCTAGATCAATCTCATTGCTTCGGATCAATTCTTCCCACAGATAGATCCGTCCATCCAGCACCGTTTCCGTCTCATCACTGCAGTAGAAGTAGAACCGGATAGAATCATCTCCGTATCCCTCGCTTTGAATCACTGCCCGGTGCCACTGATTTCCTTCTTCACCGCTGTCTAACAGACGTGAGATAAAAACACCCTTTTCCTGGGCCCCCTCTTTCAAGGCAAGTCCCTGGTCCGTAATCTGAATTTCCCTTCGATAACCAGCCTCATAATCCCTTTTTTTATTAAACACAATATATCTCAGTTGTTCCACATTACCGCCCCTTTGTCTATGATATAGGAGACCCATTGATTTCATGTATTTCCTGCTAAGATTCTAAATATTCAGGCTCCGGCCTTAAAACACTCCGGTTTCACTGACCGTAAAGACGCGGATATCCAAATCTTTTAGATATGGCAGCCCATTGGGGGGAAGCTGCACATCCCCATTCATCAAATGCCGAAATCCCCGGCCCCTTGCCTCAACAGAAAGGGCTCTTGCCTGCTGTACACAGGGCAGAATATCAATAATTCCATAAATTGCACTGCTGGAAACTGTTTTTCCAATCTCCCAGGATTTTTCGTCCAGATAATCCCGTACCGCTTCTTCAATCCTGTCCTCCGCATCCGTAAACTGCGGCTTTATCACAATCTCTGCAAAAATAGAAATTCCCACATATTCTGGATTCCAGATCTTTATGGAAGTGCCGATCATTTTTCTCTTCTGCAGCATCTGTTCCAGGTTCTTTCTGTATTTATCATTCAGACGATCCTCTCTCTCTTTATAACTGAGGGAACGCACCACAATGGATATCTCATTTTCCGGCAGGGCATCTCTCTTACCTCGTCCAGCTCCAGGTGAAATCACTTTGCTGTCTAAGATCAAAAGCCCCGGCGTCTGTTTCACCAAGGTCTCATAGTCCTCGTCGGTGACGCCTCTGTGGATCTGCCTTAATTCTAAACGCAGCCTTTCATAACATTCTTCCACAGTCTCATTGTCCTGTCCCTCCAGCGTCATATCATACTGCTTTACTAAAAGCTCCGGGAATTCCGGACATTCTGAGATCTTCCCCGCCTTAATATTTCCTGCTCTTCCATCGCTGGCTTTTAAACGCACCAGCCGAATCTCTCCATCCGGCGCCATTCCATGCTCGCAGTCTCCGAATATCAATTTGTTTTCCGCAAGATCCAGCACATATACGGCGTCCTCCGGAGCGCTGTTGTCAAAATCTTCCACCTTCCGGTAAGTATAAAATTTCCCGTCCTGTCTGTCGCAGACCATAATTTCAAACTGGTCATACACAATTCCTGTAAGATCCAAACGGTACTCCTGGCTGGCAAACCCGTCTCCCCTGGCAAGCTTTCGTTTTTCCCAAAATTCATTTTCATAGGCTGCCAGGCGACAGGTCAGCTCTTTCTCTCCCTCTGCCCAATCCGGCCGGAAAAAATATAAAATAACATCGCCGTCTTCCGCCTCTTTTTTAGAAACAATGGAAACCGGAATCCACCCTTCCCTCCTTTTCAGGTAAAGCTCTGTCTGTCCCTTTTTTGCCAGATACAGACTGCCTCTGACCGAAAGTATTTCTTCTGCGCCTGTAACCGCTATTTGATGTTCCTCATAATCGCAGCAGGAATACTGCTGTCTCACTTCTATTTCATTAAAATGGATATTTTCTATAAGAGGCGCCACATCATAATCATTTTCTACCAATGTGACCCGAATCTGCCAGGCTTCATATACCTCGTCCTCCACCATTTTCCCCGGCAGATGAAAGGCAATCTTTCCACTCTGTAAAAATGCATAAGTGGTATCAAAATCCACTGGCAGCTCTTCCCATCCCTCCAAAGACTGATACTCCCACTTCAGCTTAGCTAAAGAAATAAAATCTTCCCCAATGGGGTTGCGCATTACCTCATAATCTGTACAGATATCAAAAGATATCACCGTCTGTCCCTGCTGTCGGAAAGCTCTGTCCATAACGAAGCAGCAGCTATTCCCCTCTTTGGGCTGTTCTCCAAAGGGATACAGGCGCATTTTCTTTCCCAGATCATTGCCGATATTCACATATTTGTCCAGGGTTTTCCCACATAAGATATACGCCCCCATCAGTCGAATGGGATGAAGCCACTCCTTCTTTACCGTCTCAAAAGGCATATCTCCTGCAAAAAATCTGGTTCCTTTTCTGAGTGAAAAATTTTTCTTCAAAGAAAGCACCGGCATTTCCACGCTGACATATCCCCGCGCCGGCTGAATGTGCCCCATTTTTATGCCGAATAGTTTCAGGTACTTTTGCCGTTTCCAGCCTCCAAGCTGGCTGATCTGGTACTGCTGAATCTCCTTAAGCCAAGAGAGCAGTCCAAGGAGCATAATACCTGGGTCTGACTGGTTGTAGTTGGTCCAGTCCGGGCACTCTCCTGGTATCTGAAATACCGCATCTTCTTCAATTTCCCGGTAAGATCTGTCATCCAGATTCAAATTGTAGAACATGATTCTGCTCCTTTTTCTATGTTATCAGAGTTCTGCCGTCACTTCATGAAACCCGCTTTTAGGCAGCTTATAAAATGGCAGCATCCCTTCCTCATTGACTTCATATTCTTCAAAACGTCCGCTTCTGTATTTTCGCAGAGACAACTGGCTGATATATTTAACGCCCTCTACTTTTTTCAGGGCATGGGTGATCTGATTTTTATCAGGAAGGGTCCCGATCTCCCATCCGTCCCCGTAAAAATTCCCATGCAGCGGATCTAAAAACCGTTCCAGTTCTTCCCGCACCCTTTTCGTTGCAGCAAATATTTCCTTTTCCTGGGCCAGTTCCAAAACTACTTTCACATCCAGCCGGATCAGTTCCGGCATCACAATGTGAAACCGCCCGCTGTTTACAATATTCTGATCCATGTGATGAGACAAATAAGTGTAGATCCTCTTTCTTGTCCGTTCAAAGCCATAGACATTGTCCCCATAATTTTTCGGCAGTACCACCAGGGTGACGGCTCCTGGCTGATATCCGCCATATTGGTCGCAGCCCGGAAAACATTTTACTTTACTGATATCCCGCACTGCCTCCCGTGCCATATCTTCGTAATCTTCTGCTGAGACGCAGCGCCTGCCATGACGCAGGAGTTTTGCGCTTCTCCCTACGGCTTCCATAATAGTCTCCTCCGGCAGTCCGCATACTGCCGGAATTGGATTGAAGACCTGATTGATAAACCCAACGGTCCGATCCAGACGATTGATCTCTCCTGCCGGGACGTTTCCTTTTTCCCCTTTGCTGTATCCATATTTTACTCGGATCTCAATCTCATCCTGCTCATTGCGCCCGGCGGCTTCCATATATTTGGGAAATAAAAGCATCCCCCTTCTTCGATCTGCCGTAAACTCCTTCCGGCTGCCGCTGTCAGAACTTAACTCTTCCACCTCTGACCACAACTCCCACTTTTTTTCCTCCGCATGTCTGTAATCTGCCTTCTCCAGCACCCAGACCTTTAGGCTGGAAATCTCTGTCTCCGGCAGCTGTATCTGTTTTTCTTCTGCATGAGGTTCTATTCCATAGATTTCTTCCACCGTCTCAACACCCAATACGCTGGCGGCATTGGGATAAATCCCTTCTATTTTAGGACAATTTTCCGATACATCCTCTATCCAGTTTCCTTCCCTTTCACTGAGACGGATCCAAAACAAATCCTCCCCAAACATACGGCTATGGGTGCTGTCAGCCCGGCCATACCAAGACACCAGCCCTGTATGGGCAAATCCTTCCGTACCGTCAACGGGATGCAGTTCCTTCCATCCTTCTTCTGACAGATATTCCCATCTCAAACCTGACGGATTTCCCGGTACTACATCTCCCATAACAAATAGTAATTTTAAAGGCCCTCCCGTCATGGGTTGATCGAATCCAAAATAACATGTTCTCTGCTCTTCTGTTCTTGCCCTGCAGGCGGGAAATGCAAACCCCTTGCGCCTCATCTCCTCTGCCGAATAGGTGGTCCACTCCATGTTGCTCTGCTGAAACATCACTGCAGGATGAATCGGTGCATTCAGATAACTGTAGCTCATAGAAAAATTACCCATCACAGGTGCAATATAGGCGCCCTTCGTCTTATATGCATTGTTCATGCGGATAATCCTTGCGCGGATACAGCAGTCTTCCGCCGAGTTCACCAACACGGGCTGAATATCTGGGGGACAGGTAAACTCCATCCGCCTGCGCACTCCCCGCAATTCCTTCTCCACCTCAAAAATAGTTCCATATTGAACAGACACGCCAAGACGTTTCCAGCCAACCCCATTGTAATATTCCCATATCACCTCCCGGATGGTAATGTCAAAGTCTTCTTCCGGCACAAATTCCTGTTTCCGCATAATCCTTTTCCAGGCAATCTTCACCCCAGATACAATTTCCTCAATGGGAATTCTGACAAAATCCAAATCAAATTCTATGGAAATATGAGCCCCTCTTTTTCCAAATATTTCCCGGCTTCCAATATAGAGCTCATCATAAAGAGAAGGATGTTCCCCAAAAGCTAAAAATTCTTCTATCTCCTGATCAGTTCCCTTTACATTGATAAATTCTGGTCGCTGTTTCCTGCAGGCTGTAACAAGAGATATTTCCTGAAGATAGATCCCTGAAAAAAATTCTGCATCTAAAATCTCCCCATAGATCACATACATGGAGCCAAATTCTTCCATGGGAGCTATTCCCTGTTCTCCTCCTGGAATCTGAAAACACAAGGTTCCTTCCTGGAAGGTGTAATCCCTGATTCTCTGATACTCCTGACCTGTACCATAATAAAAACGGATTCTGGATGGATCCCTGAGCGCTTCCACCAGACTGCCTTTTTTATTTCTCTGATCTGCCGGCATCAGAGACAGGCGGGCTTCTGTATCACTTGCAATCTCAAGTTCCTGACCAAAACAGAAAAACAGCCGATGATGCTGCAGATTCTGCAGACCATTTTGAAACAGGAAGAAAGATGGAACATCCTCCTTCTTCCGGTGAAACAGCTCATAGATCCCGTCTTCTTTCGGTACAGAAAGAAAGATCTGCTGCAATTCCATGGGACGGACTAAAACCTCCTCCTGGGTCTCAAAGACAAGAGGTTCCCCTTCTGCTTCTGCCAAAAGCCTGGTTCCCGTTGGAACTTCCGCCTCACCAGAAAGGCCCTCCGGCATTCCAAAGACTACAAAGCCCTCCGCCGGACTTGCCGGAAACAGCTTGGCATTTACTCCGTCAAAAAAAGAAAATAAATCTCCTGCTGCGGACATATTAAATTTTTTTATATTGTCATACATCATATCAGCAAATATGGTTACCAGCGCCGTTCCAGGGTCTGGCTGTTCCTGGTCATATCTCCACTCTGGAACATACTGTTTCGCACATTCCTTCATATAGGCAATGATGTCTTCTTTTGACATTTTTTCCATCTGGGGAATATCCATAACTGTCCCTCTCTTTGTTAAAAACTGTTGTTTTCCTATTCTCCTTCACTGATATAAAATGGATATACCAAATTATATTGATTGTTAGTAGAACGGATTACATAGCTGATATGGATAAGCAGAATACCCTCATCAATCCGTTCGTCGCTGACCTCCGCCTGGATCTCTGTGATCCGAGGTTCCCATCGGGTCAATGCATGTTCCACCTCTGTTTTCATGGAATATAAGGTGGTATAATCTGCAGATTCAAAGGTATATTCCTGTATTCTGCATCCGAACTCAGGGTGCATTGGCAGCTCTCCCTGCCTGGTTCCTATGATAATGCGGATCGACTCTTCTATGCTGTCTTCATTTGAAGACATTTTAATCCGGCCGGTGGACCCGTCAATGGCAACTGGAAATTTCCAGCCAGTTCCAAGAAATGCTTTTACATTGCTTCTCTGATCCATCCGTCCTCTCCTTCCTTCATTGACCTTTGCCGCGCTTCTCTTAATTGATCTTTACCATGCTTCCCTTGAGCTGCGCCATCCCTGAGGCGTTCAGCCCCAATTCGCCATCTGCCTTTACTTTCACGCTGGTTCCCTCCAGGGAGGTGGTCTGCCCTGCCAATTTCAAGCTCTGCTGAGCGTCCAGCTGAATGGTGCCGCTGGTAACTTTCACTGTGTTGGCGTCTGCCTTTACCACTTCTTTCGTGCCTATGGTAAGGCTGATCTCCTGTTTGGCTTTTACATCTATTTTTCCATTTTTGCAGTCCATTACAAGACTGTTTCCGTTTTCCTTATCCTTCAGATGAATGATCTCTTTCTCATCGTCTAAGAGGACTTCCAGTTCCTTGGGAGTAGTCACCGTAATCTTCTCTTTTCCTTTTACATCAGAAAAAAGGATCTTATGACCGCCTTTTGTGATCACTGTCTTCGTCTCATTTTTCTCATCGGCAGCCCCTGTGGGCAGTTTGTCTTTTCCATTCCACAGACAGCCCAGCACCACCGGCATATTCATATTTCCATGAATAAACCCCACCAGCACTTCCGTGCCGATCTCCGGCAGCCAGTAATTGCCGAAACCATCGCCTCCATATCCGGTCATGACCCTTACCCAGTCGGAAGTCTTTTTATTTCTCTCTCCCATAATATACTCCACTTTGATCATGCCTTTATGCCGCTCATCCCAGACGTCTTTTACAATAGCGTTCAAAAGTCCTGGAGCAGTCACTTCAGGATATGTTTTGTCTTCCTTTTTCTCTGCCAGCAGTTCGTCATAAAAATTCAACGCTTCCATCCTCCCACTTCAAAAGACGTCCGATAACCATCGCTGTTAAAAGAATGTTTTACCTCTATGATGTCGTAAGTTCCGTCAATCAGCCTGCGGTCCCCATTTTTTATTTTCACCCTTCCTCCCGGCTGTATCTCTGGAACTCCAATGCACACGCCGGTGGCCTGCCTGGCCTTCTTCTTCATCTCGTCTGCCTTGTGTTCCGCAATCTTTTTCGCATCGCTGTTATCCTCCACCCCAGCGTCCATCTGGGTCTCTTCTCCTTTTACCAGAGACTTTTGCTTATCGTCTGCCTTTACATTTACTTCCGCTGTCACTTCCGTCTTCGTATCTGTATCCTGGCCCATCACCTTGACTACAGTGTCCTGGAAAGAAGCTCTCCTCTGGAAAGAGATCATATCCTTGGCCCATTCCATCTCAACAGTATAAAATAAATCTGCCGATATATTTTTAAAATAGAGCTTTCCTGCATGTACAAAAAAGTCTCGATTTCCTTTTCTGCACAATTCGTCTTTGATAAAATCATAGTCGCTGCCATTTTGAATAATACACTCTGTCTCCAGTTTCTCTGTCGCGTCCACATCTTTTGATTTAAACACCGCTTTATATTTTTTCACCACTTCATTAAAGGCATCAGAATAACTTTTTACCTGATGGGAAATATTACTCTTCTTACTTCCCATCATCATCCTCCGCACATCTACTGCAGTCACCCGGACCGAAGGATTTTCAGAAAGCTCGTAATTGATCTCATCCACATATCCATAGAACATGGAGGTCAGAGAAGAACCATATCCCATCTCAATATCCACCAATTCCCCCAAAATAAAATCACTGACGTCATCCACAAAGCTCCGGCTTTTGGGATCGTATACATTGGTAAGTCTAATTACCGCGGCGCTGGCCGCCGACTGGGAAAGTGTTACTTCCACAGATTCCACTCCATATTCGCTGGCTCCGATCAAGTCAAAACCATTCACCTTTATCTTAAGCGCCGGCACCATGAAATCCTTATATTTTGCGGCCAGACTGGACATGGAAACTTTCGCCACCTGAATCCCTCTCCTCTCCCTGTATCACTACAACTTCCCTTAAACTCTTACTATCTCTAAGCCGCCTTCCCTCAGAGTGCAGGCAGCTTTACCACTTGTCCCGGTCTCACATCCAGGGGATTTAAGATTCCATTTTCCCTGGCGATCATTTTCCACAGATCCGGATCTCCATATTCCATATTGGCAAGATCCCACAGTCCAACCCCTTGACGGATCGTTCGATATTTGGTGCGGTCTGGTGATTCAAAGGGCGACGCCCTTCTTTTGTCTTTCGGTGAGATCAAAGACCGGAAGGTCAAGCTGACCTTGGCCCGAACCGGCATTCCGCTTTCGGTAAACATGGTATAGGTGTGATGAAACTTTGTCACCACGCCTTTAAAATTCAAAGAACCCCACTTAAAGGTAACATGAGGCGGGCGGTGCAGGCTTCCATCAATGGAAGTGGTATCTGCAATTCTTTTTGTGATCCTGGAAACATCTGTGGAACTTTTCGGTGTTCCAAAGGAAATCAGGGATGAGGATTTCGGTACATAGGTATCCAAAAAAAGATTCAAGGATAACTCTGTGGCTTCCCCAGAAATATACTGAAAAATGGGACCGTCTAACCCCGGCACTTTTTTCTCAGAATAGCTGGCTCCATCTGTAATCTGGTACTCTGAAGGGTTAAACAGTACGTCGACAATGCTGACCCCAATTTCTTTTTCAATCTCTAATTTCGCCTTTGTAAGTCCCACGAAAATGCCTCCCTTCTTTCAGACAGTTCCTTTTAAATTAATCCCCTGCGCAGTTTCTCCACATGGAGTTCCTCGTAAAGCTGATTTTTTACCTGCTCTGCAAAGGCTCTGGTATCCTCTTTGGACTTTGCCTGCCCTTCCACTTTTTTTAACTGCTGTTCCACTTCTTTCATTTTCTGATCCAACTGATCTTGGGCTGTTTTGAGCTGAATGTTCTCTTCCTGTACTCTTTGAACTATCCTTTGCTGTTCTTCTTCCATCACCTGTGTCCGCTGTGTAGAGTACTGGAGAATTTCCTGGGATCTGATTCCCAAATCAGCGGCGTCCCTTTCCCATCCTCCGATTTCTGGACTTGCAGGATCCCTCTCTTTCTGTGGCAGTTCAAGCTCTGTCTGACTTAATCTCTTTCTGTCTAACCCATAAGATTCATTTTTTTCCTGAGTATCCCAGTAAAAGTAAACTTGTTGGAACCTTTTTATCTCTTCCTGCCGAACCTTTATCTGCTGCTCTTCATATTCCTGAATCTCATATGCCAGCATAGGATAAGCCGCCGCAAAATATTTTTGGTCCGGTCCTTTCTTCCTCACTGAGATTTTTTCCTGGTCTGAGGTCTCAAGAGTTCTCAGTTTTTCTATGAGCATTTGATACCGCTCTTCCCGGCGCCTGCCCACAAAAACAAGGAAGTTCTGATTTTTTTGCTGAATCATCTGCTTTATACCATCGAAGGCTGCTTCTTCCTGTCCAAAATACAACACCTGCTGAAGTTTTGTAACCTGAGACAGTTCTTTCACAAGAGTCTCATATTGTGTCTCATTTAATTTTCGAAGATAGGAGAGCAGACTTCGAATCATCGGTTCTCCCAGCTGACTGTCTGCGTACACAAGCTGGAACATTTCCTCTTGATTCTCTTTTATCATCTCAGAAGATACCTTGTGATTGACCTGCATCACAAGCTGCTGCAGATCATTCCTGTTCTTTGCCGCCTCTATCTGACTGCGTATGATTCTGGTCTGCAGATTTTCCTGGCCTTCCTCTTGTTCCCCACCATCTGAAAAAGATAAAAGATCCAGCTTCTCTTCCTCCCCTTCCTGTTCAGGATGAAATAACAGCGCTTCTCCCCATTCCCACAACTGCCGATAAGAGAACTCTGTAGATTCTGATTCTATAATCTCTTCCGATTCTGCAATCTCTTTCAATTCCTGTCTTGCAATCTCTTCCGATTCTGCAACCTCTCTCCATTCCAGTTTTGCAATCTCTTCTGATTCTACGGCCTCTCTCCATTCCAGTTTCGCAATCTCTTCCAATTCTGCAGTTTCTCTCCATTCCTGTCCTGCAATCTCCCCTGGTTCTGAACTGTTTTCTCTCTTATTTACAGATTCCCCAGTTGAAATCTGCCTTGATTCTGATAAAACAGAGGATTGCAGAAGGTTAACCTGCCGCCAGAATAAGATCAATTCTGACAGATCACGGATTCGCTCTTCTCTCTGCTCCTCCTTCAATTCCCGGATATATAAGAGCAGTTCTTCCATCTTTTCCTGTATCTGCTGTTCCTTTCGATCCTTCCCCTGCCAAAACAGCGTTACTCTTTCTTCCTGATAGCTATCCTCTTCTCTGTCTGTCCTTTCCTTCGATGTCTTCTCCTCTATCCGACCATTGATCTCCCTGATCAAATGTATCCACTCTTCTGAAACTTCTGTCTGTTCTTGGCCGCTTTCATGAATCATTTCTGCCTGTTCCCGGCTGCTTTCATGAATCATCTCTGCCTGTTCCTGGCTGCTTTCATGAATCATCTCTGCCTGTTCCCGGCTGCTTTTGTGAATCATCTCTGCCTGTTCCTGGCTGGCCTCAAAAGATTCCAAAAGGAACCTGCTCCACTGACAGAGGGTCCATATTTCTTCTGTAGTCCTCTCGCCCTGATGCCGCTTCCGAAACATTTCTTCCACAACTTGAGTCATATGCTCCTGCCGGGAGGATTCAAAATCTCTGGTTTCTAAAAATTCTCCATAGATCTCCTGATAAGTTTCCAAGGCTTGTATTTCCCGCCGCCTGATCTTTTCTCTCTGGATCTCCCGCTGCTGTTCTATGGTCTGTACCACCTGGACTGTATCCCCTGACAACGAAACCATCTGGGTCAAGTGTTCCAGATCCACAAGATCTGCAATTTCCTGAAAAGGTTCCTGTTCCAATAAAATCTGCATCTGGCTGTGAAAAATTTCTGCCATTTTCTGATCATACTTTTTCTGGAGTACCCCATATTCCTCAGTAATATTCCACTCCATCTCTTTCCAGACCTGTTCCACTTTATCCGGAGAAATCTCATCTAGGCAGGAGACCATATTTTCTTTCTCTGCCTTCCAGATCATAAGGGGATGATCTGCGTCCTTTCTCTCCTTTTGAGAGAGTTCTTTTTCCTTTCCCAACCGTTCTATGATCTGTCTGCACTGTACTTCATCACATGTTTTGAGATAAGCCAGCAGAGATTCTCTCTCCTGCCAGATAAGACCCTCTGTCAACCCTTGATATTCTGTCTCTGTAAGGGAAGCAATATATTCCTTCTCCAGCTTTCGTACCGTCCAAAGAGAATGCTCCTTTAGAAAATCCCGGACCTGAGCAGAAAAAAGAGAAAGCAGCCGGTATTCCTTCCATTGCTTTTCTATCAGCTGGTTTTCCTTCTGCCAATGTCTGTAACGCCTGCTTATCATCTCGGTCTGGTCCAGCAATGTAATATAATGATTTAATTTCCAAAATGCCCTGGCGTCACTGCTTTTTAATTGGGTGAGATAATACTTTTCTATACGACGCAGACTATCCTGTATCCGCCTCTGTCCAGGAAACAGAGTTGTTGGATACCCCTCCATTGCCATCTGTACCATCCGGTTTTTCAGTACAAACTGGATCGTCAGCTGAATTCTGCGGGCAGGCTGTTCTGTCTGTCTGTCTCCTGCCGCCTCTAAATAAATAAGCTGAATCAAATCATACTTATCAGAAGAAGAGGGAATATATTTCTCCCATAGACTTTGCAGAAGATCCTGCCGGATATGAAGACGTACTTTTTGTGAAAAAGGTTTTCGTAACTTTAACATTTCTACAATCCAATCTTGTTGATGGTTTCTGACAATCCATTATGGGAAATCTCCACCTTCTTAATCAGCAGACCGCTGCTCTGGGCGTCCAGCGTGTCAATCTCCCATTTGGTCACCACGCCCCAATTGGCCTGATAGGTGGCGGTGGGAATGGCGCCTGTCTCCGGCATAACCATAATAATAATTCCCTTTTTCAGTTCATATCCTGCAGTTAAGGTAGTGCGGGAAAGTTCTCCGCTGGCAATCCCATACTCTAAAATCAGCTTATCCATAGATTGTCTCGGTTTGGGCAGATAATGCACCCGGTCATTGACCCCGCCTTCCACCACAGACTCAAATTCCATGGTAGATGATATATTAGACACCTTGGAAAAGCCTAGAGGCACTCCATTTAATATCACTTTAAACTTTGTACGTTTCGCCAGATTATCCTGTATTGCCATTGTTCACCTCTGTATTATTTGTGCAGACGAGAAGATGCAAAAACAGAAAACACTTTGATCTTTTTACAGCCGGAAAATATCATCTTTCTGGGGTTCACGGCTGACTTTTCTATTGATCTCTGATATCTCTTTGCACCAACGGATTCGCTCATAATGGGGAAGTCCAAATACATCCTCAAGACTCCAGTGCACATAATAGGCGATAAACGCCGCTTCTTCATATAATTGATCCGCCGGATACACATTTATGGCCCGGCTTCCATAAAATTTACAGGTACGGTAATCTCTTCTCCACAATGGGGACAGACCGTACGGTATACCGGAACTTCTGCCTGATTCACCCGTTCGTACAGATCCTGAAGGTATGCAAGATCCGGCGTATACAATCCCTCTATCACCTTTGTATCCACCGCCGGCATAGTTCCCAGGCTTGTAATCACTCTTGAGAGCAGAATAATGACCAGATAACCTGGATTCTGCTGCACTCTTGGATCCCGCAGCGGTATAATCTCATCTGCTGCGGTAGCCAGACGCATCGTTCCCTCTCTGTGAAGATTTCCATCTCTGTCCACATACCCTTTGGGCAGGACAAAAGAAAATTCTGTCTCAAACATCTACAGCTTCCCTCTGCTTTCCTGTCAGCTCCGAACAGTTTTCAAACTGCCCGGAGCCTTTCTTATTCTCTATTTCTCTATGAAACTCTAGTCATTCCTTCATGAGCAATCTCAAGGGTCTCAATGGCAACCTCAGAAGAAGTTGCATTAAAGTCCGGCGCTGTATATTTTGCAGGCCATGCATTGATCACCTGCCAGGACGCCGTGGCTGTTTCTGTTTCATCCAGAATTGTGATTGTAATCGTCTTACGTTCCACTTCGCCTTCCACGCCTGCAATCATCCATTCGTACATTACCATGGAATCTGCCACACCCTGCTTTAATGTAATATTGCCGTATTTTTTCAGTCCTGGGAGCTTCAGGGGAGTTTGAACCATATCGCCTTCCCGATACTCGATCACATCAATGGACGCATCGAATCCAGATGCCTCTGAAAAACCCCCGGCCTCCAGTCCGTCTATCTCTACTTTATATCTATATTTTCCATAGGGAGTACTTGCCATCTCCTTACAACTCTCCTTTCCAATTTTTTATGCTTATACAGATTCGGGTGTCAAAAGCACCTTTGGTGCTACGCTCATCCCATATATTGTTATTGCAAACAAGTTTGCACATCAATATATGGGATAGAGCGGGTGCGCCGCACCCTTTTGACACTCGAATCTTATACAGAATCCCCTGTTTTCTGGGAAATTCTAAAGATTACAAATTCAGCAGGTTTCACCGGCGCAATTCCAATCACGCAGACAAGTCTTCCATTGTCTATATCATCCTGGCTCATGGTATTTCTGCCGCAATTGACAAAAAATGCCTCGGAAGGTGCGGAACCTGCAAGAGCGCCTGATCTCCAAAGCCCTGTCAAAAATACATCAATGGTCCGTTTTACACGCACCCACAGCACTTCGTCATTGGGTTCAAATACCGCCCAATTTGTATTAGCCTTAATACTTTCCTCAATGAAGATAAACAGACGTCGTACGTTGACATATTTCCAGCTTGGATCACTGCTGGCTGTACGCGCGCCCCAGACGCGGATTCCCTGTCCTGGGAAAGAACGGATCAGGTTGACGCCTTTAGGGTTCAGAATATCCTGTTCCCCCTTATTGAACTGGCAGTCCAGCCCCACGCACGCCCGTACTGTCTCGTTTGCCGGCGCCTTATGTACGCCTCTTGAGGTATCGCTGCGGGCATAAATGCCGATCACCGAACCAGAAGGAGGAATCGCCATATTTTTCTTATCCAAAGGATCAAACACTTCCAGCCAGGGGTGGTACATGGCTGCATAATTGCTGTCCACAATATCTCTGTGGGCCATAATATCGTCAATCTTTTTTGCATCCCGCGGCATATCCAATACTACAAACCGGCTGGCAAGATTTTCACAATGGGCTACCAGCATCAACTGTACGTTGGGATCTACCACTCCTGGAACCGCCATAATGGAAACGCTGTCATTGTCCAAAAATGCCTGAATACCCGTACGTTTTCCAGCTCCTTTGTCCACGCCGATAAAATCTGCCGCGCTGATATTTGCCACGGAACCGTTGCTTCCTCCCTTTAAAGAAACCACGCAAAAAGCCTTTTCCGGCTCCGCTCCGGCGATCTCATCAAAAGGCGCTGTCACTTCTGACTTGGGACTTCCAATATACTCAGCAATAATCAGATCTGATTTTGCCGTCTTCTTCTCAATATAATTGGGAATCCCCACATTGAAAGACAGATTCTCATAAAACTCCACAATATCGTCATATTTGACTTCCAGGTTAAATTCACAGGTAGAAATCACCTTTGAGGGCAGCAGATTCTTGTCTACCACATCTTCCTCAAATTCCTTTTCAAATACCAAAATATTATCCTGACTTTTTACAACACGATTGTATACCACATTGGTCATATCCTTATATACAACCACATCTCCCTCATGGAAGCCTGCAGAGCTTTTTACAGAATACTGTTTTCCATCCCCTGTCTGCAGTTCCTCCAATATCTGTGTCTTCGCTTTACTTGCCGGCGTTACCACAATACTCATACTGTCGCCCCACAAGCCTGGATTCTTCGCCCGGAGACGAAGGACAGAATCCTGGGCTGGAACTTTTGCCTGCGCAGCTTTTGCATCGCTTGGCGCCACACGGGAAATAAAACAGCGGGAACCTCCGTTCACAAAAAAGTGTTCTACCGCATAAGCTAAAAAGCGATATTCTCCATACTCATTTTCAGAAAGATATCCGCCAAATTTCCTCTTAAAATCTGCAAAATTGGTGACAAGCTGCGGAACTCCTTCTGCCGGCCCTCTCTCCGCAAGGCCAATAAAACCAGCTGTACTTGTACCAACGCCTTCCATCGGCTTTCCGCCTGAATCAAATTCCTCTACATATACGCCTGGTGATAAATATTCAGCCATAATCTCCCAGCATCAGCAGCTAGCTGCCGCTTCTGCCAGCTACCTCCTTTCCTTTGAAAAACTCCTCTTCCCACAACATGCCTTTTCTGTTGTTTGTTTGATTATAAAACATTCCACTAAACAAAATTCTAAACATTTTTACAAAACCTGCCCTGCTTCTTTCAAAGTATGCCGAAAAAAATGCAATCTATGGACGGGCCATCAAAAAAAATTTTTATTTGCTGTATGATAATGAAAAAGACGGACCAAAGGACGGACACAGATGAGGAATGAAAATAGTAAGATTCAGATACCAAATGTGGACAAAGGCTATACAAAACGAAAAGCAGACGAGCTGCTCTCTTCCCTTCAAACAGATATCATCCTGCTCAACGCAGGAGCCGGCTACGGGAAGACCCAGCTTCTTGCTCACTATGTGCGTCATTTTCCTGGAAAAAGCGCTTGGTACAGCATTGGCGATACAGACAATGACTTAATGTCATTTGTCCAGAATTTTACAAAGTCAGTTCAAAATGCACTGAATGCTTCCAGAGAAGATTTCTGCTTCTCTGCTCCCCTTTTAGAAAACATTGACATTTTGATGGAACAGCTTATCATATGGCTGGACGCCCGGATTGATTTTTTAAATGTGATCCTGGATGATTTTCAGGAGATCACCAATCCTGATATCTTCAATCTATTGGAGATTCTGATTGAAACTATGGATAAAAAAATCCGCTTATTTGTTGTGGAAAAGCGTTCCCTTCCAACTTTTTTTGAAAAATACATAGCAGGCGGACAAGCTTTCTGCATGGGAACTGAAGATCTGAAATTTAACCAGGAAGAAATCTCTCTTCTCTTAGAAAACATGGGAGCCCCCAGCCAGCAGTGGACCAAGTTGATATATGACTGTACAGAAGGGTGGCCGGTGGGCATTGCCCAGATCATGCTGCAATTAAAACAGCAGAAAAAAAACGTTACCCTTGAAAGTTTAAAAAAAATCTGCGAAAATCTGGAAATCTCCGACTACTTTATGACACGAGTATACAAAATGCTTCCTTTTGATATTCAGACATTTTTGAAAAAAACCGCTGTTTTGGATTATATGACGCCCTCCATCTGTAATAAGATCGTGGGTATCCACAATTCAGAAAGTATGCTGCGTTATCTGGCAAATGAAAAATTATTTGTTCAGACTTTAGGCGACATCAGCAGTTTGTACCGGTATCATTCCATTTTCCGGCGCTTTCTCCTATCACAGACGCCTCTGGAGGAACAGCAGGAATCTCTTCAAACCGCCGCCTGTTTTCTTTTGAAAACCAACGATAAGATTCAGGCAGCAGAATACGCCTGCCAGGGCAAGTCTGCCCATATTCTCCAGACTGTAATTGAAGTTTCCGGCGACTCCATGTTAGAAGACCGGCTCTACGCTACTTTGGAACGCTGGTTTGCTTTTCTTGCTGCAAACCATTGCGAATTAACTCCAAAGACAAAATTTATCTACGGAAAATATCTGATGGCTCTTGGAAACATTCCAGAAGCCCATCAGCAGATAGAAGAAGCAAAAAAAGAATTCTATGAAAAAGGACGTCTGCTGGATTACCAAAAAGTCCTGCTCTTTGCCGCTGCAGCCAAGCGAAAGGCAGGCTGTCTGCTGGAAGCAGAAAAACTTTTGACCCAGGCCCTTGAAAACCAGAATCCACAGCGGAATGAGATCAGAGAAGCAGTCCGTATCGAACAGGTAAAGATCAAATGCTGCTTTCATCAATTAAAAGAAGCCCTTGTACTGCTCTCTGACCATTCCAAATCCGGCGGTCCCTTTGGAGAAACCAATTTTTTGTCTGCCGCCCGGCAGATTCTCACAATTCTGACCCAAAAACCGGAAGAAATTCTTACTGTTTATCAAATTCGAACAGAACATATTCCAGAGGGATTTCTTCTGGGAAACTGCATTCTTGCCCAACAGATGAAAACTGCATATCTGTCCGAAGACTACCAGTCTGTCCGAAAAATTGCCAAAGAAATGATCCAAAGTTCAGAACACGAAACTTTACAGACTGCCGCCGCTTGGGAAATGCTGGCTGTACTGTCCTGGGAAGAAGGAGATTATCGAAAAGCAGTGGAACAGTCTCGAACAGGAACTGCATTTTTATTCCAAAACCACATCAATCATCTGGGATTTATCCCAAAACACCAGCAGATTTTAAAGGAGATCCGCTCCATTCACCAAAATACCAGCAGCCCCCGCTATCTCATTGCCAGGCAGCCGGAAACCAGTTCCTTTCATCAGAAAACATCTGGAAAAATCAAGATCCAATGTATGGACTGTTTCTGTGTATTTCTCCCTGATTCTGAAGGAAAAGAGATGAAATGGAGAACGAAAAAGGCACGAGAATTGTTTGCCTATCTGTTTCATCTTCAGGGAAAAGGCGTTTCCAAAGAAGTTTTAATCGAACTTTTATGGCCGGAAGCCGGAATCAAAAGCGCCATTGCCTTGTTTCACACCACCCTTTACAGCATCCGGCAGTCCTTTGTACAAGAGGGATTAGAAGATTTAATCTCCTATGAAGACAAAAAATATTCTCTGAATATGCAGCTTGTAGATTCAGACTTAAAAGAACTTCTCGCCTTTTTCAAAAACCCAAAAGCCTGGGAAGAACATCCAGAGCAGATCATGCAGCTCTATTCTGGAAATTACATGGGGAACAGCGGCTATCTCTGGTCTTATGGAATGGCTAAAGAACTGGAAAATGAATATTTTAACATTCTAAAAGCTGGCGCCGCCAAGCGTACTGCTCAAAATCTGCCGGAATCTGCCCTTCCCTTTCTCCAGAGAATCTTAGAGGCCGATCCTTATAATGAAGAGGTTGTATCGCAGCTCATTTTATGCCTCTATCAAAGCGGTAGACAATCCCAGGCAAAACAACAGTATGACCGGACGCAAAAATTATACCAGGAAGATTTAGAACTGAATTTTACAAAAACCTTCAAAGAAATTGTAGACGGATCAGACCTGTAAAGGAGATTTTATGAGCATATACCACACTTATCAGGAATTTTGGGAGGATCTTCTCTTTTGGGGGGATTGTGTATGGAAACAACAGACTTCCTTTCATCCCAAAGAATCTTTTTTCACTTTGCTGTACAAAGCAGTACAAAGTGCAGAACAGGAGGTATTTTCTCCATTTTTATATATCTCTCTGGCCGCCCGTTTGGAATGGGAAGATATGATGCTTCTGGCCGCAGCCCTGTATACCCAGCAAAAAGGAGAACCTTTCACCTTTGCCCTCTGGAAACAATTCTGGCCCAGAGAAGAAGGGGATTTTCCCGGAACAAGACTTTTTTACCAATCCAATCCTCTTTTGTTAGAAAGAGTTACAGATACCGAGGAGACAAAGTTTCATCTTCAGATTCCCTCTCAGATCTTTCTTTTCCTTCAGGGAAATCTGCCGGGAATCCAACAGATTCCCGGTATGGACTGGTACGATCTGCGCGAAGACTCCCTGCCTGCTCTGGGAAAAAATATTCGCCTCTATGAACAAATTCATACCTGCCTCACAGAAATTCCTGGTCCAAAGCTGGTGTATCTGGAAGGACCCAAAGGCAGCGGCCGAAAGCTGAATTACGCTTACCTAGCCCGCAAGCTTCAGATGAATCTGGCCGTGATATCTTATGAAAAACTACAGACAGAACCTCAGCTTCGTGACATGCAAAGATCATGTCTCTTACACCATGCTATGTTTGTTATTGAACTTTCCCAAGAGGAAGAAGATCTGTCTCCTCTTTTGTACTGGCTGAACCAGGAAGAGACCTTATTTCTCTTAGGGTCCCGCCCAAATCTGCCTGACTTCATCTCAAGTCAAAGACAATATCTGCCCTTTTCTATCTGTCCTCATGACGTACTGAAAGACAAAGAACTGTTTGAGCAGCTTACCCTTTCTTATCACTGGGAATCTGAACAGACTCGAATGGATTTTTTAAATAGATACAACTTCCTTCCCGGCAGAATGCAAGATATTCTGGAATTGGCCAAATCTTATGGGTTTAGTGAGGGAGCAGAAGGCATAACCGATACGCACCTTAGAAAAGCTGTCTTAGAGGCATCTTCCCACTCTCTGGATCAATATGCCAAAAAGATTCAGGTTTTCTACCAGATGAGGGACCTGATCCTTCCTGACTCCACAAAAGAAAAACTGTCCCATATCATCCAGCGGATCCGCAACCGGAAACTTGTTTATGAGACCTGGGGATTTTTAGAAAAATCTGCCTATGGCAACGGAGTATCCATGATCTTCGCGGGGCCGCCCGGCACCGGAAAGACAATGGCCGCTCAAGTAATGGCAGGGGAACTGGGCATGGAACTTTACCGGGTAGAGCTGCCTGCAGTGGTAGATAAATACATCGGGGAAACAGAAAAAAAACTAAACCGCATCTTCGGCGAGGCCGAAAAAAGCATGGCCATTCTCTTTTTTGACGAGGCCGACATACTTTTTTCCAAGCGGACAGAGATCAAAGAATCCAACGACAAATACAGCAATATGGAGATTGCTTTTCTCCTGCAGAAAATGGAGGAATATGAAGGCATCAGTATTCTCGCCACTAATTATCTTCAGAATTTTGACGGCGCCTTTCGGCGGCGGGTCAGCGATGTCATTGACTTTCCGCTGCCTGACGCCAGCCTGCGCCTTACAATGTGGCGCTCTATGATTCCTGCCAAACTTCCTGTATCGGATGAAATTGATTTTTCTTTTTTGGCCGAGCAGTTCGAACTGTCTGGCAGCATGATCAAAAACACTCTAATCTACGCCAGCTTTTTGGCTGCGGAATCACAGGAACCATTACTGACCATGGAAGAGATCTTAAAAGGACTCGGCCACGAATTTGAAAAAAGCGGCAAAAAATTAAGCCGCAAGGAGTATGGAGCATATGGGCACTTATTTTAGAGAAGAACAAAAAAAATCCCGTTGGGAATCTGGACAAGCCATTCTCCACAGAGAACTTCAGAAATCAAAAACCACGGAAAATACAGAAAAAGAGAAAGACAGAAAATCTCAGAAAAAGCAGGAATTTTACGGCCTAAAAAATTCCTATGGAAGACTGCACTATCTGGAAAAAGAAAAAGCAGACAGGAAAAAGTCTGGATCTGACAGAAAAGGATTTGTCTTAGAAGCCTTGGAAGCTCCCGGCACGCCGCTGCACACAGAAAAAGAAAAACATCTGAATCCTGTTTCGATGAAAAAGATCAGCCGCAGAGGAAAGCAGACTTTGTTCGCATCCGAAGTCCCCTTTCGCAGCCAGGCTCTTTTTTACGACATCTCAGACAGTAAAAAAAGCGCCCATTTTCTTAAATACATGAAAGAGATCATCCAGAAAAATGGACATCAAACCTTAAAAGACGCCTTTGGCTTCCTGGATCAGGAATCTGAGCGTCAAGAACTAAACTTTTTAACAGCAGAAAAAAGGGAATCCTTGTCTGGAGAATTTGCCTCAGAAGACCACCAGCGAATGGATACCCTGCATCATCAGCTTCATAGGAAAGAAGCATTGGAACGTCAAATGTGCAGCGATCTTCAACTTATGCTAAATCAGCCCAGAGAAAAGAAACAGTCAAAAGATGACAGCTTTTTTCAGAGAAATCTACAGTCAGCTGTTGGAAATGCGGAAAATGCAGAGAATACAGAAGTCTCCGTCACAGGAGAACCGGAGGAATCTCAAGAGGAATCATACGGCTGAAAGGTTCTCTCAGATTTCCATAAACTTAAGGTCTGTTTCTCTTTTATTTTTCTGAAAAGAATCACAGGACAGCATCACGTCCAATACAAACTCCCTATCTTTTGTATAGCATAACATCTCTCCCTTTAAAAGTTCTGCCGCTTCTTGTATCGTCAAAAGCCCAAAACCGTGATCATGCCCTTCTTTGTCTGTAGCCGGTACGGTTCCTTTCTCTACACATAAACTATCTTTACAGCAATTTTTGATCCGCATAATCAGATAATCCCTGTTGTACTTCATCTGCACAGAGACTTTCCGCTTCTTTGGTTCAAGCTCCCTGACAGCATCAAAAGCATTTTCCAGGCTGTTGGAAAGTATCTGGCACAGCTCCATATGGGGCAGTTCCTCCTCTCCCACCTGAATATCCAGTTTGCAGCCAGCTCCTATCTCCTGAAATTTCTGATAATAATAAGAAAATACTGCGTTCAGATACGGATTCGCACATAACTGCCCTACCGACGCATCTATTTCCTTTTCCATCCCTTTCAGATATTCCGTCATCTCTTTCATTTTCCCTGCTGCAAGCAGTCCTGATAGTGTGATCGTATGTCCTTTCATGTCATGCTTCATCTTACGTATCCGCTGCTGGTTATCCAATTGAGCCTCCAGCTTTCCCTTTTCTCCCTGAAGCATGTACTCACTCTGCTGTTTTTGGTAAAGTAACAGCTGCCGATAAAGAGACAAAAATATAGTGGCATAATTAAATACCATCAAAAGGAGCACCAGCACACAGAGAAACATATCTTCCGGCCGCTCCACAATATTCGTGGGAAACTGTACCACCACCACAAGCAGAATATAATACAGCATGGTCATTCCTGCAAAGATACCCCATCCCCTCTCTACTGCCTTCTGCAATTCCAGATAAGGTTTCCTTAAATAACGCCACACTAAATATTCTATCAAAGGGTAAGCAATCAGCCTGCTGATCAGCATCACAATATACTGCCCGCCTCCCAGATAGTAATCCAGCAGGTTTGTAACCGCCATAATCCACAGGCAGGTGGTATCTGCCAGGCAGAATGTAAACAGAAACCGAAACCTCTTATCTTCGCTCATTACATAAAAAAAGATAAAACTTGGAATCGAACAGGTAATCAGGAATGCCTTCGACAGTGCGTCAATGCCATAGATTACCAAGCCTGCTCCATTCAATATCATCAGCGTACCCATGCCGATCACTACCGCCAATATGGATTTCCTTGGAGTAAAACGTGACCGGAACAACATGACAAAAAGAAAAAGCACATGAAACATGCCCCAAAATATAGACAGATCCCTGAGTATTGTCATTCCGCCCACCTCCTTTTTTTCATTATATTTCATTTCAGTAATTGTGAAACTGCCTAATGCTCAAAATTTCATGTACAATTACTTATTATATTTCATTATACCAATTATATTATCATTCTTATTATGTTAATTTTGTCTCAAATCACGCTAATTTTTCCAGCACCTCCAAAATTTTCTCTTTCTCTCCGCTTCCATTCGTCTGAAACCGTAACAGCGAAATCCCGTATAACTCTAAAATATGATCCTTCCGCTTATCACGAGACGCCTGAAGGGTGTCTTTTCTGTGATACTCATATCCGTCAACTTCAATTGCCAGCACAGGCTTTTTACTGATTCTGTTGTACAGCAGAAAATCCACATGAGCAGCCGGGTTCTTTACATACTGGCATTCCTCTTCCTCCAACAATTCTAGATTTTTAATCAGCAGATTCATTGGAAAATGACAGACAACGTCCAGACTGCTGTACTTGTCCTCAGAAAGAATCTCTTCAAGCAAAGAATACATGAGATTTTCTGAATCATATTCCGAAATCTTTTTATGTTTTCGAAGATAAGTTTTTCTCTGCTCTGCATACTGTTTGTATAAGTAATCAAAGATAGAATAGACTTCGCTGTCAGCCACCTCAAAATTATGGTATTGGATATAATCTATTAGATCCGTTATATTCCGTTCTCTCACCTGCGTGTTTCCTGTAACCACCAGGATCAGTCTCTTTTTGGCCCTTGAAACTGCAACATTGATTAAATAAGGATCATCTGCAAAATCTGAGATCTCGTCATCCACCGTTGATATGATAATCATATCTTTCTCTTTCCCCTGAAACTTATGTACTGTTGCGATATCCATTTCACCAATTTCTCTTTCCAGGGCTTCCACTTGATTTTTATAAGGCGCTATAATTCCTGTCTCCTCTGGATCTCTGACATATTTGGGGAGAATCTCCTCTTTGATCACATCAATCTGCCTCTGACTATAGTGATCCCGCATATGATTTCCAGGCACTGTCTTCACCACTGCCAAAACGTCTTCTTCCCCTTGATCCTTCGTCATTATGATTAATTCTCCTCGGTAGAATTTCTGGTTGCAAAAATCAATAATCTTAGGATGGCATCTGTAATGTTCCCGCAGCAATGTCTGGGCCACACCTGGCATAACATCTAATACCGACTGCAGAAAACTTTTGGTAAATTGATACCCTTCATGGATATGAAAACTGTCAAAGACTGCTTTTGCCTTTTCTCTGACATCTTCTGTCACCACATTGGGAAGCTGCTTCGTATCTCCTACAATCACAGCATTTCTTGCACAAGACAATGCCAGTGCACCAGTCGCAACGTCCACCTGCGACGCCTCGTCCATAATAAGATAATCGTATATCGCATCTGCGTGCAAACTGCTGCGGGATGAAAATGTGGTGCTTAATATAACTGGATATTCTCTCAGCACCTCATAAGGTTCCCTCCACAGATCATTTTCATCAAAAATCCTGCGGGTTCCTCTTCTTTCATATTTCCTTGCCAGGCAGTCTTTCAGAAGAACCATCGACTGACCGCATAAATCATCCAGCAGATTCTCGTCCATACTGTCTAAATATTTTTCTATTTCTTCTATTTCCTCTGTCAGTTCCATTTGTCTCGTTCGATAATACATAGCCTGAAACAGGGCGATTATTTTTGCAGTATCCTGTCTGTAAAAACTAAGGTCTGTAATTCCATAACTAAAAAATGCTTTTGCCCGAAAGAAAATTCCTATTTTCTGCTTTTCCTCAGATGTAAACTGACATTCCTGCCATATCTCCATCCACTGCTCAGAAGAAAGGGTCTTTTTGCACTTCATACCATCGGCATCTGCTTCTGCCGCCTCTGCATATTGATCAAAATATTCCATCTCTGTCGTCAGCCGCGCCTGTTCCTGCTTCAAAGACGCAAGCCTCTCCTGCTTGTCAAAAACCTCTTTTAGCTGTATAGATTTGACAGAAATATTTTCCCGCAGAATGTCTGGATCTTCTTCTGATTTCCAGGATTTAAAATTGGGATAATTCATCTCCTGCTGTTCCAAAAATGCCATTTTATTTTTTGCACTGCCTAGCGCTGCCACAATAAAGCCAAGATTGTATTTTGACGATGACAATTTTTCATATACGTTTTCTGTGGCTGAATTATTATTAGAGACAATCTGAACCGTCTTTCCCTGCATCAATATATTTGCAATAATGTTCAGGATTGTCTGAGTCTTTCCGGTTCCGGGAGGTCCCTGAATGACGCTGATCTGATTCTCCATAGCGTTTTTAACCGCCTTATACTGGCTGTTGTTACATCCAAAGGGGAAGATAGGAACAAACTCCCGCCCCGTTCCATGCCGCTGTAACGTATGAGGTTTTAAATACTTTGCCAATGCAGTGTCATCCCCTACAAAAGATATCTGATCAAATTTCCGGGCAAGAATTTTTTCTCCCGTCTTCTCATTTTTAAGATCGCTTAACTTTGCAATCTGCTGGATATACGCAAATACATCACAGGTCTGTTTCTGATTAAGGCAGGAAGCAACAATCCCTAATTCTTTTTGAGAATAATCTCTCTCCCTGCCATCTCCAAAACAAATATGCCAATAAATATCACAAGCCCCCTGGAAAACATAGATCGCCTCTATATCAAAAAGCTCCCGCCTCTCTTTGCTGATCCGATACAGATTGGGATTTAAAACCTTTGGTTCTTTTAGCCATTCCACGCTTGTATATCCATAAGGGTATTTCTTACCATTGGTAAATTCCACCTCCATTTTTTGTATCTCAGGATTGTAACGACAGTATCTGATTTCTGACGTCTTTATCTCGCCTTTTATCAAAATCATGTGTTTTCTAGAATTCATCTGTTCCTCCTATAACCACCGTAAGGGAAGACGTTCTTTATACAGGAAGTTCTATGACATAACTCATTTCATGCCATTCTTCGCCGCCCCAGGTTGAATTGGCAATTCCGTGATCTTTAAAACCAAATTTTTGATACATCTCCACTTTTGATTTTAGACAAGTAAGAAAAACCTCCCTTCTGCACTTTTCCCCTTCTCTCCTCAGATACCGCTCTACCAGTTCTCTGCCAAGTCCTTGCCTGCGGTATTGGGGTAATACATCCAGACCAAGCAGCATAATATTTTTGCCTTCTGGGTTATGGAGACTGGCGTCTGTAAAAAACTCATCCCGAAAGCAGCATTCCTCTGTGGCAATTCCATTCAAAAATCCCGCTATCTTTCCTGTCTCCTGATCTACCGCCACGAAAAATAATTCTTGTGCGGCTGCAATCCGTTCGATCATATTCTGCTCAGAACATGCCTCATTGGGCGGAAAACAAATCTGTTCAATGGATGCGGCCTGCTTTGCTTCCCTTTGTTGGATATCTCTAAATATAAACTTTTTCTCCATCCTTTTCTAACCCTTTCTCAAACTGTCTGTCTTATAACATCTAACCATTTTTTAATGTTTTTTTCAATGTTTTTTTCAATAAATCCTCTGCATCAATCAAACTTTACTGCCTGCAATTCTTTCTCTAAAAATTCCTTAATGTACGGATTGTTTTCCTCACTCAATGTAGGCTGAAAGGCCATATAACGGCATTTCTGATACTGTTCTCCATCCAACGAAAAGGTATATCCCATCACACATTTCGGATTGCAGTCATTGGGATTGACAAGTCGTTTGCAGATGGAGGCTTTCTTGATTTCTCTTTTTATCTTTTCAGGCAATGTGTCAAGAAAACTCTGGTATTCTTGTATATGTTCAGGATAAATGCGAAGCTTCATCCCCGTTTTTCGGGATACAAATGTTGCCAAAGTCCTTTTGTTGCTGTTTAACACATAAGACACAATATATCCGCTTTTTTGTAGTTTTATGTCGCACTTACAGCCCTTTTCGATCAGATATTCGTTGATTTGATTTACAAAACTGCGGAAACCCTCGTCAACCGTTTCCATAAACATATTAAACTTCTCGTCCATAAGTCCCTCCCTTATGCTTTTTTTACCACAGGTATCCATACCTCATATTGTGCGTTCTGTGGATCTGGATTTAAGTAAACCTCAATATCAGGGGCGTTGGCATATTCGTATCCTGAGGTAGGAAGCCACTCTGTTACAATCCTCTGCTCCAATTCCTGAATGGACTGATTGGTCCCTGTTCCAGAAAAGATTGCCCAAGTAGATGCCGGCACCATATATTCTTCAAACTCATCCCCTTGTTTTGTACTGGAAACGGCAATAAAATATTTCCATTGTTCTTCATCATTGCAAACGCTCACCCCTAAAAGTCCCATTGGCAGCTTATCCATCATTCCCGTCAATTTCTGTATTGTCCCATTTACAGACGCCTCCTGCCACATCTTAGGCACAACCATAAAGTTATTTTCAATTTCCTTATTAAGGGGTGCAGATACGCCGATGATACGAAATGTTTCCTTTGTTTCAATTCTATAATTCATTTCTACCGCTCCTTTCACAGCAATTTTAAAGACAATGGGGGAAAAAGATTTCACAGATACGCCCTCGTCTTTCACGGACGAGGGAGCTATCCCGTGAAAGGACTGGAACGCCCTGTTAAATGCCGTCGGGGAACGATAGCCATACTTCTCTGCAACATCAATAATCCGTTCTTCCCCGCTCTGCAAGTCTACTGCCGCTAAAGACATTTTTCTTCTTCGGATATACTCTGCCAGAGTGACGCC
>JAAWBG010000142.1 GCA_022792535.1 Lachnospiraceae bacterium
TGTTGTAATCTCTCCCATAACCAACACAAGCCCTGTAGTAATACTTGTCTCACAAGCTACACGGCTCATTGGATCCTGTCTCATTAATTCATCTAATATTGCATCGGATATCTGATCACAGATTTTATCCGGATGTCCTTCGGTTACTGATTCTGATGTAAATAATTTTTTCTCCATGCTATTTTCCTCTCTATTGTGCTTTTAATGATTTTAAAATATTTCTCTTTTATCTTTTCTGCACTTTGTTTTTCCAGACAAATATCCATGTTTGCCTAAATATCATCCACACTGCCTGCAAAAATAAAATGAAAAAGCCACTGCAATGCAGTGGACTTGAAATCAAGGTATTCAAATCCTCTTATTGGTCAGACTTTCATCTGCTCAGGTTGGCACCTTCCTGACTATGTCGGGGTTGCCGTGGTTTCATCGGTCCTTGTACCTCCACCACTCTGAATAAGAGAAAATATTTTTTCACAAAACAATACTACTATTATATTAAAAATATGTCAACATAATAATATTTTCCTATTTTTCTATGTCTCTTTTCTTATTTCACACCTTATTTGTTTCCAATCTGCTGATATACCAGTAAGTACTTCCTACTGTTATACCTCCTACAACATTTCCTAATGTAACCGGAAGCAAATTACCAGCAAAAAAATTATACCATGTTAAACCTGTTGTATTAACACCCATGTTTCCATATGCCATATCGGCAAATAATCCACCACTAATATAACTCATGTTTGCAATACTATGCTCTAATCCGCAAAATACAAATATCATTACCGGAAAGAACATTCCTATGATTCTTCCTAAATTATTTTCTATCATCGTAGACAGCATAACTGCAAAGCATACTAAAATATTACAAACCAACGCTTTAAAGAATGCTGTGTCAAAGCTCATCTGGCACTTGCTGACTGCTGTTGATATAATTCTCTCGGCATAACTATGTTCAAAACGGGAATAAACATCTCCTAATGCAAACATTGCAGCCACAAACAATGTCCCTATTAAATTTCCAAAATAAACCACAATCCAGTTTTTAAACAGTTCTCTTATTTTTATTTTCTTCTCATACACTGAAATAATCATCAAATTATTTCCTGTAAACAATTCTGCTCCATTATAAACAACTAATATTAAACCTAATGGAAAAACAGCAGCCTCTATCAATTTTGAAACGACTGTATTATTTACTGACAAAGAAATCAGCATTGCTACATTTCCTGCAATAGCAATAAAAAAGCCTGCCATAATTCCGAGTACTAAAGTTTTCCCTACAGATAGTTTCGCTTTTTTCACCCCATTTTCAGAACATTGTATTGTTCCGCCTCTTGTATCTAACATTCACATCTCCCTTACTTTTTTTCGACAA
>JAAWBG010000143.1 GCA_022792535.1 Lachnospiraceae bacterium
CGGTCTGTGCAGTTTTTTCAAGGTCTGTTAAATCTGTTTTATTGCTTTTAAATTTTTGCTTTTAAGTCTGGGAGTTTTGATGATTATGTTTTTAGATTTTAAGATTATAAAAGTTTTTGCTTTTATCCGTAAAGAAAGAAGTTTTTAAGGCCGGAGGGTGAATTTGCGGTTGTGGGTAATGTGGGTAACAGGTCCTTCCGTTATCCACATTATCCATGGCCGCAAAGAGGGAGGTGGCTTGCTTGCTCCCTCAAAACTTGGATGGCGGAATAACCTTTACTTTATACATAAAAACTTTAAATCTCTTTTTATCTTTTATGGGAAACTCTTTTCTGTATTCCGGCTGCATCCGTTTCTGTGACCTCTGGTGCCTTTGCCCTGGCCTGCTCCAGCACTTTTTCTTTGAAGTCAGCGGCATAATGTTCCTTCAATTTCTCTTTTAAATGATTATCATATCCATTCCGTCTGCTTCTGATTAACTCCCGGAGCTGTGTCATGTTCTTGCTGTTTTCTTTTACCAAAGAATAAAATTCCTGATAAGTTTCTGACCGGATTTCCTTTAACCGCTGGATCTGTTTCTTTTTCTGTTCTATGATTTCGGGAGAAGATACCAGAACCTTTTTAACCTGCTTTTGCTGTTCCTGGATACCGTCCAATTTGTTTTTTAGGTTCTGGATCTGCTGTTCCGTGCTGATGATCGTACCCTCTAATTCTTTTCGTTTCTGTACCTGAACCGGGTTCAGTTTCTTTTTCTGCTCCTGATATATGGATAAGGATTTCTCCAAAGATTCCGCCGCTTTCATGATCTGTTCCGCCGTTCTCGCCAGGGCCAGGGTTGTTTGTAATTGGGTATCAATGCTGCTTTCTTCCTGAGCCATCCGCATGGCAAGGCAAAGCTGCTGGTAGGTGGCCGCTATGTACTTTGACCGTAAACTTTCCAGACGGGCGGCGGTCTGGTTCAGCCGTTCGGTTTCCTTTTGCTCCAATTCCTTGATCTGCTTCTCGAATTTTTCTAAGAAAGCATTGTCCGATTGTATCCGGCGGTTTAGGTCTCCCAGTTCTGTCCGGATCCCTCGCTTCTCTGCATAGGTAGCTGCCACTCCCATGTGGGCAGTAGCAACTTTACCCACTCCCTGGGCTTCATAAGAAAGGTGGGTGATCTGTTCGTCTATGCCGTTCCTTTTTAGGGATTCATTGCACATGTCTGCCCATGATTTTCTCCACCGGAAGAGGGTATCCTTGCTGTTCCATTCTGTTGTGATCGGGTTCTGTATTTTCTCAGATTTTGGTTGTTTAGAAACACGGTTCAGCCCTTTCTTCTCGCCTTCCTCTTTTGTCAGCCAGACCTTTTTCTTGCCAACTTTATATTGATATTGTTTCTGCCATCCGTCTGCTTCTGCCTGCTTGATTTCAGATGCCGGGATTGATTTCTCTGTGTTATCTTTCCGACAGAGATAGGCTGTTGTGGCTTTTCCCTGCCATTGTCCTTCTTTATCCAATGGGCGCATAGTCAGCATGATATGGGCGTGA
>JAAWBG010000071.1 GCA_022792535.1 Lachnospiraceae bacterium
GCTCTATTGGCAGAGCAGCTGATTTGTAATCTGCAGGGTATCGGTTCGAGTCCGAGCATCGGCTCTTTGAAAATAAATATTTTCATTATGGATGGATTCCCGAGTGGCCAAAGGGGGCCGACTGTAAATGTGTTGGCAACGCCTTCGAAGGTTCGAATCCTTCTCCATCCATTAGAATAATAAAAAATTTGACATTATTCTTATTGGCGCGGGGTGGAGCAGTCTGGAAGCTCGTCGGGCTCATAACCCGAAGGTCACAGGTTCAAATCCTGTCCCCGCAATTTTTATTTGCCCAGTTAGCTCAGTTGGTAGAGCAGAGGACTGAAAATCCTCGTGTCTCTGGTTCGATTCCGGAACTGGGCATTCGATAGTATATAATACGTTCATAAATATATGGACAAGTTTAAATTGAATAAAAATATGGGATATTAGCTCAGTTGGTAGAGCACTTGACTTTTAATCAAGTTGTCCGGGGTTCGAATCCCCGATGTCTCATTCCCTTACAATAGCGGTAAAGTTGATACGTTCAATGTTTATCGCTATTTTTATTTGTTCTAAAACAGAAAGTGCTATTGTATGAAAGTATTTTCAGGATTCCTCACACAGACGATTCAAAAAACTTAAGACCAAGATCATGTCGCTGTCATTTAACAACTTGAATTTTGAGAGAGCTTTGTTAACCAGTTCAGGGTTTTGCTGCTGTTGATCAAAAAATTCTCCGGGAGTGATCTGAAGATATTCGCATATAGAAAAAAATTCATTTAAAGAAGGAAGAGATTTGCCGGAAGAAATATTATTGATATATCCTCTGCTGTGACCAAGATCATAACTCATTTGATATTCTGAAATTCCCTTTTTGATTCGAAGCTGTGTGATTCGATTTCTGACAAATTCATCCATAATGATACTCCTCTCCTGTCTATACACATATTATAAATGACGAAAATTTGAAAATATTCTATGTAAAGATGTTATAATTCCTTGAAACATCTATTTTAAAATGTTATTATATGATAAGAAATGATAATAAGAGAAATATGGAGAAAAAAGACATTTATAAAAGGATAATGGCAGGAGTGAGGCAGGGTGGACAGATATGTGGAAGAAGACAGCAGATAATTTACTAATGTTATTATTGTGCCTTTGTTCTATGTTTTTATTTCAAAGCGGAAAAGTAAATGCCGCTATGACAGAGGAAGCAGAAAATTATGAGGTGGGAGAAATTTATGAGGGGAGAATCATAGACCAGGGAGATAAAAGGTATTTTCGTTTTACAGTTTCAGAAAAATCCCATGTTACGTTGTATCTGACCTGTAGGAAGGGAATCTGCAAAGGAAGGATTTTCGATGAATTGGGAAAAGAAGCGATGCGGGGAGAGGACTTGATTTTCGACAGGAATATTTTTGCAGGAAGATCTTCGGCGCAGTTGTCCCGGACATTTCCTTCAGGGACTTATTATCTGGAACTAGGGAATGAAGGAAAATGGAAGTGGCAGGAATGTCGGTTTTCTTTTCGGATTCAGGCGGAAAAAGAAATAAAGTTGTCGAAAGGAATTCTGCGCTCTCTGGATAGCTTTGAGGCTGGCCAACTCACTGTAAAATGTGAACCAGAAGAAAATGCTATTGGATATAGAATTCAGTATTCTATGGATGAACAATTACAGAAAGATGTAAAAACCATGGATTCTTCTGAGACTGTAAATACTATAAAAAATCTAAAAAAGGGTCAACGGTATTATGTAAAAGTATGTCCGTACACAGTGTATGACGATGGTACTTATGTGTATGGAGAAAGTTCTTATGTAAAATCAGCAGTCATAGACAGGAAATGATAAGATTCTCAGAAAAATTCAGAAATAATCAGAAAAATATGATTGAAATTTTGAGGAATTTCATGGATAATATAAATATGAGTTTCAAAATGAAATTCTAGAATCTAACTGGGTAATTACAGATATCATAGTCTCAATTATCTGGTTGAAAACTACGGCAGCAAAGGTGTATGGCGAGAGAAAGGAGAAGGAAAATGGCAAACAGATTTGTATTAAATGAAACATCATATCATGGATCAGGTGCGATTCAGGAAATTGCAGGAGAGGCAAAAGGAAGAGGATTTCAGAAAGCTTTTGTGTGTTCAGATCCAGATCTTGTAAAATTTGGGGTAACAAAGAAAGTGTTGGACGTATTAGATGAAGCAGGTTTGGTTTATGAATTATATTCAGATATCAAGCCAAATCCAACAATTGAAAATGTTCAGACAGGTGTAGAAGCTTACAAGAAATCAGGAGCAGATTATTTGATTGCCATTGGAGGAGGTTCTTCCATGGATACGGCTAAGGCAATCGGCATTATTATCAATAATCCGGATTTTGCAGATGTGGTAAGCTTGGAAGGCGTTGCACCTACTAAGAATAAATCTGTCCCAATTTTTGCAGTGCCTACTACAGCGGGAACAGCAGCAGAAGTAACCATTAACTATGTAATTACAGATGCAGCAAAAAATCGTAAAATGGTATGCGTAGATCCCAAAGACATTCCAGTTGTGGCATTTGTAGATTCCGATATGATGGCTTCTATGCCGAAAGGATTGACTGCAGCCACAGGTATGGATGCTTTGACTCATGCAATTGAAGGATATATCACAGCAGGAGCATGGGAACTATCAGATATGTTCCATATTAAGGCAATTGAGATTATTGCAAAGAGCCTTCGAGGCGCAGTGGACAATACGCCGGAAGGAAGAGAAGGAATGGCTCTTGGACAATATGTGGCAGGTATGGGATTTTCTAATGTTGGACTGGGAATCGTTCATTCTATGGCACATCCTCTAGGCGCTTTATATGATACGCCTCATGGCGTGGCAAACGCTATTATTCTTCCAACTGTTATGGAATATAATGCAGAGGCTACCGGCGAGAAGTATCGTGAAATTGCACGGGCAATGGGAGTAGAAGGCGTAGACTCTATGACCCAGGAAGAATATCGAAAAGCGGCAGTGGACGCAGTAAAGAAATTGTCACAGGATGTTGGAATCCCACAGGATTTAAAGGAGATCGTAAAACGGGAAGATATTCCGTTCCTGGCACAATCCGCTTATGATGATGCCTGCAGACCAGGAAATCCAAAAGAAACCAGCGTAGAAGATATTACGAAATTATACGAGGCATTATTATAAAAAGTACATATGACAGAAGACATGAGACCCTATTATCATAAAGTACAATATTATGAAACAGACATGATGCAGATTGTACATCATTCCAATTATATTCGCTGGTTTGAGGAGGCGCGTCTGGATTATCTGGAACAGGCTCATTTTCCATACGCTGAGATTGAGGCAAGAGGCTTTCTTATTCCGGTGCTGGGAGTGGAATGCCAGTATCGGAAGGCGGTACATTTCGGAGAAACCGTATTGATCGAGACGGAAATAACGAAATTTAACGGTCTGAAATTCACAGTCTCTTATCAGATTTATGATAAAGAGCATCAGGTGCTTCACACGCAAGGAAGTACAAAACACTGTTTTCTGGATCAAGAATTTCGTCCTGTTTTTATCAAACGTAAAGCTCCGGACTTGTATGAGTATTTTACACATAAAATATTGCATAATAGATAAAATGGTATTATAATATAAAAATATGTGTACTGTTGAGTCAGTGCAAAAGACGAAAGCGTAAGGAGGTATGTGAGATGGCACAGGTAACAAAAGACACGATGATTGGAGAGCTGCTTCAAATTGATGAAAATATTGCGCCAATTTTGTTAGAAATTGGAATGCATTGTCTTGGCTGCCCTTCTTCTCAAATGGAGACCATTGCAGAAGCGGCCATGGTACATGGGATTGAGCCAGATGCATTAGTAAATAAAATCAATGACTTTTTGGCACAGTAATTAAGATTCTTTGATCTGGATCATATATGGCTGGCTAAGAACGGGGCTGAACAGCAATCTTATGATAGGGATTGACTGAACAGCCCTGTTTTTCTTTTGTTCAGGACAGTTTTGCCCATAAATAAACAGACTCTGCCCAAATATAATCTTATGATTCGTGAACAAGAATTCTCATCTTATACCAAGTTTACAATCTCTGAAGAATCCCTCCTTTGTTCCTTCCTAGTGATGAAGGTATTCCGTGATATAACAGACGTATGAAACAATGTACGGGCTGTTTCATACAGAAGGTTTTCGAAAAACTCCAGATTATTTTCCGAAAGGTGTTTTTGACATTTTTGATATCTGAATCTTATTGAAAATTCCAAGTTCTTTTTTCTTTTCCAAAAAGGCGGAATCGTGATATTCCGAACTGCCAGCACAGTAATAATATTTTGTTGCAGAATCTTCCAACAAGTTTCGTAAAATTTTGTAAAATCATAACAGGCTCGAAAGCCATCATAAGCAGGTCTTGTGGAATTAGGACGCTTTTGCAGAATGCAAGGGTAAAGGCCCGGAATCAGCGACCTAGAGAGAAATTCCCGTGTAACTGAAAATACAAAAATAATTTTAAAATTCTGCGTGATCAAGAAAACAGGGAAATGTCTGGAAAACAGGCGTTTTAAATACTATGAAAGTACTTTTAAATAATTGCGTTTCTGGGTTAATTTTATCGAATTTTCACATACTATGGAAGTGTGATGTAATAGAAACGAAGAAATGCATCTGTATTCACAATGTTAAGAAACGATTTTGAAATGTGTGAATGAAAAAGACCTGAAAGATGACAGAAGGTAATCTGGAATAATTCTGCCATATTGTTTGTATTCTGTAAAAGAAACTCCTTTCTGCCTGAACCAAAACAGGTATCTCTGCATTAGTTATAGCATACAAATATTACCAAATGCAATCTTTTTTGGGAAATGTTTAGAAAATTAATATTTTTTTTAGAAAATACAGGGGAGTACGACTTGACGAAGTATAAGAAGATGTAATATACTTTGAGTACTATAAGCAGGTAAATCAAGAGGATTTCCTGATAGTGCCAAGTTAGATAATCTGTTTTGCATTGATATATATTTTATTGAACATAACATGAATTCCTGATGTAGCAGTTTAGAAGAAGGAAGGGATTATATGAAAATTGAGAAAGTAAATGAGAACCAGATTCGCTGCACACTTACCAGAGAAGACCTGGCAGATCGGCAGCTGAAGATCAGTGAACTGGCATATGGAACCGAGAAAGTAAAGTCTTTGTTCCGGGAAATGATGCAGCAGGCAGCTTACGAATGCGGGTTTGAAGCAGAGGACATCCCGTTGATGATTGAAGCAATTCCTTTGTCAGCGGATACGATTATATTGATTATAACAAAGGTAGAATATCCAGAAGAATTAGACACACGGTTTTCTCAATTTGCTCCGGGAGATCCTGAGGATGAAGTAAAGGATGAATATACTGGAGAAGAGAGTGATAAGGTGTTTGATACGGCCGGAGCAGATGATATTTTAGATCTGTTTCGCAAGCTGCAGGAACAGAGCAAGAATGCAGAGACAGCTGACAGTGACAAGGATTTTGTTCCGCTGGAAAAAACCGTCCGAAGAAAAGAGCAGGCAGAACCGCTGATCGTAGACATTACCAAATTGTTTGTATTTGATGAATTAGATGAAGTCAATCGTTTGGCAAGGGTGCTCAAAGGGTTTTATAATGGATGTAATGTGCTGTATAAAAACAAGTTAAATCGGAAATATTATCTGATTATCAGTAAAAGTGAACATACGCCAGAGGAATTCAACAAGGTATGTAATATCTTGGCAGAATATGCACATCAGGAAAAATATTCTTCTGCAGTCCGGGCATATTTTGATGAACATTATGAACTGCTGTTAAAAGAAGATGCATTGCAGATATTAAGTAAAATTTAAAAATAACCCCTTGTGTTGAGACATAAGGGGTTTTCTACATAAGGAGGATGAAATGTCAGAGATGGACAGAGGAAGACCGGAAGGTTCAGATGGCTATGGGACCGGCGGGTATGAAGAGGGAATGGAAGACTACAAGGCCGGAAAATATGAACAGGAAACAGAGGACTATGAAAATGAGAGGGAGGAATATGATGAGAGAAGGGAGGACTATAGGCCAAGGAGACCTCAGAGGAGAGGCAGACCCGGCCCGCAGTCTTCCAGAAGGAGAAAACGAAGGAATTCTAAAAAGAGCAGAGTTTCTCCGGTAATTGCTGCGATTGCTTTTATTACCATTGTACTTTTTATCGCAGTGATCTCTGCAGTGATTAAAAAATATACGCCAAGTAAAGAACGGGTGGATCTGAACCGTTATTATAATATTCAAAGTGAAGATGACTTGGCCATTGTCTTAGATGGCCAGCGGCTGGAGGAGCAGGGGAAGCGATGGGACGGCCATGCATATCTGGATTATAAGACGGTGCAGAAGTATCTGAACCAACGGTTTTACTGGGATGCCAATGAGAATATTCTGCGGTATACCACAGCTTCTGACTTGATTTCTGTCAATGCAGGCAGTACAGAATACACGGTTACAAAGAAAAATGAAACAGTGGATTATGTAATCGTTAAAGTAGAAGGGGAAAATATGTATTTGGCCCTGGATTTTGTACAGAAGTATACGAATATTGACTTTGCGATGTATGATACGCCCAATCGAATACAGATCACAGCCAAATGGGGAGAGATACAGCAGGCAGAGGTGAAAAAGGATACGGAGATTCGCGTAAAAGGCGGAATTAAAAGTCCTATTGCAGCAGATGTCCCCAAAGGAAGTCAGGTGAGGATTTTAGAGAGCGGGGAAAACTGGAGTAAAGTCTGTACGGAAGATGGCATGATGGGCTATCTGAGAAATAAGAGGCTCGGCGAGGTTCGTAAGGAAACCATAAGCCGGGAATTTGAGGAACCGGAATTTTCTCATCTGTTAAAAGACGAGGCGATTAGTTTAGGCTGGCATCAAGTGTGGAACCAGGAAAGCAATGAAAGAATTGCAAGCGTTCTTCAGGACACAAAAGGAATCAATGTAATTTCTCCTACTTGGTTTTATTTGAATGACAATAATGGAAATATTTTTTCTTTGGCCAGCAGAAATTATGTCAATTATTGTCATCAGAATAATGTGGAAGTGTGGGGATTGATCAGCAACCTGGAAAATCAGGATGTGGATACCACCTATGTGCTCAGTCATACCTCAACCAGAGATTATTTGACCAATCAGATCATTGCAGCAGCAATTGAGTATGATCTGGATGGAATTAATTTGGACTTTGAGGCATTGAGTGCGGAAGCAGGAGAATCCTATGTTCAGTTTATCCGGGAGCTGTCCTTGAAATGTGAAAATAATCATCTGGTTTTATCTGTGGACAATTACGTTCCCACAGATTATACTGCCTTTTATAATCGGGCAGAGCAGGCGGTATTTGCAGATTATGTGATTATTATGGCTTATGATGAACACTACAGCGGTTCTGAGGATATTGGATCTGTATCCTCCATTGGATTTGTGCGGGATGGAGTGGAAAATACATTAAAGGAAGTTCCGGCGGAACAGACCATTCTAGGCGTACCCTTCTATTCTAGAGTGTGGGAGCTGACCCCCAAAGAGGGAGCGGGAGAGGATGTAGAGTCTGCATCAGAGGATTATCTTCCTTATACCTTTACCTGTACGGAGGAAGGGATGGAGACCATTGAGAACCGCTATACCTCCAATGGAGCGCAGCCGGCCTGGTCAGAGGAAGACGGTCAGTTTGTGGTGAAATATGAAAATGAAGGGAAGACCTATAAGATCTGGATTGAGAATGAAGTTTCTCTTGAGGAAAAACTGAAAGTAATGAAAGAAAATAACCTGGCAGGGGCAGCTTACTGGAAATTAGGGCTGGAACGTCCCTCAGCCTGGGATACCATCATCAAATATGTGAATTAAGAATTCAGCAGGTGTCATAATCACTGGATGTTTCAAACAAGATTCTAAGAAATCTTTATCACCAGTGATTAGGACATCTGCTTTTACATAAGCCTGATAAGGGACACTATTCGGATTCAATGCTGCGGATATAAGGACATTCGTATCAATTAAAACTCTCATACATCTTCACTTTCATTTCTTAATTCTTTTACAAGTGCTATGACGTCATCGTCAGACATGAGATTTGTCCGTTCCCCTTCTCCTGCCATTTCGCTTTGAAGCATTTGCATAGCATAGACAGCAGAATTAACGATACGGACAGTACTGCCTTCCACAATAAATGAGACCCGGTCGCCGCTTGTTACGCCAAGTACTTCACGGACATCTTTTGGGATTGTAACCTGTCCTTTTGCCATGACTTTTGCATTGTCAATAAAAGTGTTAACTGGCATATCTGTCACCTCCTGAGATATGAAAAGTAGGGATTTCCCTACTTATAGTATATGCCATGGTTGAAAAAAATGAAATAAAATTCATGAAAAGGATTCCCCAGGTACTCGAAATGTGAATTTTATACTATTCATGAAAAACAGCTGAAGATTTGTCTGTGAATAACAATATGGATTTCTCTATAAGATTGTCTCCCACCCCAGTCACTACATTTCTGTGTCCTGTCACTACATTTTCAAAGATTTTTTGGGAATACTGCCGATAAGATAGATAGGATCAGACAAAAGATTCCGGCAGGAGGATATGGGCATGCGAGGTGGAAGAAATTGAACGTAGCAATCTGTGATGATGAGGAATATGTACGCGTTTATATACGAAGAATGATAGAGAGACAGAAAGTAACTTGCAAAATTACAGAATTTTCATCAGGCAGAGAGCTGCTGGAATTTCAGAAAGAACAAGGAGAAGAGGCCATAGATTTGCTGTTTCTGGATATTTCCATGAAGGATATAAGCGGCATGGATGCGGCCCAGCAGCTTAGAGATCAGAGAAAACAGAAGGGAAAGGCGGTGTGGGGAAGTCTCCCTTTACTGATTTTTGTCACCGGACATTCGGAATATATAGGAGAGGCATTTTCTGTGAATGCTTTTCAATTTCTGATAAAGCCAGTCAAGGAGCAGGAATTTGAGAAAGTTTTTGTCCAGGCAGTAGAAGAATATCATCGTCTGATCACAGGGAAACCAAGGGAGAAAAGAGAGCTGATTGTGCGAAACAGAACTGTCACGAGAAATATTTCAGCGGATGATATTTATTATGTGGAAAGCAGCAACCGCAAAGTAATTTTGTGTCTGGAACAGGAAAAAATCGCATATTACGACAGAATCAGCCAACTGGAACAGGAACTGGGAAAGAACTTTTTCCGAGTGCACAAAGGATATCTGATCCATATGAAATATGTGGAACGATACAGCCGGACGGAAGTTCGTATGGCAAATGGCGACAATGTGCTGATCTCAAAATATAAGTATCAGGATTTTGTAAAAGCGTATCTGGAATATATGTCGGAGGAAAAATAATTGAGCCAGGCAGAATATGAATCTATCATCCATTGGATGGGAGGCTGTCATGCGGCTTTTCAGACCATCTGTTTTTTGATATTATGGAATATTTTCTGTCCAGGGAAAAGAGAGAAAAAAAGGGTGGCTTTGGCAGGAATTTTATTGACAGGAAATATCTTGGCCGGGGTGCTGCCAGGCCTATCCTCTGGAATCAGATATGTGGTTTCCGCAGGGGTGATCCTGGCCTATGTAACGGTCAAGGAGAAGAAATATCGAGAAAAAGCTGTTTTTGTGTTATTGCTGTTTTTCAATTTTCATGGACTGAGTTTTTTGATTTCCAGCAGTATCTATCAATATGGGATAGATAAATGGATGGAAGCATTAGAAATCCGATCTATGGATGATTTATCTCAGGTGTATCAACGAATACTGTGGGGACAGGGAATTTTGATTTTATCCTATATGCTGATACTTCTGCTGATGATAGGGGGAGTGAAAAAGGCTGTAAAAGAACCTATAGCCATGAATTGGCAGGAGGTATTGTTTTTGTCTGTTCTGAATCTGGTAGGGGGAATGCTGGCCAGAATGATTTTAGATATTTCTATGGTGAAGTTAGAGCAGGAAGTGTTTCTTTTATTTGATGTGAAGCGAGAAATGGTCTGGAAAGTTCCGGTTTTGGCTGTCCTGATCTATCTGGGAGAGATTTCTGTCATTGCCATCTATCAGCGGTATATGGAACTTTTGGAACAGCAGCAGAAACATTTTGTAAAAGAGCAGCAGATGAAAGCCATGGAACAAAAGCTTCAGGAATCAGAACATTTTTATGGAAGTATTCGTAAAGCCAGACACGAGATGAAAAATCATATGATGAACATTAAAGGGCTGGCAGCGGGAGAGCATTATGAGGCATTGGAAAATTATATTGAGAAGTTGGATGAAACCATAGAGACATTGGATGATAAGTTTGTGACAGGGAATCCAGTGACAGATGTGGTCATCAACGATAAATACCGAAAGGCAGTCCATGAAGGAATTGACTTTCAGGCTAGGTTTTATTATCAGAAAGAGGATACCGTCTCAGCTTTTGATATGGGGATTCTGCTAAACAATCTTTTAGATAATGCCATAGAAGCCTGCGAGAGACTGGAACAGGGACGTCGGTATATCTGCCTGAATCTGAAACAGAAGCAGAACTTTCTCTTTCTGGAGGTGGAAAATAGTTTTGACGGTGTATTTCAGTGGAAGGAAGACCGGCAGATCCTATGCAGCAGGAAGTTAGAAATCCAGTCTGATGGGAGCCGGCTGCCTGGAAGAAAAGAAGAGTTTGCAAAAAGCAGATTTTCAGAACATGGAATTGGGTTAAAAAATGTGAAAGAGATTGCAGAACGCTACTTAGGTACGATGGATATCAAAATAAATGAGAATGTATTTAAAGTTACTGTAATGCTGCAGGAAAAAGAAATCAAAGAGAAATAGTGGAGGTGCTTTTATGAGAGTTACAGATCAGATCTTAAATCAGACAGCTAGAAAAGCAGGCGTGCCGGTGAGCTTTGCCTTATCAGATTATCTCAGCAGTAAATCAAAGAACAGCTTGAATGGTCTTGAAAAGAACCAGGAGGCAAATCTGGCTAAGAAAAACCATTATGAAAAATTGGAAAAGACAGCAGAAGAGCTGGCAAAAAGCGCTCAGATCTTTTTGGCAGAGGGAGCTGATTCTATCTTTGCAAAAGCAAAAGAAAGCGGAAGTAATGAGGAGATTTATAAGCATCTGGATCAATGGATGGAAAATTACAACAGTACTTTGAAATCTCTGAAAAACACAGCTTCTCCTTTAAATAATTACTACCGTCAGATGCTGCAGGATGCAGCTTCTGAAAACAGTGAGGCATTGAAAAATGCAGGAATTACCATTGGAAAAGACGGAACTTTAAGTGTGGATAAGGAGAAACTGCACAAAACTGACAGGGAAAGTCTGGAAAGTCTGTTCGGCGCTTCTGGAACATTTTCTAAGAGAGTGTCTTATCTGGGAGAACGGGTTGCAGATAATGCAAGGGCCAATGCCAAAAGTTATTCTAATCAGTACAATGCGCAGGGCAATGATTATTCAGCTTTTTTCAATAAATATGACTTTTGGGGATGAGAGTATGTATGTAAATTATATGACAAAAACTTATCACAATTTTTTGAAAAGTTATGAAGCAGACCACAAAAAAAGAGAGACGGTTTCTTTTGCGGAAAAGATAGATCAAAAAAGCCAGGAGCTGTCAGGCGCAGGGGAAACCAATGGGATCATGGATGTAGATATTGTCTCAGATGGAGAAATGACGTTAGAGGAATATAAGCAGTATATCTATGATAAGATAGCGAATATACCTGTCAGTCCCTCTCAGATGAGTTCCTCTTTCTCCGTACATATTTCTGAAGAGGGATTTCAGGCAATGAAAGAAGATCCAGACTATGAGAAATGGGTGCTGGACACCTTAAAGTATGATTTTGGCTTTGACAATCCTTGGGCTGGAATCGCTGGGGGAAGTTATGTGGTTCATAATTTTGGCGCCACAAAAGAAGAATATTCAGGACAAAGCTGGTATGCAGGCTACCAGAATGGAAAAGGCGGAAGTTTGTTTCACCAAAGAGCAGAAAACAGCTTCTGGGAACGACGAGTAGAACGCAGGAAACAATTGCAGGAACAGTTTGAGGAACTGCAGCAGAAACGAGCGCTGGATAAACGACTGTTGGGAGACGATTATGTACAGCAGAATTATTTTTCAGCGGAATTGCTGTTTCAGGGAGCTGGAACGGAATCAGAGAAAAAGAATGTGAAGTAATATCATATGCCATATTAACAATATGCCTCTAAATTATTTTAGGAAGCTGGTTTCCCAAAATAACTTAGGGGCATATTGTTTTGCCCTTTTGGGATAAGAATTTTTGAAATTGTTTTGAAACGCTGCTTCCTGTCAGTCTCTCTTTTTTACATCTTAGCGCAGTTTATCAGCAGGTCGCCTGTCATCCCCTTGTATTCCAAATATTTTTTGATAAAGTAAAACAAAAACAACACTAGAAGGAGGCAGATATGGAGGAGGCCATCAGAATAGAACATTTAAAAAAATACTATGGAGCAGTGAAGGCAGTGGATGACATCAGTTTTACAGTAGAAAAAGGAGAGCTGTTTGGATTCTTGGGGGTAAATGGCGCCGGGAAGTCCACCACCATCAACATGCTGTGTACTTTGCAGGAACCTACAGAAGGAAAAGCATGGATTCACGGACTGGAACTCGGAAAAGAAAATGAAAAAATAAAAAATCATATCGGGGTGGTCTGCCAGAATAATTGCCTGGACCGATTGCTGACAGTAAAAGAAAATCTTTTGCTGCGGGGCAGCCTCTATGAAAAGGACAGTAGGAAATTACAGAAAAATCTCAAATATGTAACGGAAATTCTGGATCTGGCGGATGTGCTGAAGCGGCCTTTTGGAAAGTTGTCTGGAGGGCAGAAGCGAAGATGTGAGATTGCAAGAGCTTTGATGCATACGCCGGATATTCTTTTTTTGGATGAGCCCACGACAGGTTTAGACCCGGCGGCCAGAAAAAATGTGTGGGAGACGGTGCAGACTTTACAGAAAAAGATGAATATGACGGTATTTCTCACCACCCATTACATGGAGGAAGCGGCGAAAGCAGATCATATCGGCATTATGGATCATGGACATTTTGTAGAATACGGGACCCCATTTTCCCTGAAGGAAACTTATGCAAAGGATAAACTGGTGTTGATTCCCAAAGAGGGACTGGAAGGAACCCTGCGGGAAAGTCTGGAAAAAAGGAAACGAAATTATTGGGTGCAGGAAGAGCGGATTTTGGTAAAAATTGAAAGTACGCTGTCTGCCATTCCCTTGGTGGAGGAACTGCAGCAGGCGATCGACGGGTTTGAAGTGATACAGGGAACGATGGACGACGTATTTTTGAATGTAACGGGAGGGAAGGAGACAGAAGCGGAAAAGAGTATGTATAAGGAGGGAGAAGGGAAATGAAAAAGTTTTTAAATCTGACAAAACGAAACTGTCTGGTGTTTTTGCGGGACCGGGGATCTGTATTTTTTTCTTTGCTGGCAATGATGATTGTCCTGATGCTGATGGGCGTATTTCTGGGAGATATGAATGAAAAAAATGTGGTTTATCTGCTGCAGGAATACGGCGGAGTACGGGACGTTAAAGGGGATGAAGTTCATGCCAGGGAATTGGTACAGTACTGGACTTTGGCAGGAATCTTGGTGGTCAATGCAGTGACGGTAACCTTAACGGTAGTGGGAACCAGAGTGGCGGATGCAGCAGAAGGAAGGCTGGCAAGTATGTATTCTGCTCCGGTCAGCCGCGGTATCATTGCCTGTTCTTATGTGGCTTCTGCAGTATTGGTTGGCATGTTTTTGTGTCTGCTGACCCTTGGAGCAGCTCTTTGCTATATTACAGCCACAGGAGGAAAGCTGATAGGTCTTATGGCATTGGGGAAAATAGTACTGTTGATGGGACTGAACGTCTGTATTTTTGCAGTTATTATGTATCTTTTGGCCTTATTTGTAAAGAGCAGCGGCGCCTGGTCCGGTCTGGCGACAGTAATCGGAACTTTAGTGGGATTTTTAGGGGCCATCTATCTGCCCATGGGATATCTTCCAGAGAAAGTTGCAGCAGTCTTGAAATATCTGCCGGTTCTTCATGGAGCTTCTCTGCTGCGGGATACTTGCTGTGAGCAGGCGCTGGCAGATACCTTTCAGGGACTTCCAGAGAAAGTGGCGGAAGAATACAGAGAATATATGGGAATCCAGGTAAAGATGGGAGAAAATGCGACAGATTTTCCATTTCAGATCGGATTTTTAATTAGTTGTGGTATAATAGCATTTATATTGATCCTGATTGTTCAGAGAAAGAAAGAAATCGGAGACCGTTAAAATGAAAGTGACCATTGTAGAGCCAGAACCAAATGAAGAGGAAGAAGTGATTATCAAATGCAGACTTTTAGATGAAGAGTTGATGAGGCTGATCAATCACTTTAAGCAGGGAGGAGAGAACCTTACCGTGTATCGGGAAGGAGAAGTGTTTTTTCTAAAACCAGATGAGGTGTTTTATTTTGAGTCTGTGGATCAAAAAGTATTTGCCTATTGCAGATCAGAGGTCTATCAAGTCAAACGAAAACTTTACGAACTGCTGGAAGATCTGCCGGCCCAGGATTTTGTACGGGTATCAAAATCTTCTATTTTAAATCTGAATCAAATCAAAAGTCTGGCGCCGGCTTTTGGAGGACGTTATGAGGCGAGACTGAAAAATGGGGAAAAAGTGATTATTTCCAGACAGTACGTAGGCCCTTTGAAAGAAAAACTAGGCGTATAAAAAGAGGAGCGTTGACTATGAAGGAAAATAAAGTAAAGCGTCTGGAATTTATGGTGTCTCTATTTGTAAAAATAGCTACAGGAATTTTGTTTGTGACGGCTCTTTACATTTCCATATTTTATGGATGGGATTTTGACATTAAGGTGGAAGTTTTGTGGCAGATTTTAATTCTTGCGGCAGTCTGTACGATAGGCAGTTTCTTTCTGCCCATAGAGGAGGAAAAGGAAGTGCCTCGAAATGCTATGTTGATCCGCATGATATTGTATTATGTATACATTAATGTTGTGGTGCTTGCCTGCGGCGTCTATTTTGAATGGTTTTCCTTTTCCCAGAGAAATCAGGTGTTTGGAATGGTGGCGGCCATCGCATTTGTGTTTGCAGGGGTTTTGGGACTTTCTTATTGGCAGGGGAGCCGGGAAGCAGGGCGTATGAATCAAAGACTGAAGGAACGGGAACAAAAATAACATAAGAGCTTCGGTGTTTTCCAATGTTTGGACTATTTTGGGAAGGCTATCAAAAAGAAATGGAAAAACTATGCTTGCAGAGGAATCGCAAGCATAGTTTTTTTTGCTGCGTCATAATTTATTAAGAAAGAACTGCAGTTTACAAAGATGGTTTCAAAATCAGAATCCAGAAGGTTAGAATTCAGCTTTGGAAAACGGATAGGGGTAAGGATGAAAAAAAGAGTAGAAGTGATTATGGCAGTGATATTATTAGCAGGCGCCTGTTTTTTTGCAAAAGAAAGCGCCCGTATGGTAGAAAATCTGAAAGCGGGAAAGGGAGAAATATGTATTGTGATTGACGCAGGACACGGAGGGGACGATCCTGGAAAAATAGGGATCAACAAAGAAAAGGAAAAAGATATCAATTTGAAAATTGCCAAAGAATTGGAAAAACAATTAAAAGAAGAAGGAATTAAAATTGTCATGACCCGAAAAGACGGCGAAGGTCTCTACCAGAAATCTTCCAACAATAAGAAAGTGGAGGATATGCGCAAGCGCTGTGAGATCATAACGAAAGCAAAGCCTGTATTTACCGTAAGTATTCACCAAAACAGTTATCCGGAAGAATCTGTGAAAGGCGCTCAGGTCTTCTATTATGGACAGTCTCAGGAGGGGAAAAAGCTGGCAGAAACCTTGCAGAAAACTTTGGTAGAACAATTAGACCCAGAAAATCATAGACAGGCAAAGGCAAATGAAAGCTATTTTCTCCTGAAAAAAACTCCAAGTCCCACTGTGATAGTGGAATGCGGCTTTTTAAGCAATACAGAAGAAGCAGAACTTTTGGCGACAGAAGCATATCAAAAGAAAGTGGCAGAGGCAGTGAAGGCAGGTATTTTGGAATATCTGAATCTAGAGAAAAGCAGTCAGGAATAGTTTTCGGCTTGCGTATGAAGAAATTTTCATACCATATGTAGTGGTTGCGAAGATTTTTTAGTATGGTATAATTTACTTTGAGGAGGGGCCCGCGAGGAGGGAAGAGCCCTGAAAGTAAGGGAGGAGGGGCCCGCGAGGAGGGAAGAGCCCTGAAAGTAAGGGAGGAGGGGCCCGCGAGACGGGAAGAGCCCTGAAAGTAAGGGAGGAGGGGCCCGCGAGGAGGGAAGAGTCCTGAAAGGTGCGCTACGGAGAATATAATGGAGACAGTGATCGTAAAAATTACGGAGAATGATATAGAGAACAGAAAAAAGATAGAAGCCGCAGGAGCTTTGCTTCGGCAGGGAGAATTGGCGGCATTTCCCACAGAGACAGTATATGGGCTGGGAGCAGATGCCCTGAATCCACAGGCTTCCCAAAAGATTTATGAGGCAAAGGGGCGGCCTTCGGATAATCCTTTGATTGTACATATTTCCAAGATAGAAGATTTAGAGAAAATCACTAAAAGAGTTCCGGAAAATGCCAGAAAGCTGGCAGAACGATTCTGGCCGGGACCATTGACGATGATTTTTGAAAAAAATGAGTTGGTTCCCCTGGAGACAACCGGGGGACTTCAGACAGTGGCAGTGCGGATGCCGGATCATCCCACCGCCTTATCTTTGATTCAGGCCGGGGGAGGATTTATTGCCGCCCCCAGCGCCAATACTTCAGGCAAGCCAAGCCCAACCAGGGCAGAACATGTGGCGTTGGATCTCCAGGGAAGGATTCCCATGATCTTAGATGGAGGTCCCGTTGGAATTGGGATTGAATCAACTATTCTGGATGTTACGGAAACAGTACCGGTCATATTGCGGCCTGGATCTATCACAAAGGAAATGATACGGGAAGTAATTGGAGAAGTGAGAATGGACCCAGGGCTTGCGAAAGAAGATACTCAGATACCTCCCAAGGCGCCGGGAATGAAATATAAACATTACGCGCCTAAGGCAGAATTAATTTTAGTAGCAGGCGTTCAGGAAAAGGTACAGGAGAGGATTAACGATTTGGTCAGAGAAGGGACAGAGGCAGGAAAAAAGGTAGGCGTAATCGGAACAGATGAATCATGTGGAAAATATCTGCAGGGCATAGTCAAAAGCATTGGGACAAGAACAGATGAGAGAACCATCGCCAGACATTTATACGGAATCTTGAGAGAATTTGATGATCTGAAAGTAGATATCATATATTCTGAGAGCTTTTCAGCGCCTGGAATTGGACAGGCTGTCATGAATCGGCTGCTGAAAGCGGCAGGTCATCAGGTGATAGAAGTGTAGAAAGCGGAAAGGTAACGGATATGAAAAGATACAGAAAAATTATTTTCGTGTGTGAAAGCGGGACGACGCGTGCGCCAATGGCGGAGGCCATCATGAAGGAATACACTGTGAAATATCCGGTGGAAATAGAAAGCAGAGGTTTGGTAGTGCTTTTTCCAGAACCCTTGAATCAGAAAGCAGAGGCGGTGCTGATCAGCAATGGAATCAATCAGGAGGGGCAGATGTCCAGACAGCTTACCCCGGAGGATCTGTGCTCGGAACATTTAATCATTGCCATGGAAGAAGCCCAGAAACAGAAGATTCTGGAAGAGTATGAGGAGGCTGCCGGAGTGGACGTGGAAGTTCTCACAGAGCTGACAGGAGATGAGCTGGAGATCATCAATCCATATGGAGGAAAACTGCAGACATATGGATTATGTTATGAGACGCTGAATAAGACAATCCGGAAACTGGTGAATTTGATCAATGAAGGGAATGGAGAGGTGTAAAATGAGTGAGAAACGCAAAGACTATTTAAGCTGGGACGAGTATTTTATGGGAGTGGCGATGCTTTCAGCTATGCGTTCGAAAGATCCGGGAACTCAGGTGGGAGCTTGTATTGTCAGCCCGGATAATAAAATATTGTCTATGGGTTACAATGGATTTCCCATTGGCTGTTCCGATGATGAATTTCCCTGGAACAGGGAAGGGGAGCCTTTAGATAACAAATATCTCTATACCACCCACAGCGAACTAAATGCGATTCTAAATTACCGGGGCGGCAGTTTAGAGGGAGCAAAATTGTATGTTTCTCTGTTTCCCTGTAATGAGTGCGCAAAGGCCATCATTCAATCTGGAATAAAAACGGTAGTATATGATTGTGATAAATATAAAGATACCCCCTCTGTGATTGCGTCGAAACGGATGCTGGATGCGGCGGGCGTTCGGTATTATCAATATACCCATACAGACAGAGAGATAAAGATTGTACTGTAAAAGCGTCTTTTTTGGGGATAGAAAGTCGAAGGCTTTTATAGCAAAAATGAATGGACATTTGAGAGGAAAATAGATATAATAATTTTATGTGGTGAAAATTGCCTATAGAGATTAGAGTGTCAAAAAGGTGTTTTTGACATCCTGGTCCTATAAAAAGAAAAAATAGAAAGAAAAAATAGAAAGAAAAAATAGAAAGAAAAATAAGAAAAAGTCATAACGATGGAGGTGCCTGTGTGAAGTACAAAAAAAGCGTATACCGTTCTCTTACATTGATTACGCAATTTGGAATTAACATGCTGGTGCCTATTTTTTTGTGTGTGATGGCAGGGATCTGGCTGGGCAGGAAATTTTCCATAGAATGGATTACGATTCCCCTGTTTGCCATAGGAGCCCTTGCAGGATTTCGAAATATTTTTATTATGGCAAAGAAGATTTACGGAAGCGAAGACACAGACAGGTCAGATAAAGAGGAAAAAAATCATGCTGAGAAGGATTAATCAGGCTCTGCCGGAATTATTGCTGGGAATATTGATTTTTGGACTGGTCGTTCAGGTTACCGGGGTCTGGTTTGTGGAAGATCGGGCGAGATATATCTCAGGATTGTGGATAGGAATCGTTCTTGCCATGGGAATGGCAGTGAATATGGCCGTGGTGATTCTGGATACGGTGGAGGCCATGGCAGAACAGAGATCCTCCAGAAAGGCTTCTCTGTACGGGGCCCTTCGGTATTTTCTGGTGGTTCTGGCTTTTGTGATTGTGGGATATTTTAATTTAGGCAATGTGGTGGTTATGTTTGTGGGTGTGATGGGTTTGAAGGTGTCAGCCTATCTGCAGCCTCTGACACATAAATTGATAACAACAATACAGGATAGGAGATTTCATGATAAATTACCATCATGATTAATCTGAAAAAGAGGTGATGGGACGGATAAAAGATTTCAAATAATTTTATAGAGTAAATTTATAAGGAGGTGAGAGAGTGCAGAGTTCGATTTTGCTGTCTTCTGGTGCAGACATTGATATTATGGTGCACGGATTGTTTTCCTATGAGCTGTTTGGGCATACCTTTTGGATTACTACGACCCATGTCAGTCTTTTGATTGTGATGATCATTCTGATTGGATTTTCAGTCGCAGCCAATCGTGCGATGAAACGCGGGTCAGAAGTCCCAGGGGGATTTCAGAATGTAGTGGAGCTGATCGTAGAGAAGCTGGACGGTATGGTTCATGGCGTTATGGGAAAAAGCGGTGGAAAGTTTGTGAACTATGTGGGAACGATATTTATCTTCATTTTAATATCGAATCTTTCCGGTTTATTTGGCTTAAGGCCCCCCACTGCCGATTATGGCGTAACGCTGCCGCTGGCATTGCTGAGTTTTATTCTGATTCATTTTAATCAGTTTAAATATCAGACGCCAAAGGCAATCTGGACGGATATGTGTTCTCCGTTACCGCCCTGGCTGCCAATCTGGTTCCCTATCAATCTGATCAGTGAGATCGCTGTTCCGATTTCGTTGTCGCTGCGTTTGTTTGCAAACGTACTTTCCGGAACCATTATTATGGCGTTGATTTATGCGTTGTTGTCAAAATTCGCATACTTCTGGCCTGGAGCGTTACACGCGTATTTCGATGTATTCTCAGGATGCATTCAGACATATGTATTCTGTATGCTGACAATGACATATATCAGCAATGCAATTGGAGAAGAGGAATAATCCCCGGAAAATCCGGGATAAAACAAAAATCTTATCAAAGAGTGAAAAAGAAAACTCAAGGAGGAAAAATCTTATGGATAACATTACAGGAGCAGAATTAATCAGAGCTTGTTCAGCAATCGGCGCAGGTCTTGCGGTTATCGCAGGTATCGGACCTGGTATTGGACAGGGTATTGCAGCAGGACACGCTGCATCCGCAGTAGGTAGAAATCCGGGAGCTAAATCTGACATTACATCTACGATGCTTTTAGGTCAGGCGGTAGCAGAGACAACTGGTCTGTATGGTTTGCTGGTAGCAATCCTTCTGATGTTTGTACAGCCGTTGAAATAAGGGAATCCCTTTATACGCAGAACGTTACAAATCATAGAAAGGAGGCCAGGCCTTGGAACAGTTATTTGGCTTAAACCCCCAGCTTTTACATGATACTGTACTTTCCATTCTTGCCATTTTATTTCTGTTTACACTGATGTCTTATCTGTTGTTTAATCCGGCAAAAAAGATGCTGAAGGACAGACAGGAACGTATCAAGAACGATATTGATACAGCCAAAAAGGACAGAGAAGAAGCGTCTGCAGTTAAGAAAGAGTATGATGCCAAGATCAAAGGAATTGAAAAGGAAGCTGAGGTAATCTTAAGTGAGGCCCGCCAGAAAGCTCTGAAAAATGAAGCTAGGATTGTGGATGAGGCGAAGGAAGAGGCTGCCCGTATCATAAAACGTGCCAATGAGGAAGCTTTGTTGGAGAAGAAACGTATTATGGACGAGGCAAAACAGGAAATGATTGCAATTGCCTCCATGATGGCAGGCAAGGTAGTGACAGCCTCTATCGACACATCCATTCAGGACACATTGGTGGAAGAAACATTGAAGGAAATAGGTGAGAGTACATGGCTAAGCTAGTATCCAAAACATATGGGGATGCACTGTTTGAGCTTGCTGTGGAATCTGGTCAGGTGGATGAAATGTTGGAAGAAGCAAGAAGCGTACAGC
>JAAWBG010000144.1 GCA_022792535.1 Lachnospiraceae bacterium
GAATATCTTCCGATTACTATCTTAGAAGGGTTGGCAGCAGGAAAACCATATATTTCAACAAATGTAGGCGTTGTTCCATTATTACCAGGTGGGGTGATTGCACATGACAATAGAGAGCTTGTGTATTGGATGGAATATTATGCGGGGCATTCAGAGTATGTGGATAAGTTGGGGAAGATAGGGAGAGAGTATGCTGAGAGAGAATTATGCATTGATGATAAAGTAGATCAATTGAAAGAAGTTATTTTTAATTTGTAGAATAGGGAAGTTAATATTTGATAATAGATTTTATGGATTAGATATTAGTGAGGTGAGAATTTGTGAAAGAAATCAAAGTGTTTTTTATTCATCCAATGATAAATACTCTAAAAAAGTTTCTGGAGTATATAAAAATTGAAAATACAGATTTATCAACTAGAATGGTATGGGATGAGATAAATCCTGATTATCTTTTTGTTTCTGAATGTATATATACAAGAACAAAGCAATTTCAGCAATTTAAAAAATTATATTCCCTAAAGAGGGTGATTATTGGCGTAATCAGAGAATGTGTATCGCCAGATTTAAATGTATTTGATTATGTATTGGCATATGATAGAGATGTGAAAAATGAGGACCGGATATTTAGGTTAAATCCATTTTACTATTTTTGGAATACAGATGTAAATATATGTAATAATAAAATAAGCATTGAACAATGTAAAAAAGAGTTAATGAGTAAAAAATATTTTTGCAACTTTATTTATTCAAATCCTGCACCACATTATTTAAGAGATGAGATTTTTTATAAAATCAGTTCATATAAAAAGGTAGATTCATTGGGTAAACATTTAACTAATACGAGGATACGGCCGACAAGAGATGATGAAAACTGGAAGCGTATAAGTATAGAGCTTAAGAAAAATTATAAGTTTTCAATTGCTGCGGAAAATGCAAAATATCCAGGATATAATAGTGAAAAAATTATGACCAGTTATATGGCCCACTCCATTCCCATTTATTTTGGAGATCCCAATATATCAGATGAGTATAATGAGAAATCTTATATTCTTGTATCTGATGAAAAAAGTTTAGAGATTGCATTAAAAAGAGTGATAGAGATTGACCGAAATGATGAATTATGGATAGATATGATTCGTGAACCGTGGATGACGAATGAACAAATTGAAAGAGTGAAAAGCAATTATTATGATTATATGAAATTTTTAGATAATATATTTGCAGTTTCTATAAAAAATGCAGTGAAAAGACCACTTGGGTCATTTGGTGATAATTATGCGGATTGGTTTTTTAGAAAATATCATCATAAAAAAGTAACTTACAGAAATATTCAGGCTAAAATTAGATTATTAATAAAAAAATAATTGTAGCTTATGTTAGGAATTGAACTATGAAAATAATATTTGATTTATCAGTTTGCGTAATTGTTTTTTGTATTATAGCCCTTGCCTTTTTTGCATTAGCTCCTGTACATGTTAAGACAAAAAA
>JAAWBG010000145.1 GCA_022792535.1 Lachnospiraceae bacterium
AATATCCGGAATATGCATATCATGAATGGACTTAAAATTTTGGATATGAAGTTCTGTTATTTTCATGGGAAGCTCCTGCTAAAATGTATTTCATGTTTTTCCTATGGGACGTTCCCTTTCAGCATGCTTTATTTCCACAAAGCCCTCTTTCCATAGGATGTATCAAATTCATTATAATATTGAATCCGAAAAAATACAACGCAATCCCTGTTATTGTAGTATACTGGCAATAAAAAACTTGAAATTTTTTTCTTTTATATGCAATGTGCCCTCATTTTTGGTGTGTATATAAGTGAAAGGTCTTTACACTAACGGGAACGGAGGAAGCAATGAAAGACGATGAGATAATTTCACTGTATTGGGAGAGGGATGAAAAAGCCATTGCCGCAACCGCCATGCGATATGGCAGCTACTGCCATGCCATTTCCTACAATATCCTGCACAATACCCAAGACGCCCAGGAATGTGTCAACGATACCTGGCTGGGGGCATGGAAGTCCATGCCTCCTAACCGCCCGAACTGTTTGCCCGCCTATCTGGGAAAAATCACACGCAACCTCTCGCTTAACCGCTTCCGGCATTACTCCGCTGAAAAGCGGGGGCATGGACAGGCCGCTATTGTATTGTCGGAACTGGAAGAATGCGTCCCTGCCCAAAACAGCGTAGAACAGGTTATAGAGGGGATTGCCCTAGGCCAGTCCATCAACCGTTTTTTATATGCCCAGCCCCGGCAGAAGCGCAATATATTTATCCGCCGGTACTGGTATCTCTGCCCCATACGGGATATAGCGGCAGCCTATGGCATGAGTGAGTGCAAAACTGCATCCTTGCTTTTCCGTATGCGGAACGCCCTGAAAACACACCTTGAAAAGGAGGGAATCCAACTATGAGGATGAACGAAAAACAGTCTATAAACAATCTGCAAACAAAAAACCAAGGGCAAGCCAGCGAAAAGCTTTTGAACGCCCTCGGGGAAATCGACAACGCCCTCGTCTATGGCGCCGCCAACGATACCGTGCAAAAGAAAAAATGGCTAAAATGGGCCGGGCTGGCCGCCATGCTGGCACTCTGTGTAAGCGCTGGTATTTTCAGTATCCATATCCTAAATACAGGCAGTAAAAATGCAGATAACCCGGGTGCAAACGGGCCAAATACCCATGCCTCCGGCATAGCCGCCCCAAATAAAGGAATTACCGGCACCGGGGCGCAGGAACCTGGTACCGAAAATGTTTACCTGGCAGATAACAGCATCGTAATCCTGGACGTGAATCCCAGCATTGCATTAACCGTTGATACAGACGAAAAAATAGTAAATGCCAACGGGCTGAACGAGGACGGCAAGGCTATACTTGGCGGAATGGACCTTACGGGCGTTGACTTAACCGTGGCAGTAAACGCCGTTATTGGCTCTATGCTGCAAAAAGGATACCTGAGCGACATGCAGAATGCTATCCTGGTCAGCGTGGAAAACCAGGATGCCGAAAAATCTGCCGCGCTTCAGGAACGCGTCTCCGCTATTGTGGGAACTGCCCTACAGGATGGCAACCTGGAAGGCTCCGTACTCAGCCAGACGTTAAATGGCACCGATGGCCTTGGGCAGATGGCTGAAAATTATAATATCTCCCTAGGCAAGGCAGCGCTGATACAGGAAGTGATGTCCCAGGATCCAACCCTCACCATTGAAAAACTGGTCCCTCTGTCCATTACAGAGATTGCGCTTATCTCACAGTCCAAAAATATCTCTTCCCAGCTCTTGACCCAAAACGGCGCTGCCAGTAATAAAGCATATATCACCCAGGAATCTGCGGTGGAAATTGCCTACGGACATGCCGGTGCCAGTGCCGGGGATATAGGCGGGCTTGAGGTAGAATTTGACAGCGAAGACGGAATTATGGTTTACGAAGTGGAATTCTATGTGGGTACGGTAAAATACGAATATGATATTGATGCCCGCACCGGCCAGGTAGTAAAATTTGAGGCAGAGGACAAGGGCGGAAATTCCGTGCAGCCCCCCGCAGGCAGCCAGCAGCCAGGCAATTCACAGCCCCCCGCAGGCAGCCAGCAGCCAGGCAACTCACAGCCCCCCGCAGGCAGCCCGTATATCGGCGAAGAAGCCGCTAAAGAAGCTGCCCTGTCAAATGCAGGCATTTCCGCGGACAGCGTGAATTATATAAATGCCTGGCTGGAATACGATGACGGCCGGCCGGAGCATTATGAGGTGGAATTTACAGTGGGCAATGCAGAATACAAGTATGAAATCGATATGTATTCCGGCACGGTTCTGGCACAGGAAATGGAAAACCACCGCAACCATAATGCAAACCACCACGGAAATGGCGGAAATCCCAATGGTACTGCCGGTTCCACAGATATCGGGCAGGAAGCCGCAATTTCGGCCGCCCTCTCCCATGCAGGGATTTCAGCCTCCCAGGCTATAAAGCTCGAGGCTGATTATGGCTATGATGACGGGGCTGCCATTTATGAGAT
>JAAWBG010000072.1 GCA_022792535.1 Lachnospiraceae bacterium
GTTCAGGAAGAGAAGCAGCAATTCGAGCACTTCAGGCATGCGGTCTTGAAGTAACAAGTATCAAAGATGTTACTCCGGTACCTCATAATGGATGTCGTCCGCCCAAACGTAGAAGAGTCTGATTAGGAGGTATAATTAAGATGGCAATAAACAGAGTTCCAGTTCTTAAGAGATGCAGATCCCTTGGTTTAGATCCAATTTATTTAGGAATAGATAAGAAGTCCAACAGACAGTTGAAAAGAGCTAACAGAAAAGTATCAGAGTACGGACTTCAGTTGAGAGAAAAACAGAAAGCAAAATTTATCTACGGAGTGTTGGAAAAACCCTTCCACAACTATTATCTGAGAGCAGACAGAATGAAGGGAATGACAGGTGAAAACCTGATGATTATTCTGGAAAGCAGATTAGATAACGTAGTGTTCCGTTTAGGTTTGGCAAGAACCAGAAAAGAGGCAAGACAGATTGTTGACCACAAACATATTATGGTCAATGGAAAACAGGTGAATATTCCTTCTTACCTGGTAAAGGCCGGTGATACAATCGAAATCAAAGAAAAATGCAAAGGCTCTCAGAGATACAAAGATATCCTTGAGGTAACTGCTGGAAGATTAGTACCAGAATGGTTAGAAGTTGATCAGGAAAACCTGAAGGGTACTGTAAAAGAATTACCGAACAGAGAGGCAATTGACGTTCCAGTAAATGAAATGCTTATCGTCGAGTTATATTCTAAATAATCATTAAAAAGCAACGATACCCGAAAAGGAGGGACTTTGTAGTGTTCGATTTCGAAAAACCAAAAATTGAAATTGCGCAAATTTCAGAAGACAAAAAGTACGGCCGATTTGTTGTAGAACCACTGGAAAGAGGCTATGGTACTACACTTGGAAATTCTTTGAGAAGAATTATGTTGTCTTCATTGCCAGGTGCAGCAGTCAGCCAGGTGAAAATCGAAAGTGTTCTCCATGAGTTCAGTTCCATTCCAGGAGTGAAGGAAGATGTAACTGAGATTATTATGAACATCAAAAATCTGGCATTAAAAAACACCAGCCCAACAAACGAGTCTAAAGTTGCTTACATTGAATTTGAAGGTGAAGGCGTAGTCACAGCGGCAGATATCCAGGTAGATCCAGATATCGAAGTGCTGAACCCTGATCTGGTAATCGCTCATCTGAATGGTGGAGCAGATTCCAGATTATATATGGAACTGACGATAACCAAAGGCAGAGGCTACGTAAGTGCTGATAAAAATAAGAGTGAAGATGTACCTATCGGTGTGATTGCAGTAGATTCTATTTACACACCGGTAGAGCGTGTGAATCTTACGATAGAAAACACACGTGTAGGACAAATTACAGATTATGACAAACTTACTTTGGATGTGTATACCAATGGTACATTGGAGCCAGACGAAGCAGTAAGTTTGGCAGCAAAAGTCTTAAGCGAGCATTTGAATCTGTTCATTGACTTATCCGAGAATGCAAGAACTGCAGAAGTCATGATTGAAAAAGAAGACAATGCAAAAGAAAAAGTTCTTGAAATGAATATTGATGAACTGGAATTGTCCGTTCGTTCTTATAACTGTCTGAAACGTGCAGGCATCAATACCGTGGAAGAGTTGACCAACAGAACACCGGAAGATATGATGAAAGTTCGTAATCTTGGACGCAAGTCTTTGGAAGAAGTGTTAGCAAAATTAAAAGAACTAGGATTACAATTAAACCCTGGTGAAGAATGAAATTCTTCACCAGGGTGCTACCCAAGGAACGGGTAAGTTCCTTGGGGTACCGCAAAGGAAGAATGAAGTTCTTCACCAGGGTGCAACCCAAGGAACAGGTAAGTTCCTTGGGGTACCGCAAAGGAAGAATGAAATTCTTCACCAGGGTGCTACCCAAGGAAGGGGTAAGTTCCTTGGGTAGCAGGCAGGGTTTGTAAGACCAAAAGGCGAAGCCTTGTATCTCACATGTCCGGTAAATAAGACCAAAAGGCATTGCCGGATATTCCAACTAAAATGGAGGATTATTAAAATGGCAAAGTATAGAAAGTTAGGAAGAACTTCAGATCAGAGAAAAGCTTTGATCAGAAATCAGGTAACAGCATTGCTGTATCATGGTAAGATTGTTACCACAGAAGCTAAGGCAAAAGAGATCCGCAAAGTGGCAGAAGGATTAATTGCCCTTGCTGTAAAAGAAAAAGATAATTTTGAGGAAGTTACAGTAACTGCCAAAGTTCCCCGCAAGGACAAAGACGGCAAGAGAGTAAAAGAAGTGGTAGACGGAAAAAAAGTTACCGTATACGACGAAGTAGAGAAGAAGATCAAAAAAGACCTTCCTTCCCGTTTACATGCAAGACATCAGATGAACAAAGTATTGTACTCTGTAAAATCTGTTCCGGCTGAAAACGCAGGAAAGAAGAAAAACACCAAGAAAGTGGACGTTGCAACCAAATTATTTGACGAGATTGCTCCAAAATATACAGATCGTAATGGTGGTTACACCAGAATTGTAAAAATTGGTCAGCGTAAAGGTGACGGTGCTTTAGAAGTTCTTCTGGAGTTAGTATAAGATCGGAAAATAGAATAAAAAGTAAGGCATTATAAAAGCCGCTGGAAAGAATATTTGAAATGTATTTTTTCCAGCGGTTATTTTTTGCAAAAATGTGACGATGTTATTAATAGATAAGGAAAAGGATTTCCAAAAAGAGTTTCAGGGAGGGAACGTTATGAAAACGGCTAGTTACAGCGCTACAGGGATTCCCAGCAGCAATCTTAATATGCAGGGCACAGTGTCCTCAAATAGTACGAGACGTACTGCCAATCCGAGAAGAAGTAATAACAATAAACTGAAGAAAAAGAGAGTGAATTATAATCCCAGAGAGATTCGGGGTGCATTAATGCAGGCCACAAGATCTCAAAGCGCTGGACAAGTGCTTTGTCAGGCCAGATCAAAGCTTACCAGCTTGTTAAAATGCAAAGGGACAGGGCAGTACAATGAATCGGAACTTACCAATGCCATCATTCATGCAAGGAGAATGGTGCGGTGCGCCCGAATGAAGACACAGAATCTGAAGCAGGAAGAACAGATTCAGAGAAAGCATGAAAAAGCGGCAAAGATTGAAGAACAGCAGAGAAAAAATGATGTAAAGCTTCGTGTGAAACAAAAGGAAAATAGTCTCAAGCAAAAGATGAAAAATGAAAAACTTCAGAATCTGCAGAAACAGCGGCGAAGACAACATGAATTAATGCAGCGGAGAAGGCTGCACCGGCTGGTGGAAAAGGGAGAGATGGACGAGGCGGATATGGAGTATAAGAAAAATATGGATCGTAGTTCCAGCGATGGTTCTGAATTCAGAAACTACACCACGTATTTTCCAACAGAGGGAGTGGAAGTTGAGCTGAGTGAAGATGGACTGGAATTGACAGAAGCGCAGATAGAACAACAGATAGAACAGCAGGTTGCGGCCATGATAAATGCAGAATTTTCTGGAGAAGCAGGAAGTGCAGGAGCCGCTGTGGGAGGCGGAGCTGTAGGAGAAGCGGCCGCGGCAACAGGAGCTGATTTTGCAGGTATGGAAATGCCTGCTATAGATATCTCCATAGGGGGAATCTGATCATAAAAAGAAAATGAAATTCTCATCACCCTTCCTGACTTAAAGGAAGGGTGAAAATAAATTCTGTGCCAACTCCTTCCGTGCTGATTACATTGATATTTTCATTGTGAACAGAAATAATTTCTTTTACGATGGCAAGGCCCAGGCCAGTGCCGCGCTTATCTTTTCCGCGAGACAAATCTGTCTTATAAAAACGCTCCCAGATCTTTTTAATGCTGTCTTTGGGAATCCCAATCCCAGAATCTTTGACAGAGATAAAAACTTTTTCATTTTTTTCTGTTGTCTCGATGGTAATCACAGAATCCGGATGACTGAATTTGACAGCGTTGTCAATCAGATTGTAAAGTACTTGTTGGATTTTGCTCATATCTGCATTTACAAAAGAAGTCTGACCAGTCAGGATCAATTCAAAAGAAATCTTCTTTTCCTGGCAGATTCCCTCAAAGGATTGAACCACCAGTTTAATGGTATTGTTAATGTCAAAGCTGCTGATATCCAGCATGGTGCCTTTTACGCCATACTTATTCAGCTCCAGCATACTCTGTGTGAGCTTGTTGAGGCGTTCCGTTTCAAATAAAATGATATTCAGATATTTGTCTTGCATTTCATGAGGGATGGTTCCATCCATAATGGCTTCCACATATCCTTTGATGGAAGTCAGGGGAGAACGGAAATCGTGGGAAACATTTGCAATAAATTTTCGCTGGTCTTCTTCCAGAGTAGAAAGTTCCGTTGCCATATAGTTCAGGGAAGCGGCCAGATAGCCGATTTCGTCATTGGTATGAATGTTGATCTGCGTATCGAAATTTCCTTCTGAATAGTCTTTGGCGGCTCTTGTGATTTTTCGAATAGGAATATAGACTGTGTAGGTGAAAAGCCCAAGTACCACAAAAGCGCAGAGAAAAATAATGGCAAGGGTCATATAAGAAATATTGATAAATCCATCTTTTAACGCAATCAAATCCTGCACTGGTTTGTGGATCATCACATAGCCGTGTACTTTGTAATTGATGGTGATAGGAGAAAACACAGATAAGGTTTCCTGAGAAAAAGTATCAAAAAAGGTACCCGTCTGGTAATAACTGGTGCCGAAGGCGGTGATATCAAAATCATTGATCACATCGGAATCTAATTTTTCCCCTGAATGAATCAGTACATGTCCGTCTTTGTTAATGACCCAGATCTCCGCATCTAAATAAGTAGAAACCGCGTGAAAATGAGAAGTTAAATCTTCCAATGTCATAGTTCCCCGGTAATAATTAGAAGCGTAATTAGAGGCCAGAAGAGTAGATTCCCGATAGAGGTTAGAGGCAGTGTCTCGTTCTATGTAGTTTAAGGACAGACGAGAGGTAAATGTGGCAATGGTAAAAAATCCCAGAATACCAAATGCCACATATCCAATCAAAAGTTTTAAATAGAGCGTTCGTTTCAATTATTTCACCTCAAATTTGTAGCCGATTCCCCAGACGGTGGCTAAGCTCCAGGAAGAATGGTCTTTGATCTTTTCCCGGAGCCGCTTTACATGGACGTCCACAGTCCGGGTGTCGCCGATATATTCATATCCCCAGATATGATCCAGAAGCTGTTCTCTGGTAAATACCTGATTAGGGGAAGAGGCAAGAAAATATAAAAGTTCCAGTTCCTTGGGAGGCATATCCACAGCCTTGCCATAGTAGAGTACAGAATAATTGGTCTGATTAATTACTAAGTCGGGGTATTCCACGCATTTAATATTGGAAGCTGGAGTTTCTGTTTTGGCAGGCTGATACCGCCGAAGCACTGCTTTTACTCTGGCCACCAGTTCCTTGGAATCGAAGGGCTTCATAATGTAATCATCGGCGCCTAATTCCAGCCCCAGAACTTTATCAAAGATTTCTCCTTTGGCAGAGAGCATGATAATGGGAAGGTTTGATTTAGCCCGGATTTCCCGGCATACTTGATAACCGTCAATGCCTGGAAGCATCAGATCCAGCAGGATCAAGTTAGGCTGATATTGTTCGTAGACAGAAAGGGCCTCTTCGCCGTCGTGAACCATACAGGTATCGTAACATTCTTTTGTTAAATAGAGGGAAATCAATTCTGCAATATTGACATCGTCGTCTACAATCAGAATTTTTTGTTTTGCTGCCATAAATGCCTCCTTTATGAAAACTCTGCAATGGTAACGCCGGAATCCCCTTCGCCAAATTCCCCAAGGCGGAAGGATTTCACATATTTTAATGATTTCAGATGACTGTGAACTGCTTTGCGGAGAGCGCCGGTGCCTTTTCCGTGGACAATCCGAACAGAAGGGATGTGAGCCAGGTAAGCGTCGTCTAAGTATTTATCCAAAAGGGCGATGGCCTCCGCAGTGGTTTTTCCAATCAGATTGATCTCAGTGGAGACAGAAGCAGATTTTGACATTTTCAACTTTCCAGCTCCGGTGGATTTCTTTTTATTGCCAAGGGGAGCCGGATCTTCTAACAGTACCAGATCTTTGATATTTACCAGAGAGCGAAGAATGCCCATCTGAACATAGAGATCCCCCTTGTCGTTGGGAAGGGTGTGGACTGTGCCTTTCAAGTTCATGCTCAGGACCTTAACGGAATCACCGATGCGCAGTTTTTTGGGAGCCTGGTGATTGGGCTGTTCCTGCTTCAATGCCATATTTTTTTCCAGATCACTCATTTTGCCCCGAAGTCTGCTTCGCTCCTGTTCCATTTCCTTGGCAGGAACGGTTCCCTGCCCATATTTATGAAAGTTTTTAATTGTCTGGTCGGCAACTTCTTTGGCTTCTCGAAGGATAGCATGGGCTTCTTCATTGGCCTGGCGGATGATTTTTTCCCGCTGACTGTCCAGGCGGCTCTGCTTTTCTTCCAATTTTTCCTTGATAGATTCAATTTTTTTCTTATTTTCTTCCGTCTCTAATTGTTCATTTTCAATGAGAATCCGCCGGGACTCCAGGTCAGAGATCAGATCTTCTAAATTCTCCTCTTGCTCTGTCAGATGTTTGCGGGCTTCTTCTATTATATCAGGCGGAAGCCCCAGCTTTCCAGAAATGGCAAAGGCGTTGCTCTTTCCAGGAATTCCGATTAGAAGCCGGTAGGTGGGACTTAAAGTTTCCACAGAAAACTCACAGCAGGCATTTTCCACGCCGGGAGTAGAAATAGCGAAAACTTTTAATTCGCTGTAGTGAGTGGTTGCCATAGATCGGATGCCTTGTTCATGAAGTCTGGACAGAATGGAAATAGCCAATGCTGCGCCTTCCGTTGGGTCTGTTCCTGCACAGAGTTCATCAAAAAGAACCAGAGAATTTTCGCCGGCATGTTCTAAAATAGAAATAATGTTCTTCATATGAGAGGAAAAAGTACTGAGGTTTTGTTCAATACTCTGTTCATCTCCAATGTCTGCAAATACTTCCTCGAAAATGGAAAGTTCCGAACGGTCATTGGCCGGAATGTGCAGACCAGACTGGCCCATTAAAGTAAAAAGACCCACTGTTTTCAGAGAAACCGTTTTTCCGCCGGTGTTGGGGCCTGTTACAATCAGAAGGTCAAACTCATCTCCCAGATGGATATCAATGGGAACCACTTTATGGCTGTCCAATAATGGATGACGCCCTTTGCGTATTCGGATGCGGCGCTCTTGATTAAAGAGGGGAGCAACCCCGTTATATGCTTTCGCCAGGGAGCCCTTGGCAAAGATAAAGTCCAGTTCTGTCAGAATCTTAAAATTGTCCTGGAGATAAGGAATATATTCTGCGGTAAGACTGCTGAGAGAGGCCAGAATAATGTCGATCTCTTCCTGTTCCTTCAGGTACAATTCTTTTAAATCATTGTTCAGCTTGACAATGGCCATAGGCTCAATAAAGATGGTAGAACCTGTGGAAGACTGGTCATGAATCATACCGGGCACCTGTCCCTTGGATTCTGCTTTGACTGGAAGACAGTAACGGCCGTTTCGCATGGTAACCACTGCGTCCTGCAGGTAAGTTCGAGTGCTGTTCAGCAGGTCATTCATCTGGCTTCGGATTTTCTCATTGATATTTTTAATGGAACGACGGATATTTTTTAAAGTAGCGGAAGCATCGTCTGCAATCTCTGTTTCTGACAAAATGCATCGTCGAATCTCATCTAAAAGGGGAGTCAAAGGTTCCAGCCCGCCGAAAAGTTCGTCTAGGGAATCTGCAGACCCATTGTCTCGTTCACTACGGGAATAGGCTTTGACTCTTCGAACAACCTCCAGCAGAGAGGCAATTTTCAAAAATTCTTCCATTCCCAAGGTGCCGCCGATTTCTAAGCGTTTTAAAGAGGCACCTACATTGTGGGTGCCAGAAAAAGAAAGAGAACCTTTTTGATAAATTCTTGTCAATGCATCGGAGGTCTGCTGCTGCGCCATCTGAATCTCAGAGAGATCTGTGGCCGGCCTTAGATTTCTGCAAAGCTCCTTGCCGGAGGCAGAAGTGGCATGTTCAGACAGCATGTCTATAATTTTGTGGTATTCTAATGTATTTAAAACTTTTTCATTCATAGTGATGTCCTTTTTCTTTATGGTATTGCTTCCAGGGTTGCGGGCACTGACCCTGTCAGGCAGCAGTCTGGTCAAGCAGTGCGGCCCCAGAAAGATTTCGTCTTTCCGGGTCACGGGCATTCGCCCTATCCCTCACATTCAAAAGAGAAATATCGGCATGCAAGCATGGATATTTCCTTTTGATGCGAGGGGCGCTGTCCGTTGCTTTCGTGCATATTATACATGAAAAATAAAAATCTTGCAACACGAGGGGGAAAAACGTATAATGTTTATGTAACGCTAACATACATGCCTTTTATCAGGAGGATATGTTATGAATCAACAAGAACAGAATGAGCAGGAATTTGCTTTTATTAAAGAAAAGATAAAAGACAAACCAATCAATAAAAAGCGGTTTCTGATTCGTGTAGGATATCATTTCCTTTGTGCTGTAATTTTTGGGGCAGTTGCTTGTTTTGTGTTTGTGTGGTTGAAGCCTTATATTGAGGACTGGCTGTATCCCGAAGAGAAATCAGCCATCAGTATTCCCAAAGATGATTTCCCCAAAGAGGAAGAGAAGCCGGAGGAAGAAGCTGAGGAGCCGCCTAAGGAACCTGAGAATCAGACCGTGGTTGTACAGGAAGAATTAGAGATTGAAGATTATCAATCGCTGCAAAATAAATTATACGCTATCGGCAAACAGGCGAATAAATCTGTGGTAACGGTTACAGGAGTGACCAGCGGTATGGACTGGTTTAACACCCCTTATGAAAATGAAAACCGGGCGTCGGGCATTGTGATCGGCAATAATGGACAGGAACTTTTGATTCTGACAGAGAAGAAAGTGATCACAGATGTGCAGGCAATCAGCATTACCTTTATAGATGATACCGTTGTCTCAGCCTCTTTGAAAAAATATGATGGGAACACGGGAATTGCAGTGATCAGCGTTCCCTTAGAGACGATTCCAGAGGGAACCATGAATCAGGTGGAGACAGCCTGCCTGGGAAATTCCTACACGATCAATCAGGGGAGTACGGTCCTTGCCATCGGCAGTCCTTTGGGAACCAATTATTCTATTTTGTGCGGAACCATCACCTCATCTAAAAATGAAGTCTCCACAATAGACAGGAATTATACGATCTTTACCACAGATATTGTGGGAAGCGCCAGCGGCAGCGGAGTGCTGATTAATCTTAAAGGTGAGATTGTTGGTCTAGTGTTACAAGATTACAGCAGTAGCAGCGACCGAAATACCATCACTGCATTATCAGTATCAGAATTGAAACAAGTGATTGAAGATTTGTCCAATGGCCGGGATATTCCTTATGTGGGGCTGCGGCTGAGCACCGTGACGGACGAGATTGCAGAAGAGTATAAAATTCCCAAAGGCGTCTACATCAAATCTGTGGAACTGGATTCGCCGGCGATGGCGGCAGGACTTCAGGAAGCAGATGTGATTACTATGATAAATGGAGAGGAAATTACAACAGTAGAACAGTATAACCAGAAGATCTATACCTTAAATCCAGAAGACAACGTTTCTATTACCATTAAAAGACAGAGCGGAGAGGAATATGTGGATTTTGAATGTGCAGCGGTGATAGGTATTTTGAAGTAGAAAATAGTTAAAGGAGAACAGTTATGAAATATATAGAAACCCTGAGAGAAGGAGAACGGGTAGGCGAGATTTACCTATGCAAGACGAAGCAGACAGCTTTGACAAAAGCAGGGAAACCATATGAATCTTTGATTCTGCAGGACAAAACAGGAACGCTGGATGCGAAGATATGGGACCCTAATTCTCAGGGGATTGATGAATTTGAAGCACTGGATTATATTGATGTGGTGGGGGATGTTACCAGTTTTCAGGGGGCCCTGCAGTTAAATGTAAAACGGATCCGCAAGGTACGGGAAGGGGAATATGATCCCAAGGAATATCTTCCTGTCAGCGAAAAAGATATTGATCAGATGTATCAGGAATTGATCGAATTTATCCAAGGAATGAAGAACCCTTACCTGAAAAAATTGTGTTCTAGTTTTTTCCTGGAAGATAAAGAATTTAAAAAACGTTTTCAGTTTCACAGCGCGGCGAAAAACGTCCACCATGGTTTTGTGGGAGGATTATTGGAACATACCTTAAGCGTTACGAAATTGTGCAATTACTATATTCAGGCGTATCCTATGCTTCACAGAGATCTGCTTTTGACAGCGGCTATGTTTCACGATATCGGAAAGCTGGAAGAACTATCTACCTTTCCAGAAAATGATTATACAGACAGCGGACAGCTTTTAGGGCATATTATCATTGGAGTAGAACAGGTAGGAGAGCGGATTCGGACGATCCCAGGATTTCCTGAACAGCTTTCCAATGAGTTGAAGCATTGTATTCTGTCCCATCACGGGGAATTGGAATATGGTTCTCCAAAAAAACCAGCCATAGCAGAGGCTGTCGCCTTAAGTTTTGCGGATAATACAGATGCAAAAATGCAGACTATGAAAGAGGCCCTGGCTTCCGGGGAAGGAAATAATGGCTGGCTGGGGTATAATCGCTTGTTTGAATCGAATATCCGTAAGACCAGTGAAGAATAAAGTTGAAGAGAAGGAGCAGTTTTCACAGATTTGTGACAGCTCCTTTTTCTGTCTTTGTAAAAAATTCTTTGAATTTTTTACAAAGACAAAGCTATTCTGCTGCTATCTAGAATTGTTTCAAAAAGTTGTGTATAGAAAATAGTTTGGAAATAAAAAGAGGAAACAGAATATGGAAAGAAAAAAACAGAGAAGAAGAGAGATTGAGAAGGAACAGGGGGAAAAACAGAAAATCGAAAAAAATTGGGGAACGGAAAAACAAAGAAGAAGAGAGATCGAAAAAGAGCAGGGAAAAGAAAGGGGAATCGAGAAGAAACAGGAAACAGAAAAGCAGAATGAAAATAAAAAGAAGATGCAAAGGCATAATTTCCAAAAGGGAATGGAACTAGAACTTTTCATTGAAGATATGAGCGTGGAAGGAGAGGGGATCGGAAAAGCCGAAGGGGCTATTTTCTTTGTAAAAGACGCTGTATTAGAAGACCGCGTTTTAGTGAAGATTATGAAAATGAAAAAAAATTATGGATATGCCCGCCTGCTCAAAGTGCTTCATCCATCCCCTTACCGAGTGGAACCAGCCTGTCCCTATCATCGACAATGCGGCGGCTGTCAGCTTCAGGCACTAGACTATCACCAGCAGTTAAAATTCAAGGAAAATAAGGTGCGCAATCACCTCCAGCGGATTGGCGGGTTGGAGGTTATTCTGCATCCCATTATTGGAATGGAGGAACCGTATCATTACAGAAACAAGGCGCAATTTCCTATTGGAACAGATAAAGAAGGAAGGATTATAACTGGATTCTATGGAGCCCGCTCCCACAATATCATTTCCAATCGAAGATGTCTGTTGGGAACAGAGATCAATGAACAAATCTTGAATCGAGTCATTGACTTTATGGAGGAAAATCAGGTCTTAGCATATCAGGAAGATACCGGAGAGGGATTGGTAAGACATGTGCTGATACGATCTGGATTTACCACCGGGGAGATTATGGTCTGTCTCGTGATCAATGGAAGGCGTCTGCCTTTTGCAGAAAAATTAGTGGAAAAGTTACGGGAATTAAAGGGGATGACCAGTATCGTCCTGAATATCAATGAGAAAAATACAAATGTGATTTTGGGAGAAAAAATCGTTAACTTATGGGGAGAAAATTTTATTACAGATTATATCGGAGACATTAAATATCAGATTTCTCCCTTGTCCTTTTTTCAGGTGAATCCCATACAGACAAAAAAATTATATGAGACAGTGATGAACTATGCAGGGCTTACCGGAAAAGAAATCGTCTGGGATCTGTACTGTGGAATCGGAACCATTTCGCTGTTTCTGGCTCAGCAGGCAAAGCAGGTCTATGGGATAGAGATTGTGGAACCTGCCATCAGAGACGCCAGAGAAAATGCCAGGATCAATGGAATAGAAAACGCCGCGTTTTTTGTGGGAAAGGCAGAAGAGGTACTGCCGGATTCTTATGAAAGAGAGAGGGCAAAAGAACTTCTTTCAGAGACAGGATTGGAATCAGAAAATCCTGCTGCCGGTCAGGAACAGCATAGAGCGCTGCATCCAGATGTGATTGTCGTAGATCCCCCCAGAAAAGGATGCGACGCAAAATGCCTGGAAACGATTGTGAAGATGAAACCAGAGAGGATCGTGTATGTGAGCTGTGATTCCGCAACTCTGGCACGAGATCTGAAATATTTGTGTGAGAATGGATATGAAGGGAAGGAAGCGCAGCCTGTGGATATGTTTGGGCAGACGGTGCATACAGAAGTTGTGATGCGGATACAAAGGAAACATGTCTAGAAATCCTTTGTTTTCGGCAGTTTTATAGGTATTTTGTGTTTGAAGAAGATGGGGAAGTATTTTGAGGTTTCGGCGGTGGTTGAGGGGTGTGGGGATACAAAAGAACCTGTTTAATGAATTATTTGGGATGGAATTTTAGTTGTTCGGAATTTCCGAACAACTGAAAAAGAGAGAAATGCTAGTGAATGTGGTGTTATGGTATTTTACTATTTTGTTGAGGCTGGCAAAATCGTAAAAACATAAGAAATGGGCAAAATTGTAAGTGATTATGAGTTGATTTGAGAAATTTAAGTCAGTAGAATGTAATTTCAATATATGTGTGGACTGAAATTTGTCATATATTGCAGATTATGTAAAATTGGA
>JAAWBG010000073.1 GCA_022792535.1 Lachnospiraceae bacterium
AGCGACATATTCCTTTTGCACGAGTGCGCATATTATTTTTATCTTATAGGGAAGATACTTTCACGCTTTAGCGTGACATGGTCTTTCCTATAAGATAAAAAGATGGGCTCCTTCCATATCTGGTGATTGTAAATTCATTTGCAATCACCAGATATGGAAGGAGCCCCATCAAAGCCTCAAATCCTCAAAACTACAGCAGACTCTTTCCTGCCACTTTCTGTTCCAGATCAAAATATTCAACAACCGTAGCGCCGATATCGGCAAAGGAATCCCGCGTACCGAAATTTTTTCCTGCTGGTATCCTTTTTCCATATATAACCAGAGGCGTATACTCTCTGGAATGATCAGTAGAAGCTGTGGAAGGGTCACAGCCATGATCGGCAGTGATCATCAAAATATCTTCTTCCTGCAGTTTTTCAAGGATCTCCGGCAGACGACTGTCAAAATAGGTCAATGCTTTAGCATATCCATCCACATCATTGCGATGACCGTAGAGCATATCATAATCCACCAGATTCACAAAACACAGTCCCTCAAATTTCCGGTCCATCCACTGCAGCGTCTTGTCAATTCCATCTGGATTTCCTGTGGTGCGCACAGAATCCGTCACGCTTTTCCCTGCAAAAATATCATAGATCTTACCTACCCCCAGTACTTCCCGCCCTGATTCTTTCAACTGATCCAACATGGTAATCCCTGGCGGCTCCAAAGAAAAATCATGGCGTCTTGTGGTACGCCGAAAATCCCCTGGTTCTCCCTCAAAGGGCCTTGCAATCACCCGGCCCACTCCATGTTTTCCTACTAAAATCTCTCTGGCGGTCTGGCAGTATTCATACAACTTTTCTACCGAAACAATCTCTTCATGGGCCGCTACCTGAAACACAGAATCGGCAGAAGTATACACAATTAAATCCCCTGTTTTCATGTGTTCTTCCCCATAGTCTTTGATCACTTCTGTTCCAGAATAAGGTCGGTTACAGAGCACGCCCCGTCCTGTCTTTTCTGAAAATTCTTTGATCACCTCTTCTGGAAATCCATTCGGATAAGTGGGCAGGGGTGATTCAGAGATCAATCCCGCGATTTCCCAATGGCCGATTGTAGTATCTTTTCCCTGAGAGGCTTCTGTCATTCTGGCAAAAGCACCCAGGGGAGCCTCTTTAGGCTCCCCAATCTCTACCCCGTCAATATGAAATAACCCCAGTTTTTCCATATTCGGCATAGAAAAATATTTACTTCGGGAAGCGGCCTTTAACGTGTTGCTTCCCTCATCCCCAAATGCCGCCGCATCTGGCATTTCTCCAATTCCCACGCTGTCCAATACGATTAAAAATACCCTTCTCATCTTCTTTTCGTTCCTTTCCTAGCACAAAAAATCCTATCCTACAGGATTTTCCGCCCTAATGGGATCATTTCTTTTACCTTATCTGAACTGTTACGCAGATCTGTACCTTTATCATAATCTCTTTTTTTCTTCTATGCAAGAGATTTAAAAATTATCTTTCTCAAGGACCTTGGACAAAGGACCTCTGCCTTTGCTAAGAAGCGCCATTGGCTCCGTCTGTTCCGCTTTCTGCCGGGGCTTCTCCACCGGCATCATTTCCAGTCTCTCCTGTATTGTTCTCTGTGCCTGCTGCTGTCCCTTCTCCTGCCTCAGAGGTGGAAGAGGTCTGAATCGGTGTAATAATGATATTCTCTGCCTCTACATTTGTTTTCCGTTTTACAATGTCCTCAATCTGCGCCCGTTTTGCATCTGTCACTTCCCCCATATTCAGAACCACATCTGCTTTTCCATCTGTAATGCTCACTACCACGTCTGTAAATCCTTTTGCCTGCAGCAGCATTTCTGCAGCGGCCTCCCGCTCTGCAATATCCGTCATACTGATCATGGCGTTGACTGCTTCCTGTTTCTGTTCCTCTGTGATTCCGGCATTGTTGATGATCTCTAACAGAGAAGCCTTATTCTGAGAACGTACTTGTTCCCGGTTTAACTTTACCTCTGATGCAAAATCCACACTGTTGACATCCGTGCTGGTAAGCACTGCCTCCCCTGGATTATCTACGCCTTCGCTCTGTCCATTTGCCTTAGCAATCTCTTCTCCGGTCTGAATTCCAGTCGCCGTCTCCTTAGCGTCTGCGGCTGTTTCTTCGCTGGCCTCTGTGTCTGTGAAAATATCCTCTGCGCTGTACATATCTTCATCGGATATTTCATATGTAGATTCTTTGGTGTCTGCGCTTGCCTCTTTCGCCAGATCACTGTCACTTTGACTTCCAGTATATTGCAGATAGCCTGCCACAGCAATCATAAGAGCCAGGGCCGTAATAATAATCTGGTTCTTTTTAAACACTTTCTTCAAAACTGATACCCTCCTGTCAATTCATCTTAACTACCTTAATTTTATGTACTTCCACTGGAAATAATGCTAAAACTGCGTCGGAAATATTTTTTACTACCTTGGCCTTATCACCTCCTTCTGCCACCACCAGCACTCCCTCCACTCTGGGCGCCACTTCTTTCAGCACAAAAGGCTCCCCCTCACTTCCACTGCTCTTAGAAAACACTGTGGCATCCTGATACTGGCTCTCCTTTGTGGAACGTTTTACCGTACCGTCTTCTTCCGCCACTTCCTGGCTGTTTCTGGAAATATCCTTTTCTACCACATGTTCCCCTTCGTCCTGCAGAGTGATCATAACCTCCACTTTTCCCACGCCTTCCACCTCTCCTAGAATCTGCTCTAATTTCCGCTCCAGCTCTTTTCCATAGTTGCTGTAGGTACTGACAGAATCATTTCCTGCTTTCCCTTCCCCCTCTTCCAGAATGCCTCCCTCTTGACCAGAAGACGGATCTTTTTTATGATCTATCGGCATTGCAATTACCAACAGCAGTATTCCTGCCAGTCCGCCGATTAATAGCTGATTCTTGGATATCTCTTTTATTTTTTTCAGAGAAAACTTTTCCTTTTTCTTCATCTATCTTCTCTCCTTCAAACAGCAGTCTCTTCCCCTAGTTTCTCTCCTTCCGGTAACGGACGCTTCCCATCGAATCCGCCTTATCCATCCCGCACTGTAATGCTGATCTGCCCCTCTTCCAATTGGTAGAAATCCATCAATTCCTGTTTCAGATTGTAAACTTCTGGATACTCCTTGCTGTCATCCCCAAAAGAAGCCTTCTGCACAGACAGTCCTTCTTCTTTCTCGAAACTTACCTCCATAGCGATAGATTCTACCTGATAAGTATCTGATAAGTGTACTTCTGTCCAGCAGGGATTCAGCTGTTTCCCTTCTGCAATTCTACTGATATCTGTTCCGATGGCCCGCTCATACTCTTTCAGATAAGCTCTTTTCTGGGTCTGCTCCAAATGCTCTGTATCCAGTTTCAAATTATCCAGTTCCTGAAAAAATCCGGCCTGATCAATTCTCTTTAGCAGGACATCTTCTTTTCCTAGCAGAGATAACACTGGCGTTATAATCAAAATCATCAGCAGCATTCCAGAAAAGAAACGCACATATTTTTGATACCCTTCCTTGGGCAATAGATGAAGCACTACCGTCAGAAGAATGTAAAAACATACAATATTCTTCACCCAAACATAAATGATATGCATTCTTTCCCTCCCATATCCTCAATAGCGAGCTGTGGTGGCTGCTGTGATCATTGCAATGGTCACTAAAAACATCACCGTTGTGGTCACCACCACTTTTCCTAACAGCCGCCCGCTCTCTCCCGCGCTGCTGATACATCCGATCATCCGTTTATCCGATACCGGCTGGATCACAGCCGCCAAAAGTTTGTACAAAAATGTCATCACTCCTACTTTGATCAAAGGCCCGCCGCAGAGGACCAGCAATACTAAAATAGCTGCCAATCCAATGCCATTTTTGATGATAATCCCCGATCCCACCATAATCTCTGTCACTGCATTGATAGACGTTCCAAGACCAGGAAGCATCCCGGCTGTTTTGGTGATCAGTCCTGTCTTAAAGGTATCAATCACCGGCGTCAGCAGATTCTGTACCACATTGATTCCAATCACCATGGTAAACAACACTTTCATGGTCCATACAATTCCTGATTTCAGCAATTCCGTCATCCGCGAAATCAGTTCCTCTTCGGTCAGATAATTCATCAATTCTAACACCATGTAGATCTGCACCGCTGGAATAATCAGATTGCCCATCATCCATTCCATTCCATAAATCAGCAGAAATGTCATATCATAGAATCCTGCCGCAGTGGTGATCTGGCCAGAAAAAGCCATACTCATGGTAAAGGCAGGAATCATCACTTTTAAAAATACCATCATATCTGTAATCACTTGCGAAGACACATCCCTTAAAATGAAAAACGACTGCATCAACAACACTAACAGCAGCATATACACCATGTAGAAACTGATCTCCGTCACTGCCGGGTTCTTAAATACATCTGCAAAATTATACAATATTGCAAATACAAAACACAAAAGCACAATCTGTACCAGCGTTCCCCGAAAAGAGTCCACCTCCTCAAAAATCAGATTCAAAATCTCTTGCATCAGCCACCCTTTTTCTATCTCTTCCCCTTGAATCAGCTTTTCTACCAACTCCCTGAAATCTATGGCCTGCGTGCTCTCCTGCTGCTTTAATGCTGCGTTAATCTCGGAAAAATCCAGTTCTTCCAAGTATCCATTGATGGTCTCCTCCATTTCTTCCTCTGTAAAATTTTCTGACTTCTGGCCTGATTTCTCTCCCGGAACCTGTTCTGCCTCCTGGGCCTTTTGTATTTCTGAAAAATCCTGGGCTCCCTGGACCTTTTGTATTTCTGAAAAGTTTTGCGCTTTCTGAACCTTTTGTATTTCTGAAAAATCCTGGGCTCCCTGGACTTTTTGGGGCATTATCAGAAAACAGAAAAGGAGCCCTATGATTCCCAGGCAGTATCTGCCCCTTCTTTTTTCCTTTTTCTTTTCCTCTCTTTTTCCACTTTTTCTCTTATTTTTCTTCACATTTCTCAACTTAAAAACTCCCCTATGGTTTCTAACAGAACTAAAAGCACCGGCATACTGATCACCAAAATAGACAGCTTCCCAAACATTTCTATCTGCCCTGCCACCGCCTGATATCCAGCATCCTTGCAGAGATTCGAAGAGAACTCCGACACATAAGTAATTCCTATCATTTTTATTAAAATTCCAATATACTCCGTATCTAAGCTGACGTATTCCTGCATACGGTTTACCACATCCAGCACCAGTTCCAGCTTGGACAAAATAAAGTAAAAAATACACAGAGATACTCCCAGGGTGATAAACAGCTCGTACTCTTTTTTTCGTTCTTTCAGCATAATTCCAAGAAGTGTTCCCACAATTCCCAGTATTGCAATTTTCAAGATATCCATTTTGAGCTCCTACAATGCAAACAGATTTTTCATCGTCTCAAACAGTTCATAAATATAAGGAATGATCCAGAAAAGTACGATCAGCAATCCTGCCAAGCTGGTCAAAAATGCATGTTCCTCTCTTCCGCTGTGTTTCAATACCTGACTCAGTACGGTGACCAGAATCCCCACTGCCGCTATTTTAAAAATTAAACTTATACTCATATATGCCTCCACACTGCCCACAACCAGATTCTCTGTAAGAAATTCAGACTTCACTTTAGATCAGCAGAATAATCAGAAACAGGCCGCACATCCAGCTTAAAGCCCCAGCCACTTTCTGCCTGTCCTTCAATTCTCCCTGGGCTTTCTCAATAAAGACTTCCGTCTGGCTGATATAAAGCTCCAGATTTTTTAACTGCATCTGCCCGTCCAAATATCCAAAGTTTTCCCCCGCCCGCTTTAATAAACCCAGCTCTTCCTTGGTAAAAAGAAACTCTTTTTCCTCCCGCTCTACCAGACTGCTCCAAAATGCTCCCATACTCTCCTCATTTCCCTCCATCTCCTGGGCAGCTTTCTGTAAAAATCCTGAAAAAGGCGCTTTATTCTGGGAGGCCATCTGAAAAAATGCCTCCTTCAAAGGCGTTCTGGCATAGGAAATTTCTCCCCACAGCATCAAAAACATCTCTTTCATGCCAATCAACTGTTCCACATGTTCCCGCAGTTCCTCTCTTACCTTCCATCCATACAAAAAAGACGCTGCCAAAACCAATATACTTCCTGTTATCTTTAACATAATTTCTGCAAACCCCCATCATAAATGGAAAATTCCCGCTCCCCCTCCTGGCTCAGATTTAAAAATACAAATCTTTCAAAAAATCCCCGGTCCAGCCAGTGGGACAGGTAGGTTTTTTCCTGCAGTTCCTGAATATTTCCCACATGCATGGTTCCAAGTATCTGACAGCCGCAGTGAAGAACTTCCTCCACTGCCAGACAATCTTCCCGGCTGCCCAGCTCGTCTACCGCGATAATCTGCGGCGACATGCTGCGCACTAAAATCCGCATGCCCTCTGCTTTTGGACAGGCGTCTAAAACATCTGTCCGCATCCCCAGATCATTCTGGGGCACTCCAAAAAAGCTGGCCCCAATCTCGCTTCTCTCATCTACCACACCGATCTTTTTCCCTGGAAACTCTTCGGTTCCTTCTGACAATATGCGGATGCAATCCCGCAGCATCGTGGTCTTTCCCACTCCCGGCGGTGATAAGATCAATGTATTATGTATACTGTTTTCTCTCTTCAGCCATGGAATCACCTCTTTTGCACAGCCCTTTTTCTGCCTGGCAATTCGAATATTCAGACCGGAAATGTTTCGAATTGTCATAATTTTCTCCTGCTCACAGACTGTTTTTCCTGTCACACCCACGCGATGTCCCCCTTGAATCGTGAAAAAACCATGGCGGATCTCCTCCTCTAAGGCATACATGGAATACTGGCTCATCTTAGACAAGGTTTCTCTCATATCTGCCTCTTTCCAGCGGTAACTGTCTGAATCCTTCTGAGTGAGAACCTGTCCCTGATTAGACCAGAAATATTCGCCTTTTTTTCCTAAAATCATAACTGGCTGTCCCATCCGCAGTCTGATCTCTTCCGGTTCTATTCCATGTGCAAAACTTTCCTGGCAGACAGGCCGCAGCGTCCCTGGGAATACCCGGATCACCTCTTCCATGAGTTGTCCTCCTCTTTTTCTCCCATACTCCCCTGTATCTGCTTTCATATATATGTGCCAAAACAGAAATTTATTCCAAGGGAACAAGAAAGAATCCTGCTTCGCAGGATTCTCCGCCTGCGGCGGGCCGCTCCCGCGGTTCATTTCCTTTCCGCCGCAGTGCGATCATTCTATTTTCTCTTATAGGAAATCCAAAGGAATTTCCTATAAGAGAACAAAAATCCTGCCGGGCAGTCCCCAGACATTCTCTAATTCCTATAGAAACACAAATGGCTGTTTTTCCGGCTGTCCGACAATCTTAAGGCCAGAAGTATGTGTTTCTAGATATTGTTTCATATAGGAAACAAACATCTTCTCCACTCCATAGTGGCCTGCGTCGATCAGCGCCAGCCCCTGGGCTGCTCCGTCGATTCCATCATGATGGTCGATATCCCCTGTGATCAGTACCTGGGCTCCCGCCGCAATTGCTTTCCCAATCACACTTTTTCCAGAACCTGGACAGATGGCAGCCTTTCGTACTTTTTCGTCGGGACGTCCAAAAATTTTGACCAGATCCACCCCAAAAACATCTTTTACTTTTCCTGCACATTCTGCCACAGTCATCTCCTTAGGAAGCATCCCGACTTTTCCGATTCCTTCTGGCTGCTGTTCTTTTTGACAGGTGATATCCAAGATCTGACACTCCCGGAGGCCCATCCGTTCTGCCCCAAGCTGTGCCATTCCCTTTACATCAAAATTTGTATGCATGGCATAATAGGATATGTCCTGTTGGATCAGTTTTATAATTCTTCGTCCAATAAAATCATCTGTATTGACTTTCTTCACCCCTTTGAAAATCATGGGATGATGAGTCAGCAGCATATCTGCCTGCTCTGCTGCCGCCTCTGCAATGGTCTCGTCCGTGGCATCCAATGCAATATAGATGGTTTTTACTTCCTTTTTAGAATCTCCCACCAATAATCCTACATTATCCCAGTCACAAGCATATAATTCCGGCGATTGTTCCTGTAAAATATCTATGATTTCCTGACAACGCATATGATGCTCCTTTCAATTTTTAAACATCTGCAAAGCTGTCTCAATGTCTTCCAATTCCTGCACAAGTTCTTTTGTCCGCTCTTTCACATTCTGTTTGGCATATTGTTCTAAGTTCTGCAGAATCTTTCTCTTCTGCTGCTGCTGTTTTCTAAGATATTGTTCCAAAACCGGATGGCGCCGGGCTAACAGCAAAGATCCGTATTTCCATTGTATCCTGCTGTCCTTCTCTTTTGCCTGGCCAGAACTTACAGCCATGACAGGGTAATATTTTCCGTCTTCATATACCATATCTTCCGCTGTAATTTGATATTGATTTTCATAGAGAAATCTCCGAAAAGCCATCCACTCAGACTGGGGCTGCAGCACCAATCTCTCTGCAGCTCTGGCTTTCTCTTCCCCCTGGTCCAGAATCCGCATCATCAAAGCTCCGCCCATTCCGGCAATCACAATGGTCTCTGCCTCCCCCGGTCTTAACGCAGCAAATCCGTCTGATTGCCTGGTCTCAATACAGTCCTTCATATCATGCTGCAGAATATGCTCTTGTGCCCGAAGAAGAGGTCCTCGATTCACATCCAGGGCAATGGCTTTTTTTACTCTCTGGCATCCCACCAGATATACAGGTATGTACCCATGGTCCGTCCCCACATCTGCCATAGTCTCACAGGGTTCCACAAAATCTGCCACAGACTGAAGGCGTTTGGATAATCGTATCATATCTTTAATCCAGATAATCTTTCAGCTTTCGGCTTCTGCTGGGATGGCGCAGTTTTCTTAAAGCTTTTGCCTCAATCTGACGGATTCGCTCTCTGGTCACATTAAATTCTTTTCCAACTTCTTCCAATGTTCTGGCCCGCCCATCGTCCAAGCCAAAACGAAGACGCAGTACTTTCTGCTCCCGTTCTGTCAAGGTGCCTAAAACCTCCACAAGCTGTTCTTTCAGCAAAGTAAATGCCGCTGCATCTGCCGGAACCGGCACGTTGTCATCCTGAATAAAATCTCCAAGATGGCTGTCCTCCTCCTCTCCGATTGGAGTCTCCAAAGAAACCGGCTCCTGAGAAATCTTTAAAATCTCCCGGACACGGTCCACCGGCATATTCATCTCTTCTGCAATCTCTTCCGGGGAAGGTTCCCGTCCCAGCTCCTGCAAAAGCTGTCTGGACACCCGGATCAATTTATTGATAGTTTCCACCATATGCACTGGAATACGGATCGTTCTGGCCTGGTCTGCAATGGCCCTCGTGATGGCCTGACGAATCCACCAGGTAGCATAGGTGGAAAATTTATACCCCTTGCGGTAATCAAATTTTTCCACTGCCTTAATAAGACCCAGATTCCCTTCCTGGATCAGATCTAAAAACAGCATCCCGCGGCCTACATAACGCTTGGCAATGGAAACCACCAGACGGAGGTTCGCTTCCGCCAACTGCTTCTTCGCCTCCTGGTCGCCTAATTCCATACGCTTTGCCAATTCAATCTCTTCTTCTGCGCTGAGCAGTGGAACCTTACCGATTTCCTTCAAATACATACGAACAGGATCTTCAATGGAAATTCCATCTGGAACGGAAAGGTCGATATTTTCAACTTCTACTTCTTCCTCTTCATCAATGAGGATATCGTCATCGTCATCATCATCGGAAATCCGCAGTACGTCAATATTGTTGGTCTCCAGGAAATCCAGAATTTTCTCAAACTGTTCTGCATCCAGTTCCATATCATGAAAAAAGTCGCTGATTTCATGATATTCCAAAACATTTTTTTACTTTTTTGCCATGGATAACAATTCCAGCAGCTTTTCGACAAAATTCACACTTGTTTCTTCCATTTCGTTTCATCCTTCCATTCGTTGTTTATATTTTATCCCTAATCAGTGGTTTTATACTCTTATCATTTTACACCGTTCCTTTTGGCTTTTTATCAGATCCAGTGATGGAAAAGTGGATTTGGCGCATCTGCTGCATCTGCTTCTTATCTGCCACCAGCTTCTGCAGTCCTTCCATATCAGAAGGCTCTAAATGTCTGGAACGCTCATTGATACTATTCTCTTTCAATCGTATCAATGTTTCTTTCAAAGCCTTTTCTCTCTCATTCTGTGTGGTAATCTCCTCTAATCTGGCGTTAAACAATTCGGCAATCTCCCTCTGCTGCTCTTCCTCCTGGAACATGCTGACAATCTGAGCCGGATTCAGCTGTCCTTCCTGGTATTGGGTAAATACCGCTTCCGCTGCCTGCCGATACAATTCTTCTGTAAAATCTTCCGGTCCAAGATACGGCCTGATCATCTCAAACAGCTTTGGTTCCTCAATCAGCCAGGTAAGCATTAGTTTTTGAGACTGTCTCATACCGTCTTCTTTCTTTTGCTTTTTATTTTCACTGCGTCCAGATCTTAACTGCCTGTCCTCCCTAATAATCCCTGCCTTCGTTCCCTGATGCAGCACCAGCTTTCTCAAATTTTCGAAGCCCATATGATATTTTTCTGCCACTGCCTCTATGTAATTGTCACGTTCCACTGTCTCCTCAAATCCCAACATTTTTTTTGCAATCTCATTGTAAAAAGCTGTTTTACTTTCCGGATCTTTCAGATTATATTCCTGTTCCAGCACTTCTATCTCAAAAAGAAAACTGTTTTTTGCATTCTCTATCCGCTTTTGGTATCCCTCCGCCCCTTCTGCACCGATACATTCATCTGGATCTTTGTACGGTCTCATATCCACAATTTTCGCTGTGAGGCCGGCTTCTTTTAAAATCGGAATTGCCCGCAGCGCCGCCTTTATTCCTGCCTGGTCACTGTCAAAGGTGCAATACACCTCTTTCGTGTATCGTTTTAAAAGGCTGGCATGTCCTGAGGTAAAAGCAGTCCCAAGGGAAGCCACTGCATTGTCAAATCCCGCCTGGTGCAGAGCGATCACATCCATATATCCCTCGCACAGCAGAATGTAATCTCTCTTAGAAGCCCTGGCAATATTCAGTCCGTAGAGATTCCGGCTCTTATCAAAAATCATGGTTTCCGGAGAATTCAAATATTTCGGTTCCCCCTCTCCCATCACGCGTCCTCCAAATCCGATTACACGGTGATTGGCGTCCATGATAGGAAACATAACCCGGTTCCAGAACTTATCCCGTCCCCCTCGCTTCTCATCTATAGCAACCAGCCCGGAATCTTTTAAAATCCCATCTTCATATCCTTGTTTATGAAGATATTGGTACAGATCGTCGCTGAACTTATTGGAATACCCCAGTCCAAACTTTCTCATAATCTCCTGACTCAGGCCCCGCTTAAGAAAATATTTCATCCCCACGCTGCCCTGTTCCATCCGAAGCTGGGCATAAAAATATTTCGCTGCCGCTTTCTGAATCTCTAGCAGTCTCGCCCGTTTATCTGCCTCTTGTTTCATTCGGCCTGACATTTCCTGCTTCGGCAGCTCAATCCCCGCCTTCCCTGCAAGAGTTTCCATGGCCTCCTGAAAGGTAGCGTTTTCATACTGCATCAAAAAAGTAAATACATTTCCCCCGGCGCCGCATCCGAAACAGTAATACATCTGTTTTCCCTGAGAGACAGAAAAGGAAGGCGTCTTCTCGTTGTGAAAAGGACACAGACCAAAATGCGTGCTGCCTTTTTTATGCAAACGCACATAGCCGGAAATCACATCTACAATATCATTGGCCGACCGTACTTCTTCGATCAGCTCATCCGAATAATATGGCATCTATGCCCCTCCTGTCCCTATCTATTTTCCGCCAATTCAAAGCTTATGCTTAAAGAAGATCAATTCACCTGCCAGGCTTTCGGCATAAAATATTCCTCAAACTTGGCGATGGCATAACGGTCTGTCATTCCTGCAATATAATCACAGACCACCCGTTCTCTTTTTTCTCCCTGTTCCATCATTTCTAAGTATTGTCCGGGCAGACGGTCAATCTGTTTCATATAGTAAGAAAACAACCGGCTCAACAGATCTTTGGCTCGTTCTTCTTCCCCTTTCGCCACCGGATTCCGGTAGACATTTTCAAACATAAACTTGCGCAGACTTTTCATGGCCTGCTCCACGTCCTCTGACATACAGATATCATTCTTTCCCAGACTATTGGTAATAATATTATGTATCAGGGTGTCCAGACGTTTTCTTGTGGTATTCCCCAGAATCTCCCGGTATTCTGCCGGAATATCCTCCTCCGAAAGCAGTCTGCCCCGAATCGCATCGTCGATATCATGGTTGATATATGCGATCTTATCAGAAAGACGTACAATCTTCCCTTCCATAGTAGCAGGCATCAGACGAGTCTGATGATTCAGCATCCCGTTCCGCACCTCCCAGGTAAGATTCAATCCCTGTCCGTCTTTTTCCAAAATCTCCACAATACGGACACTCTGCTTATTGTGTTGAAATCCATCTTCGCAGATATCGTTCAAAATATGTTCTCCCGCGTGGCCAAAAGGCGTATGGCCCAGATCATGTCCCAAGGCAATAGCCTCCACCAGATCCTCGTTTAACCGAAGGGCTTTCGCTATGGTACGAGCATTCTGAGAAACTTCCAGCGTATGCGTGAGCCTGGTACGATAATGATCTCCACGGGGGGTTAAAAACACCTGTGTCTTATGTTTTAAACGTCGAAATGATTTGCAGTGAAGGATACGGTCCCTGTCCCTCTGAAAAACCGGCCGGATATCACATTGAGGCTCTTCTCTGTCACGTCCCTTTGAATTCTCGCTCAATGTGGCAAAGGGGCTTAAGTAAGTCCGTTCCAACAATTCTATATTTTCTCTAATGAGCATTCCGCCTCACCTCTAAATAGTATATTCCGCACAAATTCCTCATTTCCTTTATTTTTTCACAAAAAAACACAGATTTTTACAAAAGATCAATTCTCACCTTCCTGACCGTATCCTAATATTTGCCGATCCGCCTGGACACAACTTTTGCCAGCTGATAGACAGGATTTTCCATATGCTTTTTCACCTGGGTTAATTCCTGTCGAATGGCGATATTCTGAGGACAGTGCTGCTCGCATTTTCCGCATTTTAAACATTTAGACGCATTGGTGGGATTGGTGCGCAGCGTGGTGCACATAAAATAGTCTTTCATTCCGCTGAACCAACTATCTGTATACCTGGTATTATAGGCCGCAAAGCAGCCGGGAATATCTACGCCGCCAGGGCAAGGCATACAGTAACCGCAGCCTGTACAGGGCACCTTGATACAGTGATTGATCTCTTTTTTCACCTGCTCGATCACTTCCATATCGTGTTCGCTCATACAGCCTGGTTCCGCCTCAGAAGCAATCCGCACATTTTCCTCTACCTGGGCAGTATCGTTCATTCCAGACAGCACCACCGTCACCTCCGGCTGATTCCACAACCAGCGGAGTCCCCATTCTGCCGGGCTTTTTCCGCCCTCTTCTCTCTCAAAAATTTTGGCCGCTGTCTTCGGTAACCCCTGAACCAGACGTCCGCCGCGCAACGGTTCCATAATAACCACCGGCAGGCCTTTTTCGTGGGCCCGCATAAGACCGCGCCTTCCTGCTTGAGAATGTTCATCCATATAATTGTACTGTATCTGGCAGAAATCCCACTCATAAGCTTCTAATATCTTCAGAAAATTATCTGTATTTCCATGAAAAGAAAATCCGATATTCTGTATCTGCCCCCTTGCCTTCTTCTCTTCTATCCATTCTATAATTCCAAGGGTTTTGATCCGCTCCCAGGCAGCAATATCGTTTAACATATGCATCAGATAATATTCTACATGATCCGTCTGCAGCCGCTCTAACTGCTCCTTAAAATACCGTTCCATATCTCCAGGCTGTTTCAGATAATAGTGAGGCAGTTTTGTAGCAATATTTACCTTGTCCCTGTGGCCCTTTGCCAGAAATTTCCCAAGACAGACCTCGCTTCCACCATAAGTATACGCTGTATCAAAATAATTCACGCCATGTTCAATGGCGGTCAGCATCTCTTTTTCTGCCTTTACCTGATCAATTCCTGTTCCCTTTTTGGAAAAGCGCAGACATCCGTAACCTAAAATAGACAATTGCTTCTGGTTTTTTGGATTGGTTCTGTATAGCATAATGCACCCCTTTCTTCGCCGCAGTGTGATAATAATCTTTTCATAGGAATCCGATTGCAATCTTTTTCCTCTCCGCGAGCTGCGCATATAAGCTCTTTTTCAGCTAATGCTGAAAAAGAGCTATTGCTTTCGCAACAGCTCTTTACTTGGATGCAGGAGATGGGACTTGAACCCACACGATATTGCTACCACAGGCACCTGAAGCCTGCGCGTCTGCCAATTCCGCCACTCCTGCGCAAAACTCACAATAGCTATTATATATACCATATATGAAATTGTCAATAGCTTTTTTATAATTTTTACAATTTTTTCTATATCTCCCTTTTCAAAATCAAACACAAATCTTCACTGCAAGTTTACTTCGAAGTGATACGTCCCACATTCTTGATCAAAATGGAAATACTTCCATCTGGATTGGTAATAAACTCAATATGTTCTCCGTCCCGGTACTGCTCCATGGGAATCTTAATCTCCACACCGGTATCTGTGGCAAGATACTGTTTCTCAAATTTCCGGGCAGTACTTTCCGCCTGAGGCTGAATCCTGGCCTCTGTTCCAATCTTATATTTCTCTAATTTCTCATTGACCTCTTCTTTCCACTCCTCTTTCTCCTTAAACACTTGATCCAGCACAAAGGGCACGTCCACCTCTCCAGTATCTGCCAGCTGGTCATGGATGACCTGTTTTGCCTCCATCTGCACCTCAAACTGTTCTGCATCATTGTAATATTTCTTCTGCACCGTATCAATGGCGCGGGCCACGATAGACAGCTGGGACTTTGGTGACAATGTACCGCTGCAATTTAAAAACAGTTTGGAAAAATAATTGGTTTTGACCCCGTTAATTCCATATTTTTTCTCAATGAGAAAAACAGAGGAATCTTCCAGCCGGATCACTGCCGCCTCTGACAATTTCTGGCTCTCGCTGGGAAGAATTGCCCGGAAGGGAATGATCTCATTGGTATTTCCAAATGCATCTGACTGAGTTTGATGGGTATAAGAAGTTTTATAATCCATTTTCAGCAGGGCCAGATAACTCCCGTCTTGGGCCTGAAAAAAGACCTCCACAAAATCAGCGCAGGGAATCTCTATATTCTGATTCATAATCTCATAGAGCTTGACAGCAATCCTCTGACTGGCTTCCACAAAAGATTCATCTGTGATCCCATTCTCTGTCATTTCCAGGATCTGTTGATAGACTTCTGATTCTTCTTTGTGAAATTCACAAGTCTTTTTATCGTCTCCTGCCATCACTTTATAAATATGCTCCCGCAGAAAATCTCCAAGATCTGAGCCATGATCCAGCAGCGTATCAGAAAGTACCGGCATTCCCAAAGTGGAATCTAAAATATGCACAATGATCTTTTGAATTCTGATCTCTCCCTTTTCCATAACCTTCCCTTTCAATTAAAACGATACTTCCAATTCCACCGGACAGTGATCAGATCCCAGTACTTCCGTATGAATCTTAGCGTCCTTTAACTGCTCTTTCAGATCTTCCGACACCACAAAATAGTCAATCCGCCATCCGGCATTTTTCTCTCTCGCCTTAAACCGATAAGACCACCAGGAATAGATCTGCTCCATTTCCGGATAAAAATAACGAAAGGTATCCAGATATCCATGGCTTAACATAGTAGAAAATTTCTCCCGTTCCTCATAGGTAAATCCAGCGTTTTTCCGGTTGGTTTTTGGATTTTTCAGGTCAATTTCCTGATGGGCCACATTTAAGTCCCCACAGAGTATCACAGATTTCTTCTCTTTTAGTCCGTCCAAATATCCCAGCATAGCTTCTTCCCATTCCATACGATAGGAAAGCCGGGCCAGTTCGCTTTGAGAATTGGGCGTGTAGCAGGTGACAAGATAGAACTGATCATACTCCAGGGTGATGACCCGTCCTTCCGTATCATGCTGTTCCATTCCGATTCCATAAGATACGGACAACGGTTTCTGTTTGGTAAAAATTGCTGTACCGGAATATCCTTTTTTCTGAGCATAGTTCCAATACCCTTCATATCCTTCCGGCAGTTCCAGGGAAATCTGTCCTTCCTGGAGCTTAGTCTCCTGAATACAGAAAAAATCTGCCTCTGCCTCCCGAAAAAAATCCAAAAATCCTTTTTGCACACAGGCCCTGAGGCCATTTACATTCCAAGAAATGAATTTCATATTCTGTTCTCCTTTTAATCCAATACCGTCTTCCAATTTTCGGCATGATATGCGTCAAAACACATTTTGATCTGCTCGGCGTTATTTTTTTCTAAAGCCAGGGGCGGCAGCTCGTCCAGGCTGAAATAACCGCTTCCCACTGTCTCACTGTTTTCTTCAAACTGTCCGCCCACCAGAGAACACAGCACAAAGACTTTGCAGATCTTGTAGGCGTATATGGGAAGATTGTGTTTTTCCCTGTCCTGAACCGCAATCACCAGATCTGCCGTCACGTCCAGACCTGCTTCTTCCTTCACTTCTTTGATGGTATTTTCCTTTACAGACACATTTACATCCACCCATCCTCCCGGCAGAGACCAGGTACCGTTGGTCTCTTCCACCAAAAGAATCTTATCTTCTTTAAAGATGGCGGCCCTTGTATCCAGCTTGGGCGTCTGATAACCAATCTCACTGCAGAACAAACCCTCCACTTTTTCCTTGGGAATCTCTGTCTTGTAACTGATCATCTCTGCCGCAATCTCCCGGATTCTCTCGTACCGCTCCACATCAAATTTTCCTTCTGTGTAATACAGCCCTGTCTGGGCGATTCCCTGAAGCTCTACCGCCCATTGAAGCCATTTTTCATTTTGATCCATCTTTTCTCCTTTTGTATTATTTCCTTTGTTTTACAGTGCGGACAAAGAATCTCTGGGATTCTCGTCCTCGAATTCAAATACGCATTTTTCATAGGCGTTGATCACATGGGTATCTTGGTACTTGTCATACCGTTTATGGCCTCCCCCATAAGATAAATGCACATGTCCATGCAGGAAAAATTTAGGCTTATATTTTTCCAGCAAAGTCTTAAAAACTTGAAAGCCCTGATGGGTCAGATCCCGCCCGTCATTTAACTGATAGGCGGGAGCATGGGTCACTAAAATATCAAATCCTCCTTTTCGAAAAATTTGAAAACGCAGTTTCGCAACCCGCTGTTTCATCTGCCGCTCTGTGTACTGATAATTTCCTGCATTATAGCGCATAGACCCGCCCAGCCCTAAGATCCGTATGCCTTTGTGAACATAAACCTGGTCTTCAATACAGACGCAGCCTTCTGGGGGAGATTTTTCGTATTTTCCATCATGATTTCCATGTACATACAATACCGGCGCTGAGGAAAGAGTGACCAAAAAAGACAGGTAGTGAGGATCTAGATCTCCACAGGAAATAATCAGGTCCACATCCTCTAATTTACTTTTATCATAATACTCCCATAAACTTTTGGATTCCTCATCTGCAATGGCCAATATCTTCATCTTAAGGCTAACCTTCCTTCTTTTTTACCCCCTGCTGTTTCATCACAGGTTCCGCCTGATCTTTCAATTCTTCCTTCTTTGGAATCGTTCCGATTACATTTTCCGCCAGCCAGTCCATAGTCATAATCTCTTCAGGAGAGAGCTTTTGGTCTGGATCACTCAATATCGTACCTGTCTGAGAATGGAGAATGCCGGAAAAGGGACTGAATACCTCTGTACAAATGGCAGATTTTAACAATCCTGCCAGCCGTTTCAGTTCATAAGGCAGGTATTTAGAAAAGACCACGTCCACCACACTCTCCTCCATTCCCCACCAGTAATTGATAGCCTTTTTTGTGGTAGGATCATCATCATATTTCCAAGTTCCATCCATAATCGCCCAGATCAATTGTTCATAAAAATTTCCCCAATGCCATAAAGGCATAGCAAAGTTTCTCAAATGTCCATTATTGATATGATAAAGTCCAAAAAACCGGGAAGCCTCTTCTGGTATCACCATGTCTCTTCCAGAAACACAGGAAGAACCGCTCTCGCGAATGCACTCTTCAATGTCCATATCTTTTTTTGCCGACCATTCCAGATACACTTTCGCCCAGGGATTGATCATTTTTGCTCCCAGTGCAAAAGCATTGATATTGGCAATGGAACCATAAATCGGATAATCTGCAATATACATCAGACGGTTATTTTCTGCCATAGCCCCTGCAATGGCCCCCATCAAAAATTTTGCCTCATACATTCTGGCATAATAAGTCCGAATATACCGATGAGAGGTATTCAGAGAGCAATTTAAGATCCTCACTTTGGGATTGGCAATGGCTGCTTTTACGCTTGCTGATGCAAAAGGCGGCGTTGTGGTAAAAATCAGATCGCATCCTGCTCGAATGGCATGTTCCAGTATAGAATCAATATTTTCCTGTGTTCCATTTTCATAACAGATCGTCTGCACTTCCTCTGGAAATGTCTGTTCCAGGTGAAATCTTCCCAGTTCATGGGCATAGGTCCAGGCAGAAGTTCCCGGCGTCTTCTCATAAACAAATGCAATTTTTAATTTTCTCGGAGCTGGAGCCGGCAGGTGCAAAATGTCCAGCAAAGATTTTTTCTTCTGATTAGGTTTCATTTTCAGGTCAATATCTGACTCCTGTCCCAACAGTACAAACTCTTCCCAGCTCTTTGTCACCAATTCCTGTATCTCACTGGTGGTTTTTCCCTCCAATACCTGATAGCCATAGAGGGTGATAAAAGCCAAAAAGGCATCCCCTGGAGAATTTTTAAGCTTATTGCCTCCCTTTGCCCGATACTCTGCGGTAAATCTTGTATAGAGGGAACTAAACTCCAGCAATTCCTCTTCCGTCCATGTCTCCTCCGGTTCCTTTCCCACTGCCTCCTGCAGTTTGGCAAACCCGCCTTCCTGTGTAAACCAAATGTAATTGATGGGCGCCACACGGTAAAAATCCAGAAACTCGTAATAAATCTTATTTTCTTTTTCCTCCGTACGTGCTGGCACAATCCGGGTAACATCTCCTAAAATAGAGACAGCTCCAGAATATTTCATCACACTGACTCTTTTGTTTCCTTCTACTACATAAAATTTATACATGTATTCATAAACTTTGATTGGCTCACGAATCCCTTCTTCCACATGAGAATCCAGCAGCTTGATCCACTTCGCTGCAAATTCTGTATCTTCCCGCAGGATGGGCATAAAATTTCCCGCAAAAGAACTGCTTCTTCCAAAAGTTTTTGTTCCCTCGATCTGTTCTATGGGAATCTGCACCAGGCCCAGAGGCACCTCAGAATAAGAGCCGCGCTCCGGCAGAAAATCATCCAGCACCTGCAGAATCGGTTTTTCCCCCCGAAGCAGCCTCATCTGATAATCCCTTTTTCCTAATTTCAGCGCTTTTCTGTAATCTTCTTTTCCCATTATGTCCTCCCGTGCTCATAGCTCGCACTGCAAACTTCACATTTACAATTATTTTTATAATTTCTACTGATCTCCATTTTTATTCGGCTCTATCTTACCATATCTTTCCTAAAGAATACAAGAGGATTCTCCTTGTATCTGATTTGTATTATTTTCTATATTAATTAAGACCTTCCATGACTTAAATTTCATCACAGAAGGTCCAGAACAAAGTGGCAGGCCCACTTCATCTCCCCTAACCCCTCACTCATGAGGGGCCTGGACACTTTGCGCGCCGAGCACAATTGCGAAGCAATATTTTACCTCTTGTGCGAGTGCGCATATTATTTTTCTCTTATAGGAAAGATACTTTCACAC
>JAAWBG010000146.1 GCA_022792535.1 Lachnospiraceae bacterium
ATATTCTTCCGCATCGTGCCAAGATGGAAAAGAGGGAGCTTGACAAAGAATTTAAGGATGCAGAAAATCCATTCCGGGTTGTTTTTGTTTGTGCCATGTGGCTGACTGGATTTGATGTAAAATCGTTATCCTGCCTGTATTTGGACAAGCCGTTAAAGGCACATACACTGATGCAGACTATAGCCAGAGCAAACCGGGTATCCGAGGGGAAAAGCAATGGATTAATCGTGGATTATATTGGAATTGTAAAGGCACTTCGCAAGGCATTGGCAGATTATACGATAAACCCGGAGGGGGTTGCCGGAGCAGACCCAACCATCGACAAAGAGAAACTGATTGCCAGAATTTATGAGGTAATAGATTCGGCAAAAGATTATTTAAGCCAGCATGGATTTGAATTAGAGCAGTTAGTTCAATGTGAGAAAGGTACTTTTGAACAGTTAGAACTCTTACAGGATGCGGAAAATGCTATGTGTGAAAGTCTGGAAATTAAGAAAACATATCAGACCTATGCCAGCGAGCTTTCCCGTCTGATTAAATATGCAGACAGAGATGATATTACAGAGGAAACCAGAGCATATAAAGATGCCATAGTTGCGATATATAATGCTTTGATGAAAAAAAGGAAACATTCTGATAATACCGATTTGATGGTGCAAATCAATGGAATTGTTAGTGATTATCTTGTCATAGAGAAACAGACAGCAGAAAATGAACTATCTAAGCGATTTGATATCAGTGGCATTAATTTTGAACTGCTGATAAAGGAATTTGCAAAGAATAAGAAGCAAAATCTTGTTATGAAAGACTTGGAAGAACTGGTAAAGGAAAGATTAGACATTATGTTGTTTTCCAATCCCAGACGGATTGATTATCTGCTTCGTTATCAGGAAATTATCAATGCGTATAACAGTGAACAGGACCGGGCAACGATTGAAAAGACTTTTGCTGATTTAATGAATCTGGCAAACCAGATGGATGAAGAACAACAGCGGTATGTCAGGGAAGGTTTTACCAGTGATGAAGAACTGTCCTTATATGATTTGTTGTTTTCGGATACTCTGTCAAAACAGGATATTCAGAAAATCAAGAAAGTTGCGGTAGATTTACTGGCGAAAATAAAAGAGAAGATTGCAGAACTTGACCACTGGACGGATAAGCAGGAGACAAAGGCAGCAGTGGATAATTTGATTCGGGATACATTGTGGGAGGAACTGCCGGAGTGTTATGATGAAGTAAGTATATATGCATATAGGCAGAAGATTTATGAGTATGTTTATACGAGGTATAAGG
>JAAWBG010000074.1 GCA_022792535.1 Lachnospiraceae bacterium
CTTTGTTCTCTTATAGGAAATTCCTCCGGATTTCCTATAAGAGAAAATAGAATGATCGCACTGCGGCGGAAAGGAAATGAACCGCGGGAGCGGCCCGCCGCAGGCGGAGAATCCTGCGGAGCAGGATTCTTTCTTGCTTTATAGGAAAGATCTTCTCACGCTAAAGGGTGAAGGTTTTCTTTCTTGTCTATAGGATAATAGTACGTAAAATATTATGGTGGAAATTTTTTGGGCAAAATATACATAAAATCTATGGGGAATTTGTATAAAAAATTGGTTATGCACATAATATGTTGCAAAACAAAACATAACTGAATAAAATCAATTATGAAAAAAAGCAAGGTTCTAACAGAAAATTTGTTCAAAAAGACGAGGAGGTAGAAAATGGCGAAGAGAAAAAAATGGATGGCATTATTCCTTGCTGTGGCAACCGTCTCAGGGCTTTTGCTTGGCGGCTGTGGTAAAGAGGATGATGCGGACGGAAAAGTAGTGATCGAGTTGGTTCACTACAAACCAGAGGCGGTGGATGCATTTGAGGCTCTGGAAGAAAAATTTAATGCAACCCATGACAACATTAAACTGGTGATTGATTCACCTAACGACGCCATGGTAATTTTGAAGACCAGATTTATCCGGGAGAATAATCCTGACATTATCGGAATCGGCGGTGATATCAATTATTCCAATTTCCTGGATGCCAAGATGCTGATGGATATTTCCGATTTTGACGGTTTGTCAGACATTAAGGAAAATTATCTTTCCACCAACAAGGATCTGGAATATGTTCCCCAGGAAGGCGTTTATGCAGTGCCTTATATGGCAAACGCAGCAGGCGTTCTCTATAATAGGGATATGTTTGAGGAACATGGATGGAAGATTCCCACCACTTGGGAAGAGTTTAACCAGCTCTGTGAAGACATTCAGGCAGAAGGGATTCAGCCCTTGTATTTCGGGTATAAAGATACCTGGACCTGTCTGGCTCCCTGGAATGCCATTGCGGTAAATCTGTGCGATACGGATATCGCATATCAGGTAAACAGTGGAAACGCTTTATTTTCAGAGGCATATGAAGAGGTTGCGGTGAAGGATAAAGAACTTTTGAAATATGGTCAGCAGGACCCGGTAGCTTACAGTTACAATGACGCCTGTACTGCTTTTGCCAGAGGACAGTCGGCCATGTATGTGATCGGTAATTATGCGATTCCCCAGATTAAATCCGTAAACCCGGATATGAACATTGATTCCTTTGTATTTCCGGCCAGCAGCAATGCAGAGGAAAATATTCTGAACTCTGGAAACGACCTGATGTTCTGTGTGATGGAGGACTGTGAACACAAAGAAGAGGCCTATGAAGTATTAAGATTTCTGTTAGAAGATGAAAATGTACAGGAGTATCTGAATGATCAAAGTGCAGTACCTTGCAAAAAAGGAGATTTTGAAATTGCTCCAGAACTGGATGGGATGAAAGACTACATAGAGAATGGAATTGTTGCCGATTACCAGGATCATCATTATCCCAGCGAGATGGCAGTAGACGCCATGATCCAGACCTATCTGTTTGATGACAGCAGCGATGCGCTGAACACCTTCCTTACAAGATTTGACAAAGAGTGGGTCAGATATAACAAGGATATTATCAGCAAAGTGCAAAAATATCAGGAAAATCAGGAAAAGGGGGAATAGACCATGGAAAACAAGGGAAAGAGAGATAAGGCATGGACGAAAAATGATAAAATTTTTCTGGGAATGCTGATACCGGTATTGATCTTGTTCTTCTGTTTTAACACGCTTCCTCTGCTGAAAGGTTTCTATTATGGCCTTACCAATTACAGAGGATACGGTGATTTTGATTTTGTAGGACTTAGAAACTTTAAGGATCTGTTTACAGATCTGCGTGTAGGAAAATCCTACCTGTTTACCTTTAAATATGCAGTTGTAATGACCATAGCGGTCAATGTGATCAGCCTGATTCTGGCATTGGGATTAAATCGGGAGATCCGGGGAAAAAGTGCGTTACGAGGAGTTTATTTTGTACCGAATATATTGGGAGGATTAGTTGTAGGTTATATTTTCAGCTTTGTATTTACCTATATCCTTCCGGCAGTGGGAGAAGCAACCGGAATCGGATTTCTCCAGAACAGTATGCTTGCAAGCCCAAAGACAGCATGGATCGCCATCGTGATTGTAGGCGCATGGCAGGGCATTGCAATGAACACGATTATCTATATTTCAGGACTTCAGACCGTTCCGGAAGAAGTGTATGAGGCCGGTATGATCGACGGAGTCAGCGGATGGAAGAAATTCTGGAGCCTTACCTTCCCATTGATCCTGCCGTTTTTCACCATCAATCTGGTGCTGTGTATGAAAAATGCTTTGATGGTATTCGATCAGATCATGTCCTTGACAAAGGGCGGACCTTCACAGAGTACGGAATCTATTTCCTACCTGATCTACAACAACGGTATGAGCGGCGGACAGTTTGGATTCCAAAGTGCGAATGCATTTGTATTCTTTATCGTGATCGTAGTGATTTCGTTCTTGCAAATGAAATTCTTAGGTGGTAAGGAGGAGCAGTTATAATGGGAAAAAAAGGAAGCGAAGGAGCAGTTGGCGGAAAAGCCGTAAATAATGTGATCAATATACTTTTGGCGATTGGCTGTCTCACCATATTATTTCCTCTTTATATGACAGTGATCATTGCCTTTAAGAAACCTTCTGAAATGACAAATGACGTAGCAGGCGCGTTGGGATTCCCATCAAGCTGGAGTTTTGACAACTTTGCAGAGGCTATGCGGGTAACCGATTTCTGGCGTTCTCTGGGAAACAGTTTGCTGCTGACAGGTGTTACTGTAATTATCTGTATCCTGCTGCATTCTCTGGCAGGTTATGTGATTGGCCGAAAGATGGCAAAACATAAAATTTTTAAAGCCTCTTATTTCTATATTGTAAGCGGTATGTTTGTACCTTTTGCAGTACTTATGATGCCTCTGGTAAAACAGACAGCTCAGATCGGGATCGCAAATCGTTTTGGTGTAATCGTATTGTATGTAGTATTCTTTATGCCTATGAATATTCTGCTGTATTCCGGATATCTAAAAAATATACCGATCGCGCTGGAAGAGGCAGCTTGTGTGGATGGCGCTTCTGTTTGGCAGACTTACTGGAAGATTATTTTCCCGAACATGAAGCCCATGCATGCAACCGTAGCAGTTCTGACTGCAATGAGTACCTGGAATGATGTTATGACACCTCTTGTTATCATGTCAGGAACAGATGTAAATACCCTTCCGCTGGCACAGTTGAATTTCCAGTCCCAGTTTGGAACGAATTACAACCTGGCATTTGCATCTTATCTGCTGGCGCTGCTGCCCATTCTGATCTTCTATATTGTATGTCAGAAACAGATCATCAATGGCGTGGTAAATGGAGCAGTAAAATAGAAGGAAAAACGGTATGGATTTGAAAAACAGCTATTTTGAAATTTATGGAAAGAATGAAATTACAGAATACCGCTGGGGACAGCTATTGTCCATCATGGAACATGCCAAAAAGACCCGTCCGTCTGCCTTGAAAAAGGCAGACGGACAGGGAAATGACTGGTATCAGTCAGAAAAAATGGCAGGTATGATGCTGTATGTGGACCGATTCAGCAAAAATCTGGTGGAATTTGAAAAGAGGATTGACTATCTTGCAGAATTAGGGATCACCTATGTGCATTTTATGCCCCTGCTGAAATCCAGAGAAGGCAACAATGACGGCGGTTATGCGGTATCTGATTATCTGATGGTAGATGACAAGTTCGGAACCATGAAACAGTTAGAGCGGGTTATGAAACTGTTAAAGGAAAAGGGGATCCGAACTTGTATTGATTTTGTGCTGAATCACACAGCAAAGGAACATCTCTGGGTACAGAAGTACCGGGAAGGAGATCATGATTACGACGACATGTATTTCATGTTTGACGATGATACGATACCAAAAGAATATGAGAAACATATGACAGAAATTTTTCCAGGAGTAGCCCCTGGGAATTTTACGTATTATCCAGATCTTAAGAAATACGTAATGACCAGGTTCTATGAATTTCAGTGGGATCTGAATTACCGCAATCCTCAGGTTTTTAATAAAATTGTGGAAGTGATGTTGACCCTTGCCAATAAAGGCGTTGACATTTTCCGCCTGGATGCGATACCATATATGTGGAAAGAATTGGGAACCGTCTGCATGAATCATCCTAATGTGCATAAACTGGTGGGGATGATGTATGAGATTGTGCAGCAGGTGTGTCCTGGCGTGATCTTTTTGGGAGAGGCCATTGTAGAACCATTTGAGATTGTAAAATATTTCGGAGATCAACAGACCAAAGAGTGCAATGTTATGTACAATGCATCCTTTATGGTGCTGTTGTGGAATTCCCTGGCCACCCGTGATGTGCGTCTGATGGAACGTTCCCTTTCCGTGGATTATGGAATTCCAGAAGATGGAACATGGATCAACTATATCAGATGCCACGATGATATCGGGTGGGGATTTGAGAAAGAGATTCTAAAGAGTCTGGGACTTGATCCAGAGATGCATAAACAGTATATGATACAGTTTATGGAGGGGAAGTACCCAGGCAGTTTTGCCACGGGAGAACTTTATGAATATAATCCGGTGACAAAAGATGCAAGAAACAGCGGGACCCTTGCTTCTCTGTGCGGTTTGGAACAGGCTTTAAATGAGAAGCATATGTATAAGATAGAATTGGCGGTCAAGCGGATTCTTCTGCTTCACGGAATGATTATCTCTTATACAGGAATTCCCCTTCTCTACAGTGGAGATGAAATCGGGCAGCTTAACGACTGGGATTATAAAAATACTCCAGAGTATGCGGCAGATTCCCGCTGGCTCCACAGAGGCGTGATGGACTGGAAAGCAGCAGAAAAGAGAAAAGATCTCAGTACCATTCAGGGACAGATTTTTTCCAAGATAAAAAATATGATCCGTATCCGCAAGTCCAACAGATATTTCAGTTCCGAGTACCGGGCGGTTCCGGTAGAGACAGAAAATCCAGCAGTGTTCTGTTTCCACAAAGCAGATAAGATGTTAGTGCTGGCTAACTTTTCGGAACAGGAACAATGGGTGGATACAAAATCTTTTGACTGGTTTGGGCTTCCTGGAGAAATGCAGGATCTGATTACGGGAAGGCCAGTCAGATCTTATCAAAACCAGATTCAACTAGGACCTTATGAGTATCTTTGGCTGGTGTAAGAAGTCGTAACTGTTTAGAACCATAAGTTACGGATCAGCCGGTACCATGAGATTCTGAACAATTACAAAATTACAGATCAGGAAAGGCAGTTATCCTATGGCAATTAGAATAAAAGACAATGTATTTACGCTTCAGACGAAGAACAGTACTTACCAAATGAAAGCAGATGACAAAGGAATTCTGCTGCACACTTATTATGGAAAAAAGACAGATGAAACAGATTATTCTTATATGATCTCCATGGCAGACCGGGGATTTTCAGGAAATATTTATGAGGCTAGGGAGGACCGGACCTATTCTCTGGATTTCCTTCCTCAGGAATTTCCAGTCTGCGGAAGCGGAGATTATCGGGTGGACTGCCTTCATGCAGATTTGGGGGAGGGAGTCAATGACTGTCTGATGTTTTTTGACAGTTATCGGACGTACCCTGGAAAATACAGTTTAGAGGGACTTCCAGCTATGTTTGCTTCCCAGGAGGAAGCAGATACCTTAGAGATTCTCTTAAAAGACAATCAGGAAGAAGTTTATCTGCATTTGCTGTATGGCGTGTATGAGAATTATGATATTATTACCAGAGCGGCGGTTATTGAGAACCGGACGGACCGGGAAGTAAGGCTTTCTAGAGTTTTGTCTGCCTGTCTGGATATGGATCATGACGGTATGGATCTGATTCATTTTTATGGAAGACATGCAGGGGAAAGAGAGATGGAGCGGATCTCTCTGTTTCATGGAATTACAGAGCTGAGAAGCACGCGGGGTACTTCCAGCCACCAGCATAATCCCTTTGTGATTTTAGCAGATAAAAATACCACAGAAGAAGAAGGAAACTGTTATGGATGTTCTCTTTTGTACAGCGGCGGTTTTCACATGCAGGCAGAGGTGGATCAATTTCATCAGACCAGACTGGTAATGGGAATGGATGATTCTGATTTTACCTGGAGCCTGCTGCCAGGGGAATCTTTTGTGACTCCAGAGGCGGCTTTTGCTTTCAGCAGTCAGGGATTGGCCAGATTGTCGCATTGTTACCACGATGGATTTCAGGGAAGTCTTATTCGCAGCAGCTGGAAGAATAAGAGACGCCCTATTCTTGTCAATAACTGGGAAGCTACCTATTTTGATTTTAATGGGGACAAACTTTTAAAGATTGCCAAAGAAGCGGCAGAGCTGGAACTGGATATGCTGGTTCTGGACGATGGATGGTTTGGAAAACGGGACAACGATGATTCCGGTTTGGGAGACTGGTTTGTCAATGAGAAAAAATTAGGCTGTTCTCTGAAAGAGCTGGTGGATCAGGTCAATGGTATGGGATTGATGTTCGGCCTTTGGTTTGAGCCGGAAATGATCTCTGAGGACAGTGATCTATATCGAAATCATCCAGAATGGGCCATGGTGGTTCCAGGCCGAAAGCCCATCAAGGGAAGAGCTCAGCTTGTGTTGGATATGACCCGGAAAGATGTGCTGGATTATGTAAAAGAACGGTTGTTTTCCATTATGGATTCTGCAAATATCCAATATATTAAATGGGACATGAATCGTTCTGTGGCTGCAGCCTACAGTGCCCTTCTTCCCAGAGAACGGCAAGGGGAACTGCGTCATCGGTATGTGCTGGGGCTTTATGAAGTGTTAGAGGAACTATTGCAGCGATATCCAGATCTGCTGTTGGAAGGATGCAGCGGCGGCGGCGGAAGATTTGATGCGGGAATGCTTTATTATGCGCCTCAGATCTGGTGCAGTGACAATACAGATGCCATTGAGCGGCTGAATATACAATATGGAACCTCTTTTGGATATCCTATGTCTTCTGTATCGGCCCATGTGTCCGTCTGTCCCAATCACCAGAATGGCAGAGTGACGCCTTTTAAAACTAGAGGAATCTGTGCCATGCAGGGAACTTTTGGATATGAGCTGGATTTAAGCAGAATGACAGAGGCAGAAAAGGAGGAAGCCAGAGAACAGATCCACACCTTTAAGGAACGCTACCGTCTGTTCCAGTTTGGCGACTATTATCGAATTACTTCTCCTCTGGAGAACCGTGATTTTACTGCATGGGAATATGCAGACAAGGATGGAACAGAAGCTTATCTGGGTGTGATTTACACCGATCTTCACGGCAATCCTGCTGCTCAGTCTGTAAAATTCCGAGGACTGCTTCCGGAGGGAAGATATCAGATGTGGAAAGATAAAGAGCCGGCAGGGATTTACACAGGGGCAGCACTGATGAATGGAGGAATCTTGCTTCCAGTGCCCGTGGAAAATTACGATTCCTGTCAGATCTATGTGCGGTTAGAAGAATAGGGGAATTATAAAATCAGAGATAGATATATATATTATTTTCTTATAGGAAGATGCTTTCACCCTAAAGAGTGGCAAGGTCTTTCCCATAATCACAGAAAGGGACTGTTGCAAAATGTTATATTTTGCAACAGTCCCTTTCTGTGATTATAAAATTATGGTTACGAAATAAAATATCATAAAAATGATACCAAATCAAAGAGAATCTTTAAAGGGCATTCTTTCGTATTGCAAACCATAAAAAACTATACAAAGAAATCTGTCATATTCTACAAGAACAAGGATAAATAGAGAAAGTATAAGTATATTTCTATAAAGAAAAAGTAATATTTGGTAAAAAAATATGCGGAATATACAAAGAAATCAAAGAATTTTCAAGGAAGACAGAAGGATATTCTATGTTTTTTCGAAACCGAAGTGATATAATTTATTACGTAACAGAGAGGTTACGAATAAAAAAGGGAGGTTTCAAAGAATGAAAAAGAAGGTATTAAGTTTTATCCTTGCAGCAACAATGATGACTGCTATGGTGGCAGGCTGCGGAAACAGCGGCAATACGAAAACAGATGAGCCGGCAACCAATACTCAGGATGAGAAGGAAGACGCAGCAGACGATAAGGAAGATGCAGCAGGTGATGAAACAGATGCAGCCAGCGGCGACTTATCAACCAAAAAAGTTGGTGTTTGTATTTATCAGTTCTCTGATAACTTTATGACATTGTTCCGTACAGAACTTGAAAATTATTTGGTTGAAAAGGGATTCTCCAAAGAGAATATCACCATCGTGGATGGCGCCAATGATCAGCCCACACAGACTGGACAGATTGATAACTTTATCAATGATAAAGTAGATGTATTGATCGTGAATCCGGTAAACTCTTCTTCTGCTGAGACTATCACAGACAAAGTGGTAGAAGCAGGTATTCCTCTGGTATACATCAACCGTGAGCCAGATGCAGATGAAGAGAAGAGATGGGAAGACAATGGATGGGATGTTACATACGTTGGATGCGACGCTCGTCAGTCCGGTACTTTCCAGGGTGAATTGATCAAAGATCTGGGTATGGACAAAGTTGACTTAAATGGCGACGGCAAGATCCAGTACATCATGATCGAAGGTGATCCAGAGAACGTGGACGCTCAGTATCGTACCGAATTTTCTGTAAAAGCTCTTACAGATGCAGGAATCGAAGTAGAAGAATTAGATGATCAGGTAGGTAACTGGCAGCAGGATCAGGCACAGCAGCTTGTAGCAAATGCACTTGGACAGCATGGCGAGAAAATAGAAGTTGTATTCTGTAACAACGACGCAATGGCACTTGGCGCATTACAGGCAATTCAGTCTGCAGGACGTACCGTAGGCGAAGATATTTTCTTAGTAGGCGTAGATGCATTATCTGAGGCACTTGAAAATGTTATCAACGGAACTATGACAGGTACCGTATTTAATGATCACTTTGCACAGTCTCACAGTGCAGCAGATGCTGCTATCAAATTCTTAACTGGTGAGAAGAATGATTACTACATTGGTTGTGATTATGTAAAAGTTACAAGTGAAAATGCACAGGAAGTTCTTGACATGGTGAAATAATTGGCATGTGAATGAAGTCAATGAAAGGTGCGGGTGTGTCATATGGCACCCGCACCTATTTTATCATATAGGAAACTTCGTTCCCTATATGATAAAACCCTGCGGGAGGATGCCCGCGCAGATGCAGAGGAAATATATTGCGAAAGCGATGCATTTGCGGCGCAGAATTTCGAAAAGCGAAATTCTATTTTATTTAAGTAAGACAAAATAGGATTGCCCTATTGCGAGCAGGGAAAAATTCCCGCTCTAATAATTAAATGGGACATTACACAGATCGCTGTGATCTGTATGAATATAAAGGCGTATAGGCTTTACATTAAGATAAAAAATATGCGCCGATCATAGAAGGAGGAGAAAAATGGCTGAATACAAATTGGAGCTAAAAGGTATTTGTAAATCATTTCCAGGTGTAAAGGCTCTGGATGATGTACAGCTTTCCCTTCGACCGGGAACCGTTCATGCACTGATGGGAGAAAACGGTGCAGGAAAATCTACTTTGATGAAATGTCTGTTCGGAATCTATAAGATGGATGCAGGCGAGATCTATCTGGATGGTCAGAAAATTGAAGTAAACAACCCGGATGAAGCCATGAAACATGGAATTGCCATGGTACATCAGGAACTACAGCCAATACCGGCCAGAAGCGTAGGAGAAAATCTTTATCTGGGACGATTTCCCACGAAGAATTTCGGGCCCATTAAGCTGATTGATCACAAGAAGATGTATGCGGAAACAGAAAAATGGTTAAAGGAAGTTAAGATGGATTTTGATCCAAAAGCACAGCTTGGAACATTGTCTATTGGACAGATGCAGTCGGTGGAGATTGCAAAAGCAGTTTCCCAGCAGGCAAGAGTAGTAATTTTTGACGAACCCACATCTTCTCTTTCCGATAACGAGGTGGAAGCGCTGTTTCGGATTATGAATGACTTGCGGGAAAAAGGCGTCGCTATGGTATATATCTCTCATAAAATGGATGAGATCAAGCGGATTGCAGATGATATTACCATTATGCGGGACGGTACTTACGTAGGTACTTGGCCGGCAGCAGACATGACTACCGATCAGATTATTGCTAAGATGGTGGGACGTGAATTGACCAATGTGTATCCGTCCAAAGAGAATAAACCGGGAGAGGTTATTATGGAAGTGAAGAATCTGTCTTCTATCCATGAAAAATCTTTCCAGAATATCAGTTTCCAGCTCCGCAAAGGAGAGATTCTGGGATTTGGAGGTCTGGTAGGAGCTCAGAGAACAGAATTGATGGAAGGAATTTTTGGAATCCGCGGGATTGCTTCCGGGCAGATTTTCATGCATGGCAAACAGGTGAAGATCAAGCATCCCATCGACGCTATGAATGCAGGAATCGGATTGATCACAGAAGACAGAAGAGGAAGCGGTATCTTTGGATGTCTTTCCATCAAAGACAATGTAGGCGTATCCGTATATAAGAAATATATGAATGCAGGATTTGTCTTGGATCATAAGAAAATCAACAATGTTGTAGATGAAAATATTAAGAAACTGAGTATTAAGACCCCCAGTATGAAGGAACATATTTCCAATCTTTCCGGCGGTAATCAGCAGAAAGTTATTGTTTCTAGATGGCTGGCCAATGACCCGGATGTGTTGATCATGGATGAGCCTACCCGTGGAATTGACGTAGGCGCTAAGCATGAAATCTATGAGATTATGAGCGCTTTGGCAAAGCAGGGAAAAGCAATCATTATGATCTCGTCAGAGATGTCAGAGCTTCTTGGTATGGCGGACAGAATCTGTGTGATGTGTAATGGAAAACTTACCGGTGAGATTCAGGAACCGGAAGATATGACACAGGAAAAAGTCATGAGTTTTGCAACGAAGTTCGAAGGATAGGAGGAGAAGAGAATGGAAAAGACAAATCAACAGAAGGTCAAAGATTTTTTGATCAACAATGGAGTGATCATTGTTATGTTTATTCTGGTGATCTACACAGGATTTACATCAGACAATTTTTTCACATCAAATAACTTGATGAATATTTTGATGAATATGAGTGCAAGACTTGTCATTGCACTTGGTATTGCAGGATGTGTAATCACAGCAGGGTGCGACTTGTCTGCAGGACGTACCATCGGTTTGGGAGCCTGTCTTTCAGGTATGCTGTTGCAGCGTATGGATTATTCTGGCAAATTTTTCCCTAATATGGAGCCCATGAATGTATTTTTGGTAGCGATTATTGTTATGGCAATCTGTGCTGCTTTTGGTACTGTGACAGGATTTTTCATTGCATATCTAAATGTGCCTCCTTTCATTGCGACATTGGCAATGATGGAAATTGTATATGGTCTTGGACTTATGATCACAGGAGCAACGCCTCTTGGCGGATATGTAAAGGAATACACCAATGTTGCCAATGGCAAATTCTTAGGAATCAATTATCTGATCTGGATTGCTATTGTGGTAGCTGCGGTCACCTGGTTTATTTTTAACATGACACGTCATGGAAAATATATGTATGCCATCGGCGGTAACCCCCAGGCAGCAGAAGTTGCAGGTGTTCCTGTAAAGAAAACATTGATTCTGATTTATATGAAGGCAGCGGCAATGTATGGTCTTGCAGGATTTATGTTTGGCGCGAAAGCAGGAGGTGCATCCATCCAGACTGGATATGGTTACGAGATGGAAGCAATCGCAGCATGTACTATCGGAGGCGTATCGGTAACGGGCGGACGTGGTAAAGTGTCCTCAGCGATTATCGGTGTTGCGGTATTTGAGCTGCTAAAGGTAGCTCTTCAGTATCTGGGTGTGGATGCAAACGCACAGTACGTTGCCATCGGGATCGTAATCTTTGTAGCGATTTCACTGGATATCAGAAAGTATATTGCGAAAAAATAGAGTACATAGGTCAGGAAATAGCGGATGGTGTTGTTCCAGCCGCTATTTTCATCCTAACAAGAAAGCTTGGAGGAATTTATGACAATAGAGAGAATTTTAGAACAGGCCGGCGTTCCCATTGTTGTCTTTGTGTTCTGCATGTATTTTGGCATACGTTTGCTGGTATTTCAAGATATTGAGGCTATTCGCGGGAAAAATAAAGGAGTAGTGCGGGATCAAAAAGGTTATGCCATAGCAGCAGGAAAATTAGTTTTATTTTTTGGGGTGGCTGCCCTGGGGATGGCGGCTCTGATCTTTGTGAATCTGTATGCTGCTTTAGGAGAGATCATTCTCTCCACCATTGTGTTGGGCGTCTTATGGAAACGGATGAATGACAAATATGGCGCATGAAACTGAAAAACAGAAGTATGGTGCATGGAGAAGATCGTGAAATAGGAGATTCAAATTAGGGACAGAGTTAGAAAGGGTAAACATATGAGTCAATATTCTGTTTTGCTTGTGGACGACGAAGAAGAGGTATATCAGGTGATCATGAAAAAACTGGATTGGGAGAATCTGGGATTTCACATTGCAGGTTATGCCAAAAATGGAGTGGAAGCGTTAGAGATGGCAGAGGAAATGCAGATTGATGTGGTGATGACGGATATCAAAATGCCCTATATGGACGGGCTTACACTCTGCAAAAAGTTAAAAGAACTCTACCAAAAGATAAAAGTGATTATTTTTTCTGGTTTTGATGAATTTGAGTACGCCAAAGAAGCCATCAAGGCGGAAGTGGAAGAGTACATTTTAAAGCCCATTGACGCAAATGAACTGGGGGAAGTGTTTACCCGGATTAAAATAAATCTGGACAAAGAGCTGGACGAGAAACGCAATATAGATAAATTACGGGAGTATTATTTAGAAAGTCTTCCTGTGCTGCAGGAAAATTTTTATACTTCGCTGGTGGACGGTCGAATTCCAGAGGATGTGATCGAGAAATATGCCAGGAGCTATCAGATTGAGCTGGCAGGGCCTTACTATGTGATCACAGTGCTTCATATCAGCGTCACAAATTCTCAGGAAGAAAATATGGACCCCTTTCTTTTGGCAGTTGCGGTAAAACAGCTTGCAGAAGAGCAGCTTGCAGAGATCTATGACAGCAGGATTACCACTTATCTGGGAGATATTATTGTGATCACACAGCTTCCCGATGAATCCATTACCCGTTATACAGATGTGATGGATAAGTTCTGTAAGATGGCAAAGCGGGTCTGTAAAGCCCAGGTGACGGCAGGAATCGGTCATGTCTGCAATGCCTTGAGTCAGCTGCAGCTTTCCTATCAGGGGGCGAAAAATGCGGTTTCATACCGCGTGCTGTACGGAAATACAAGGGCTATCAGCATTGGAGAGATGGACCCTCAGGAAAATGCAGATATTCCCTGGGAAGAGCCTTATATTTATAAAATTTTAAAAAAGATAAAAATGGGAGAAGAAGAGCCTTTGCAGGAAGCCATTCAGGAGTTTATCCGGCAGTTATCAGGAAGCAAAATGTCTCTGCAGAAGTACCGGATACTGATTATGGAACTGATCACGGAAATTTTCCGCTTTGGAGCCAATAATCAGCTGAACCTTGAGAATATTTTCGGAGAGGACAATGATGTCTATACCCAGGCTATGCAGTTAGAATCTCCAGAGGCATTGAAACAGTGGTTAAATGACAACTGTTTGAAAATGCAGAGACAGGTGGTTCATGAGCGGCAGGATACCACCAAATCTTTTGTGACAAAAGCGATGGAATATGTAAAGGAGCACTATGCAGATCAGGACTTAGGGATTGAGCAGATCTGCAGTTATCTGAATGTCAGCGCCGCTTATTTTTCCACGGTATTTAAAAAAGAGACAGGGAAGACCTTTATCAATTATCTGACCGAGTATCGAATGGAGCAGGCCTTGGATCTGCTTTTGACAAAAAATGAAAAAACATATATCATAGCAGATAAAGTGGGATATTCCGATCCCAATTATTTCAGCTATGTGTTTAAAAAACAATTTGGCATGTCGCCTTCTAAATATAAGACAAGTAAGATGGAGCAGAATTGAAAACGAGAATGAAACAGAAACAGGATCATCCATTGATCTTGTATATCAAAAAGCATATACAGTCGCAGTCCATACAGATGACGATTTCCATCTCTTTTACCCTTGTGTCCATTGTGGTAATGGGAGTTCTTGGGGTGTCTTTGTACAGCAGATTTGTCAATCGGATGGAAGTTATGACAGCTCAGAGTTCGGAACAGCTTTTAAATCAGACTTCTATCAATCTAGAGACGTACCTTCGAAACATGCGGCGTATTTCAGACGCTATGTATTACAGTGTAATTAAGAATAAAGACCTGGCGTCAGATACGATGGATGAGGAAATGAATCTGCTGTATGAGGCCAATAAGGACAATCTGATCAGCATTGCCTGCTATACCAATCAGGGGGAACTGGTGGCGGCGGCGCCGGTGGCCACGGAAAAAGAAGACTTAAATATTGTAGATCAGAAATGGTTTACCGCCGCTGTGGGAAAGATGGAGAACATACAATTTTCCACTCCCCATGTACAGAATTTGTTTGACAATACCAGCTATCGCTATTATTGGGTGGTTTCGCTCAGCCGGGCAGTGGAGCTGACTAACCATGGGAATTCCACCCTGGGGGTTTTGCTGGTGGATATGAATTACAGCAGCATGGAACAGCTTTTGAATAAGGCGAATGTCAACAATGATTCAGAATACGTCTATCTGGTGGACAGCGATGGAGAGCTGATCTATCATCCCAAACAAAAATTGATTTATACAAATTTGTATGAAGAGAATAATTATGCGGCGGCTTCTTATGAGGATGGGAGCAGACAGGAGGTATTTCAGGGAGAAAAACGTTTGGTTACGGTAAAAACGGTTAGTTATACCGGATGGAAGATCGTAAGTGTGGTGCCAATGAGTTCTTTTCATATGGGATTGTTTAGCACAAGGCAGTTTGCCTTGCTGTTTGCCTCTCTTTCGGTATTGATGCTGATTGTGCTGAACCAGCTGGTGTCCGCAAAGATAGCGAAGCCATTACAGAAATTGAATGAATCAGTACAAGACTGGGAATCCGGAAACATGAATCCAGAGATTTATGTGGGCGGTTCGCTGGAGGTGGAACATCTGGGGAAAACCCTTCGTTCTACGGTAGAACAGCTTCGCCAGCTGATGCATGATATTGTGGTGGAACAGGAAGAAGAAAGAAAGCGGGAGCTGGATGCTCTTCAGTCTCAGATCAATCCTCATTTTTTGTACAAGACGCTGGATTCCATTGTGTGGATGATCGAGGGAGAACGCTATGAGGATGCGGTGTTTATGATCACCCAATTGGCAAGTCTGTTTCGTGTCTGTCTCAGCGGCGGAAAAAACATCATCAGTATGGAAGATGAGATCAAACATGCGAAGAACTATATGAACATTCAAAAGATCCGCTATAAAAATATTTTCAGTTTAAATTTTCAGATCAATGAAGATATTCTTCATTGCTGTACGGTGAAGCTGATCATTCAGCCATTGCTGGAAAATGCCATCTATTATGGGGTGGAATGCATGGATGGAGATGGTGAGATTCAGGTGACAGGATGGAAAAGGGACGGTGACGTCTACATTGCAGTCAAAGATAACGGCCTTGGAATGCCGGAGGAGACAGTAGCGGTATTATTAAAAGAAAATAACAGGGTACGGAAAAAAGGTTCTGGAGTGGGGCTGATCAATGTACACAATCGTATTCGCCTGCGTTTTGGAGAGCCTTATGGATTAGAAATCGAAAGCCAGCCAGACGAGGGTACCACAGTGCGTATCCATCTTCCCTGTATTCCCTATTCTCAGGAAACAGCCGAGAAACTGGAAAAAGGAAAGTGGGAAGAGGGAAAGGAGAAAGAAGAGAGAGAAGAAAGGGAGGAAGACAATGGCACGGAATAGAATCTATTTTGGAATGCTGATCTTTGTTCTGGTGACAATCATTGTCTGGACTTCTTACAGTATGCTCAATGTGGGAAAAAAGGAAGGATCTCATAAGATCTCTGTTATTGTAAACAACAGTAACGACGAGCGGTGGATTGCATTGCGGCAGGGATTAGAGCAGGCTGCAAAAGATTATGACCTTGACTTAAACTATGTTTTTACTGGAGAATTTAAAAATCTGGAGGAAGAGCTGGAGATGGTCAGCAGGGAGATTGAAGGCGGGGCGGAAGGGATTATTATTCAGATGGTTTTTAGCGGGGATCTTGCCAGAGAGATACCAGAATTTGAGACAGATACAAAAATTGTATTGATAGAATCTGATCTTGCGGCGGAAGGAATTCATACCTATGTGGGACCGGATAACCATGAGATTGGAAAGGCTTTGGCAGAGGCTGTTTTAGAAGAGTATGGAGAGACTTTAGCGCAGAAAAGAGTGGGAATTCTGTCTGGAAATCAGAGACAATATGCTATGCAGCAGCGGCTTGCCGGGCTTAAGGAAGGACTGGAGGCAGCTGCACCGGAGATTGTATGGATTCTGGACAAGAATGAGGCCCAGGCAGAGACAGAAGGTCAGGCTGGTATTTGTGATTCTCTGGATTTTGTGATCGCTCTTGGGAATAGAGAGACGGAACAGATGGCAGACTACATGCAGATCCAGGAGGGAATAGAGAACTGTCTGCTGTATGGAGTGGGATGTTCAGAAAAAGCAGTCTATTATCTGGATAAAGGGATGATACAGACCCTGGTGGTACCCAATGAGTTCAATATGGGGTATCAGAGCATGGAAATCATTGGAGAACAGTTAAAATATCATTGGGAGAATACAAAAGGCAGCCAGATTGATTATCTGGTGATCCATAAGGGGAATCTGTATGATACAGAAAATCAGAAAGTACTATTCCCCATTGTGCAGTGATAGACTGCCGGCAAAAGGAGACAAAAGAAGATGAGAAGAAAAAAATATATGGCGGGAGCAATTCTGTTGATTCTTCTGGCAGAGATATTCACTGGATGCGGGGGAACTTCGCAGGAAACGACGCCAAAAAGTATTAAAGTCGGGGTTACCGTATACGATCAGTACGATACCTTTGTGTCTCAGCTTATGGAAAGTTTTCACAGATATGCAGGAAAAAAAGAGGAAGAGACAGGGATTGCCATCAATATTGAGGTGTACAATGCAGCAGACAGCCAGACCACTCAGAACAGCCAGGTGGAAAAAATGATCAATGATGGCTGTCAGGTAGTCTGCGTGAATCTGGTGGACCGGACGGAACCCACTACCATTATAGATATGGCGGAAAAAAATAATGTGCCGGTAATCTTTTTTAACCGGGAGCTGGTAGAAGAGGATTTAGAACGGTGGGAATGGCTGTATTATGTGGGGGCGAAAGCATTTGAGTCAGGGATTATGGAAGGAGAACTTGCAGTGAAGGAATGGCAGGAACATCCAGAGGCAGATAAAAATGGGGATGGAATTTTTCAGTATATGGTTCTGGAAGGAGAGGCTGGACATCAAGACGCCATTGTCCGCACAGAATATGCAGTGTCCACCATTGTGGAGCAGGGGATTGAAGTGGAGAAGCTGGGATATGCCATTGCAAACTGGAATCGGGCCCAGGCCCAGACCAAGATGGCTCAGATGTTAACAGAGTACGGAGAGGAAATTGAGCTGGTGATTGCAAATAATGATGATATGGCATTGGGGGCAATTGATGCTTTGAAGGCAGAAGGGATAGGACAGGAACAGTGGCCTGTGATCGTTGGAATCGACGGAACAGACGTAGGACTTGAGGCAGTCAGAAATGGCGAGCTGGCCGGAACTGTTTACAATGATAAGGAAGGCCAGGCAAAAGCTATGCTGGAGCTGGCCTATCAGCTTTCCACAGGAGGAAGCTTGAAAAATTTAGAACTGGAAAAGGGAAAATACATCCGGCTTCCTTATGCAAAAATAGGACCCGATGAAGTGAAAAACTATGAATTTTCAGAAGAAAAATCCATAGAAGAGAGATAAGTTTCTCCCTGCTCAATCATCTGGCAGTAAGTATCACACATTACCTGCCGAAAAGGTGCAAATGTATCTGCAAGGCCAAGTTTTCCAGGGTAATCTCTTGTAACTAAGAGAATCTCTGCAGCAATTTTTTCGGCAATTACAGTATCTTTAATAGGAACAAATCCAAAAAGCGTGGAACAATAGGCTTTACTGCCAGTGCAGGAAGCGATGAAAGTGCGGGCAAAGTCCCGCCATTCTTCCATGAGTATTTTTTCTTCCGTCTCGGATCTTGGCGTGTCCCATAAAAGACACAGTTCTCTCATATAAGTCTCTAACTCTGCAGTCAGGCGTTTTTTCTTAAGGAAAGAAACGCCGGCGGCGCTGGAAGCCTGTATCATAGTCCAGGCACGCATAAACAAATCCACCTTTCCCGATTTGTCTATAGAAAAAAATCGTTTTTTGCAAAGGATTCGCCGAAAGGAATCTTCTGAGGTTTCCAACCCCTGCAGGGCGATATGATCCAAAGCCTCTAGGCGTCCTATTCCGGTGGGAATTTCATAGTAATGAGAAGGCCAGTCTGCAGAGTAATCTGTTGTCCTTGTATCTTCATGTTTGAAAAGCATAAAATCACCTGTTCGAATTATCTTATTTTTATCTTTCTCTTATCTTTTTCCAACTTGGTACCCAGGAAGCAGTTATGTTAGAATTATACTATAGAATCAGCGGAAACTCAAGGATGCAACAGATCGTTGCTTGCTCCTTTTTGAAAAAAATGCTAAGGTATGTCTGGAACATACAGGCACAGATGATTTTCAGAAAAGAAATAGATAACTCTAGCAGAATCAGGGAGGTGTGGAAGATGTCGGAAGAAATTTTAAAAGAGGAAGCAGCAGGAAGCCTGGGCCGGAAAATAAAATTTTTTCGGGAGCAGAAACAGATTACACAGACAGAATTGGCGGAAAAAATCTCAGTAACCCGGCAGGCAGTGTCAAACTGGGAACGAGATAAAACTTTGCCGGATGTGTATGTACTGCAAAAAATTGCACAAGAGTTTGATATGACAATCGACGAACTGCTGGAAGGAACTAAGGAAGCGGAAGTTGTCATGCCAAAAACCCCTGGTGTTCTTTTGATAGCTGGGATTGGAGTGAGTTTCATTTACTTGACAGTGGGAGGGATCACCGGGAATCTGAAGGTGGAAAATGTGGTTTTTATGGTGATCATCCAAGTGTTTATCCAGTTGTTTTTGCATTTGCATTTTTCCAGCGCGGTAAAGACAGGCAGTTTTTCCATGCTTGCAGGGTATGACAGTAAGGTGGAATATAACCAAAATGAAGTTAAAAAAGTTTTAATACAGATGGATACCCATATTGCCTGCAGTACCTTTGGATGCCTTTGTCTCTGCAGTCTGAGCGGATTTTTGGAAGGAAGACAGGCAGGAATTTTATATATGAGCCTGACTTTTTTATATTGTGCAGACTTAATCATAGCTTTGATGTTTTACAATTATCGAAGTATAGACCGAACTTTGATAAAAGAAAGAGACCGCAGGAATGCAAAAGCAGGATATGTTTCCGCAGTTTGGTTTGTGGCCTGGATACTTTTGTTTCTGGGCGTTACCATGGTAAAATTTGAATTAAATGGAATTGCGAATAATTCTCCGGAATCAACGGCATATTTGGGCTGGCTGTTTCTGTTTCTCCTGATTACAATGGCTGAACTTTTTTATGAACAGCACCGTGTCAAAAAAGAAATAGAAAAAAAAGGAAATTACAGGCCGGGTAAGGCTTTTTGGACTTCTACAGTATTAGCATTTTTGGTAAGTGTACTGGCATTCTTTTTCTAAAAAACATACGTTTGGAATCCTGGGCGTATATTTGCTAGAAAAGGTGGGAAACTAACCTTGACAACTTAGGTAATTGCGAAACTTGAATTTTTGGTAGATTTGATAGTTTTGAAATTGTCTATTTGACAACTAGAGAAAGGAGATTCCCATGAACCAGATATCAGAAAAAGAACTGTCAGCGTTGAATGATCTGCTTTCCGGTGAGGAACTTTTGATCAAGAAATTCCAGGTATTGGCAGACAATTGCAAAGATGCGGAAGTCAAAGCAAAATTTACTGAGATTTCCAATGAACACAAGGAACATTTTCGTTCCCTGTACAGCCAGTTAAGTTAAGGAAAATTATAATATCAGGAGGAACTTATGGAGCAGTCATTTTATTCAGAAAAAGAAATGTTTGCGGATGCATTGACCGCAGAAAAAACAGCTACCACCCTTTACAACACTTTTTCCAACGAATGTGTCCATGACAATGTGAGAAATGCGATTTTGGACTGCCTGGAAAAAGAGCACAATATTCAGAACGAAGTTTTTGGCATGATGCATGACAGAGGATATTATCCGACTCCTTCTGCAGAAATGCAGAAAGTGGATGAAGCCAAACAGAAATTTGGACAGTGTATGCAGAGTTTCTAGTCTGTCAGCTAAAAAGAAAAATGCTATGCAGGAGGTTTTTTACTGCATAGCATTTTTGATTTTCCTTGGAAGCAACAAAGTGATTGGAAAAGCATAATTTAGTTTATGATAAGGATTCTTTTTCGAAAAGAAAATATGTAGAGATTTGACTTCTACTTGTAGGGTACAAAGCCCCCCTTGCGGTGGAGAGGATTTTTTTAACAGGTTATCCGTCCATCCTCGGTAGGGTTTATGTAGATATAAGCTACTGCTCGAAAGCAAAAAAATCCCTCCAAACTCAAACAGGTCTGGAGGGGTAAACTATCTTCAATTACAAGCCCTATCCCAAAGACTTCAAATTATTTCTATATTCTTGCATCTC
>JAAWBG010000075.1 GCA_022792535.1 Lachnospiraceae bacterium
CAAAGGACCATAGAAGCCTTTGCTGAATATGGTTCTTCGTAGTCAGAGGCTCGCTGGAATGTTCGGTGCGTCCAGCATTTCGGCCTTTTGTATGATGAAAATATTTAATAGAAAGTGTAGAAATTGTACATGAAATTTTGAAAATTTGATAATTTCGCAATTATCTAGAAACAGGGATATTTGAAAGGAGAGCGGATATGAGCTTATGTTTGAAGATCACAGAAATCCATGCAAGAGAGATTTTAGATTCCAGAGGCAATCCAACAGTTGAGGCAGATGTAACGGTAGAGACCACCAGCAACGGAAAGAAGACCACAGGACGGGCGGCAGTTCCCTCCGGCGCTTCCACTGGACAGTTTGAGGCAGTGGAGCTTAGGGACGGAGAACCAAGATATTTTGGATTGGGCGTTCAGAATGCAGTAAAACATGTGAATGATAAAATTGCCAAAGTGCTGGTTGGCAAGAATGCCCTGAACCAGGTAGAAATTGACCGTATTTTAATTGCAGAAGATGGGACAGACGACAAGATCAATCTGGGAGCCAATGCCATGCTGAGCGTTTCTCTGGCTGTTGCAAGAGCAGCGGCAAAAGCTATGGAACTGCCATTGTATCAATATTTGGGCGGAGCCAATGCGAAACAGATGCCGGTTCCCATGATGAATATCTTAAACGGCGGACGCCATGCAGATAACACCGTAGATTTCCAGGAATTTATGATTATGCCAGTAGGGGCAAAAAGTTTCCGGGAAGGACTGCGCATGTGTGCGGAAGTATATCATAATCTGAAAAAAATCTGTGAGAAAGAAGGACTTTCCACTGCAGTGGGAGACGAAGGCGGATTTGCGCCAGATCTGCCAGATGCAGAATCTGTACTGGAACTAATTCAAAAAGCTGTGAAGGCTTCTGGTTATCAGCCAGGAGAAGACTTTAAGATTGCTTTGGATGCAGCGGCAAGCGAGCTCTATGATGAGAACACAGGGCTGTATCATTTCCCAGGAGAGTCTAAAATAAAAGAGGAAAAAGTGGCCCGCAATACAGAAGAAATGATTGAGTATTACAGAAGGCTGATCGAAAAATATCCCATTATTTCCATTGAAGACGGATTGGATGAGGAAGATTGGGATGGGTGGAAGGCCATGACAAAACAGCTGGGAGAACGGATACAGCTGGTGGGAGACGATCTCTTTGTGACCAACACGAAACGTCTGGATGCAGGAATCAAGCTCAGGACTGCCAATGCCATCTTAATTAAAGTCAATCAAATCGGAACTCTGACAGAGGCCATGGAAGCTATTGAGACCGCCCATAAAAATGCGTACCGGGCAGTGATTTCCCATCGTTCCGGCGAAACAGAAGATACCTTTATTGCAGATCTGGCAGTGGCAGTGAATGCCGGACAGATCAAGACAGGAGCCCCTTGCAGGGGAGAACGCACGGCAAAATATAATCAGCTGCTTCGGATTGAAGAACAGCTTGGTGTGGTGGCAGAATATAAAAACCCATTCAATAAGTTTTAACCTACCAGTTCAGCCATCAATAGAAATAGAAGCCCATCATGCTTGCATGAAAGGGAATCTATTTCTATTGATGGGCGGAGCGCTGTAAAAAAATCTTGAAAAATGTTTCAGGATATGGTACGATAAAACAAGTTGTGAGTGAAAGAGTCACAGGAGGTCGGAAAAATGGAAGTGTTGAGAACAGTATTAACAGTAGTATTTATCTTGATCAGTATCGGATTGACAGTAATCGTTTTAATGCAGGAAGGAAAATCGGCAGGACTGGGAACTATCAGTGGTGCAGCAGATACATACTGGGGAAAGAATAAAGGACGTTCCAAAGAGGGAATGCTGGTAAAGCTTACCAGAGTATTGGTGATTCTTTTTCTGGTAATTGCAGCTGTATTGAATATCGGAAGTTTTTAGCCAGTCATAGCGGATGAGTGGCTGTGTTTTACGAGAGAGACTGTCGGTTTGCGGCAGTCCTTTTTGTTCTCTTATAGGAAATTCTTCTGAATTTCCTATAAGAGAACAATGATTCTCGCACAGCAGCGGAAAGGAAATGAGCCGCAAAAGCGGCCCGCAGCAGGCGGAGAACCCTGCGGAGCAGGATTCTTTTTTCTACAGGAAATTCTTCTGAATTTCCTATAAGAGAACAATGATTCTCGCACAGCAGCGGAAAGGAAATGAGCCGCAAAAGCGGCCCGCAGCAGGCGGAGCATCTTTCGGGTAAACACAAGAAACTTCTTAAAATGGAGAATATAAAATGGAAAAAGAATTATTAGAAAACAGAAAAAAAATGATATATGAATTTATGTGCAGTGATCTTTATGTGCCCATGAAGATCAAAGAGCTGGCGGTGTTGTTAAATGTACCCAGAGAGGAACGGGAGGATTTGGCAGAGGTTCTTTCTGAGCTTTTGGCGGAAGGAAAGATCACTTGCTCTAAACGCGGAAAATATGCCAAAGCAGAAAGTAAGTTTTTATGCGGAACCTTTACAGGAAATGCGCGGGGGTTTGGATTTGTTACCATTGAGGGAGAACCGGAAGATATTTTTATACCGGAGTCTCAGATCAATGGCGCCATGCATGGGGATACGGTGCAGATTGAACTTCTTCCGGGAAAAGCTGTTTCGGGAAAACGAAGGGAAGGCGTAGTTGTCAAGATATTGGAGCGGAGCATCCAGCGTGTGGTGGGAACCTTCCAGAAAAGCAAAAATTTTGGCTTTGTGGTTCCAGATAGTCTGAAACTGGGACAGGATATTTTTATTCCGTTAGAGCGTTCCAAAGGTGCGGTGGATGGCCATAAAGTTGTGGTGGAGATCACAGATTATGGCAGTGAAACTAGAAAACCAGAAGGTAAAGTGGTAGAGATTATCGGACACAGGAATGATCCGGGAACAGACATCATGTCTATTGTCAAAGGATATGATCTTCCAGTGGAATTCCCGGAAAAGGTGCTGAAGCAGGCGGAAAATGTAGGAAAACCTGTCAGTACTGCAGATCTGGCGGGCCGGAAAGATATCAGATCCTGGCAGATGGTGACTATTGATGGAGAGGATGCCAAAGATCTGGACGACGCTGTCAGTCTCACCAGAGAAGGTGAAAATTACCGCCTGGGCGTACACATTGCAGATGTGACGAATTATGTTCAAGAGCACAGCGCGCTGGATGCAGAGGCCCTGAAACGAGGCACCAGTGTATATCTGGTAGACCGGGTGATTCCTATGCTGCCTCATCTTCTTTCCAACGGGATTTGTTCCCTGAATGCAGGAGAAGACCGTCTGGCTTTAAGCTGTATTATGCTGATTGACCAGAAAGGAAATGTGATTGATCACGAGATTGCAGAGACCGTCGTACAGATTGACCGCCGCATGAGCTATACCAGCGTGCGGAAAATATTGAAAGACCAGGATGAAAAAGAGAGAGAAACCTATCGGGAATTGATTCCCATGTTTGAGGATATGGAAGCGCTGGCAGCTATCTTACGAGAAAAAAGAAGAAAGCGAGGCTCCATTGATTTTGATTTTCCCGAGACGAAAATTATTCTGGATGAACAGGGCAGGCCTATTGAGATCAAGCCCTATGAGCGGAATGTGGCAACCAGGATTATCGAAGATTTTATGTTGATTGCCAATGAGACGGTAGCCCAGGATTTTTTCTGGCAGGAGATTCCTTTTGTCTATCGAACTCATGATACGCCGGACCCAGAGAAAATCCAAAAACTGGGGCTGTTTATCAATAACTTTGGATACTCTATTAAAATCAATCAGGATGATATTCATCCCAAGGAATTGCAGAAACTGCTGGGAAAAATTGAAGATACACCAGAAGAAATGCTGATCAGCCGATTGACGCTGCGTTCCATGAAACAGGCGAAATATACCACTGTCAATACGGGGCATTTTGGTCTTGCCACTCAGTACTATTGCCATTTTACTTCCCCTATCCGCCGGTATCCAGATCTGCAGATTCATCGGATTATCAAAGAGACACTGCGGGGAAAGATGACAGAAAAACGACTGGATCACTATGAGAAAATTCTGCCGGAAACTGCCGCTGAAACCAGCCGGCTGGAGCGAAGGGCCGAGGAAGCGGAGCGTGAGACAGATAAGCTGAAAAAGGTGGAATATATGTCGGAGCACATCGGAGAGACCTTTGAAGGGGTGATTTCCAGCATCACCTCCTGGGGCATGTATGTGGAATTACCCAATACCGTAGAGGGTATGGTTCATGTGACGAATCTAACAGACGATTACTATCACTATGATGAATCATCTTATGAGATGGTGGGAGAGGCCACGGGAAAACGCTACAAACTGGGACAGAAGCTGCAGGTTGTTGTGGAGAGTACGGATCGGTTTATGCGCACCATAGATTTTACGCTCATACCGGAAGACTCTTGTCATGCCAAGATGTGAAAGCCTCTTTCTATAAGATAAAATAATCGGTGCGCTGGTTCACAGAAAGGAAATAAAAATGGGGAAAGAAAGTATAAAATTAATTGCCAATAACAAAAAGGCATTTCACGACTATTTTATAGAGGACAAATACGAGGCCGGCATCAGCCTGGCGGGAACGGAAGTAAAATCTCTGCGCATGGGAAAATGTTCTGTCAAGGAAGCCTTTATCCGCATTGAAAATGGGGAAGTGATTATATACGGAATGCATATCAGTCCCTATGAAAAAGGAAATATTTTCAACAAAGATCCCTTGCGCCCCCGTAAATTGCTGATGCATAAGTATGAGATCAATAAGATTGCAGGGAAGATGGCGGAAAAAGGATACACGGTAGTGCCGCTGCAGGTGTATTTTAAAGGAAGTCTTGTAAAGGTGGAGATTGCTCTGGCGCGCGGCAAGAAACTCTATGACAAGCGGCAGGATATTGCCAAAAAAGATATGCGCCGGGAATCAGAGCGGGAATTTAAGGTGAAGAATCTATATTAAAAGCCGACAGTTGTTTCGGTATACAAAGGTATGAAATAGCAAAAGGAACAGAGAGCCTGTGACAGCAGGTTCCCTGTTCCTTTTGTCCTCTTATTAGGAAAGACCTTGTCACGCTAACGTGTGAAAGTATCTTTCCCTATAAGAGAAAATAGAATTATCGCACCGCGGCGGAAAGGAAATGAACCGCGGAAGCGGCCCGCCGCAGGCGGAGAATCCTGCCAAGCAGGATTCTTTCTTGTCTTATAGGAAAGACCTTGTCACGCTAAAGCGTGAAAGTATCTTTCCTATAAGAGAAAAATAATATGCGCACTCGCACAAGAGGTAAAATATTGCTTTGCAATTGTGCTCGGCGCAGCAAACCGTCCAAGGTCTACGTTCCACTTCGGTCCGCGCTAAACGGACATCCACAGGATGTCCAGCGCCCCTCATGAGTGAGGGATTCAGGGAGTTGAAGCGGACCTGTCCGCTTTGTTCTC
>JAAWBG010000147.1 GCA_022792535.1 Lachnospiraceae bacterium
ACAAAATTGCAGCGGAAGCGTCCAAACAATGTAACCGTGCAGTTATACCAACGGTTGCTCCAGTGATGGAATTAGAAGAAGCGCTTTCCCATATGCAGCAACTGGAACTGAAGCTGATACCCTATGAAGCGGAAGAAAAAACGGGACTGCGTGATGTGCTGGAACAGCATGTGCAGGTGACAAGTGTCGGAGTATTGATTGGACCAGAGGGCGGCTTTGACCAAGAAGAAATAAAAGTGGCGCGTGATGAAGGGCTTTTGCCGGTTCGGCTGGGCAAAAGGATTCTGCGGACTGAGACGGCGCCGCTGGCAGTGATTGCTGCATTGATGTATGCATATGGAGAAATAAATTAAACGTTGGGAGTGGAAATGATGACAGACGAACTCAAAAGAAAAGTACAAGAAAAGAAACAAAGACGGCAGGAAATGAAAAAGCGGGAAGAACACATTACGAATTTGGTATTGGTAGCAACAATGGAAATTATTTGTCTGCTCATGGGCTTAACTGTGATTTACCGTGCTTATATGGGTTATTTGTCCGCAAATGGCATTTTAGCAGTACGCGCTATAATGATTGTATTAGGTTGTGCTTGCATAGCGCTGACAGCATTGTTTTATATTGGAATGAAAAAGGGAAAACGTTGGGGATTTCACGTGCTCACATGCCTGTTTGGTGCAGTGCTGTTTTTAGGTATCCGGTTTGGACACCATATTGCGGGATTGCTGACTCTCATCATGGGAGCAGAATGGAGAACGCAGCTTTATTCCGTGTTTTCTACAAAACACTTAATTTATGGAGCGGCATTAGTAGCGATTATTTATTATATCTGTGCATTTGTTTGGATGTTTTTGCAGAACCGGAAACTGCATCATAATGGAGAGAAACGGGCATGAAAATTATGGGAGTAGATTATGGGAAATCCCGTATTGGATGCGCTGTCAGCGATGCATTAGGGATGATTGCTAATCCGATAGGAACATTGCATGAAACCTATTTTCCAAAACAAGTACAGCGGGTTGTGCAGTGGGTGGAAGAATATCGACCGGAGCAAATCGTTGTGGGGTTGCCGCGGCATATGAATGGCGATGAAGGAGACAGCGCGCAAATGGCGCGGGACTTTGCTAAAGAATTGGAGGAAGCAAGCGGCGTACCTTGTGTAATGCGCGATGAACGTATGACAACGGTTATGGCACATAAGCTGCTCAAT
>JAAWBG010000092.1 GCA_022792535.1 Lachnospiraceae bacterium
CAGAAAGAGCTCTACCTCTTCTTTCAGCCGATACGCCTGCCTGGACATTCCATAGATTGCATCCTGATATGTCTCCGGATTTGCAAACTCTGCCCTCATTGCGTCGTGAACGGCCTCTAAGGTGCTCCATAAGGTACGGATTTCAATGGTGATTTCCTCTACTCGGTTCTGGACTTCCAATAATTTTTCCGCAGTCATTTTGTTCTCTCCTTCCTGCCTCTTCCTTCTCAGTGCATGCCATGCGGCTTCTTCCACATGGACTTTACCTGCTCCAGCTCCGCATCATAATCCACCTCCATGAAATGCAGCTGGCAGACGACTCCAAATAAGGCACTGATACAAACACTCTGGATCACTTCTTCCGAATAATTCTGATGTACCTTCATCAGATGCTCCAGCAATTGTTCCAGATACTTTGTTTCTCGCCCCATGGCTTCTAATATCGCCTGCATCGGTGGCTCCCCTGTCATCTCTTCCTGTTGCTTGATCCAATGGAACATCCCTTTTATGGAATCCTCCAGCGTATAAACCTGTACCATTACTTCACGAATCGCTCCTTCATATCGATCTGGCTCCACCATAAACATTACATCATGAACCGCATTTGCTGTATTCTGCAAAATATGAAGCTTGCTGCCAAGTCCTTCTAACTGTTCCAACCATTGTTTCTTTAATTCTGTTTGTTTCATCATGGTTTTGTACCTCCTCTAGGTTTTCTGAAATAAAAGAACCCACCGCCGTAGCCAAATTGCTAAAACAGTGGATTCATAAGGATAATATATACTTGTAGAGTGGAAGGTTTACAGGTGGGAAGGCTTTTGGTTTGAGAGGTTCTAAAGGTTCTGGAGTCATACAGCGCTTCACCACAGGGGAGGATGCATAGCTCAACAAAAAACGGGAAGTTATGGGCTATAAGCGTTTCTCAATATTTCTCCAGCTGTGGGTAGTCAAGCAACTTTTATCTAAGTCTTCCATCATGTTTGCCCACAATTGATATGGCATAGTCATTGACAGGTAATTTTTTAAGGCCTCGCTTCTCTGAGAAATATCAAATAGGCCCATAATCGCATAAGGTTCTTCTTTTCCCATCTGCTCCGCAGCATACACGATAGAATGGCACGCTGCTCCAAATGGTGCAAGAGTATTGACTGCTTTCCCGTTATGGAAACCTTGCATGATGACAAGCGCCGATATCTGATCTGGATTTGCAAAGAGGAAGACCAAATCAGGAGTACCAACCTCTTTCCATCTGCTAAGTGGCGCAAACACAATTCGCGGATATGCCTTGTCCGAAAACGGCATATTCTTTCTCCATTGCATTGCAATATCTTCATTACAAAAGAATCGTTCCCCTTCTCTTACCATCGGCGGCACACTATCCGAAACGGTATCCCCCAGTCCCTGTGAAAGCATTTTATGTATATTAGGATTCAATCTGGTAAATCCATCACCAAAGCAAGCTCCCACAGCTCCCCCTGGACAGGTGCAGCTTGCTTCATCCATGCTGACAACTTTACCTTTAGACGCAGACATTATAAACGGAATAACGCAATTTCTCTTTTTGGGAGAAGCCTCTAAATCGCACACTGCAGTAGTATTCCCAAAAAATATTCCTACTGGTTCCAATTCTAAATGCAACATTTCAACTAACTTCGTATTCATGATTGTTCTCCTCTTCAACTTCCGATTTACTTTCTGATCTGTTTTTCGACAAACGGGAAGTTTGCACTGCTATCATTTAGCCCTCCATAGCCTTGCTTCTTCAAGAAACTCATCTATTAGCTGCTTCTTTCCCTCTGTATATTGCCTGCGTTCCTCTGAAAACTGAATAGCTAATTTTCGTTTGAAATCATCATATATCATGGCTTTTTCAGGAAAAGCATTTAGGTAATCACGAAAATTGATATAATTATTCCATTCATTATTATTCCATTTTACCACATGAATATGATGTGTCCTAAAGTCTTTTTCAAAATCACCTTTTACAAATAAAACACCCATGCCCGCGCACTTGGCACCACCATAAATGAAACGGGGAGAGTAGCAAGTATGGAGTGTTCAAGCCGTAGGTTCTGGTGTATACTGAACTCAGCGGCAAAAGTCGGTTTTTGTTTGGAGCATATAGCCCGTCAATAAAACTGACCTGTGGCTTCCTCATTTGCACCACCATCTGTCCGGCCGTATACGGCATATTAGGACGTAAAGTAAAATAAGAAGAGACAGGAAGCCGTGCCGTAAACACATCCAGGGAGGTGTCAGTATGGATAAGGTTTACGACAAATGTTGTGGTATTGATGTGCACAAGAAGCTTATCGTAGCCTGCTTCAAAAAAGGCAACAGGCAGGAGATACGGGACTTCGGTGCAACAACAAGGGAGCTTCTTGAAATGGCGGACTGGCTCAAGGAAGGCGGCTGTGAAATGGTCGCCATGGAGAGTACGGCATCCTACTGGAAGCCCTTGTACAACATCCTTGAGACCTGCGAATTAAAGGCAATGGTAGTCAATGCCCGCCACATGAAGGCGGTTCCAGGCCGAAAGACGGATGTGAAGGATGCAGAGTGGATTGCAGACCTCTTGCAGCATGGACTGCTCACCGCGAGTTACATCCCGGATAAGGATCAGCGTGAGCTGCGGGAACTGGTACGCTACCGCAAGAGTCTGGTCGGGGAGCGCAACCGAGAGCTGAACCGGCTGCAGAAGATGCTGGAGGGAGCCAATATCAAGATTTCGGGGACGATCACGGACATCAACGGAAAAAGTGCAAGGAACCTCCTGGAACATATCCTGTCGGGCAGGCAGATCGATTCGGCAGAGTATGACCATCTTTATGAGGAGAACGTCATTGCGCACAATCTAAAGGCGACAAAGGAGCAGATCATAGATGACCTGAATGGAGTGATGTCTGGTCTTCAGAAAAAGATGATGCGGATTCTGCTGGATCATCTGGACGAGCTGAATGGGCACATCGGTGAGCTGGACGATGATATTGACCACTTCATGAAGCCGGAGGAGAAGAAGGCGGCTAAGGTGATACAGGATATTCCCGGAATCGGGAACACCAGTGCACAGGCCATCATCTCGGTGATTGGGGTGAACATGGAGCGTTTTCCAACCGATGCCCATATTTCTTCGTGGGCAGGTCTGTGTCCTGGAAGCAACGAGAGCGCACACAAACGTAAGTCTGGCAAGACCAGGAAGGGGAATGCCCTGCTCCGGGATACGCTGGTGGTGTGTGCCCATTCCGCAGTGAAAAACAAGGGATCGTATTTCTCGGCGCAGTTTGCGCGTATCAGCGCACATCGTGGAAAGAAGCGAGCTTATGTCGCAGTTGCCCATTCGATGCTGGTTGCGATCTATCACATCCTGAAGGATGGTGTTGTGTTCAAGGATCTGGGGGCTGATTATTACAACAAGTTCCATAAGGAACGCAAGATTCATGCGTACCTGAAAAAGTTAAAAGCGCTTGGATGGGAAGCTCCTGTAGTTGCCACATAAGCTGTTCCATTAAGCTCAAAAGGTACTTTGAAAGGTTGATAGGGGTAGTCTGCGCTTTTTTGGCTATCCAGAAGGTTTTGTTTCAAAGTAAACTTGTTTAGAAACATCTTCTCCTCGAAAAATAAATCCATTTTTCCCCAACACATCAATATATGGCATAATATCTATCAAATCATATACGCCTATCGCAATATCAATAATGGGTTTTGAATGGATTGAAGAAATAGCTGTACTTCCAATGTGCTGAATATCAATAGCAGTATTGCCTAAGAAATGCTTTAATTTTTCAATAGTTCGTTTTGCTTCTTTGTCCCATTCATTTTGATGAGCTATCAGTTTTACAGTACCTCTTTTTAAGCCTATCATACAGTTAATTTCTC
>JAAWBG010000076.1 GCA_022792535.1 Lachnospiraceae bacterium
CAAAATATGGAACTAAAATTGAAAAATTTTTATGTGGATTTGGTTCTGTATAATAGACTGTTAAGATGTTATGTTCTCATCGATTTTAAAATTGATGAGCTTATACATCAGGATTTAGGTCAGATGCAGATGTATGTGAATTATTTTGATCGTTATGAAAGAGTTGAGAGTGAAAATCCGACAATTGGTATATTACTTTGCAAACAGCGTGATGAGGCCCTTGTGGACTTAACACTCCCAGAAAATGCAAACATTTATGCAAAAGAGTATAAATTGTATCTGCCAGATAAAAAGTTATTACAGAAAAAATTGAAGGAATGGTTAGATGGGGAACGGAAAAATGATTTATAATGTGTGAGAATGAGATGAAATATCAACTTGTCGGAAATTCCGACAGGTTCAAGAAAAAGATATGATTTATTAAAAAATTGTGTGATATTAGAAAAAGAGGAGAGATACATATGAAAGCAGATAATTTGAGTTTTTTAGAGTTTATTGGGGCAGGTAAAAGGACTTTTTATATACCTGTATATCAGAGAAATTATGACTGGAAAAGGATGCAGTGTATTACACTATTTAGAGATATAGAATCAATTGCAGTAGATGAAAATAGAAATAGCCATTTTTTAGGAACATTAGTATATGTAGAAGGAGAGTCCACAGCAAACTTCAGGCAATTTATCGTGATTGACGGACAACAACGTTTGACTTCTATTATGCTGCTATTAAAAGCAATTTTAGATTCCACTTTAATAGAGGAATTGAAAATTGAGATAAAAGAAAGCTATTTGACAAATAGATTCAGCCCAGAAGCATTAAGAATAAAATTAAAGCCGATGAAATCAGATTCATGCAATTTTCAGAAACTAATTAATGACCAAATTGATGACATGGAAGAATCACAAATATTATTGAATTATAATTTATTTATGGATTTGATTAGAGAGTCGTTTTTATCTCCAGAGCAAATATATCAGGGGATACAGAAGTTAGAAATAGTATATATCCAGTTAACAAAGGAAAAAGAAAATCCACAGTTGATTTTTGAATCATTAAATTCTACTGGATTAGATTTGACACAGGCTGACCTTATCAGGAACTATTTATTAATGGGACAAGCTTATGACTGTCAGGAAAGATTATATAATAGTTATTGGATAAAGTTGGAGAATCTGCTTCCAGATGCAATGATATCAGATTATATTCGAGATTATTTGACGTTAAAAACAGGTATGATTCCTAATAAAGATAGTGTGTATAACAATTTTAAGGAATATTATTTTAGACAGGACAATTATGATGCAGAGGGGTTTCTTGATGAATTGACGACCTATGGAGAATATTACAGTTGGTTTAAATATTGTAATAGTCCTGACGAGGAAGTGAATGGGAGATTGTCACAGTTACAGAGGTTAAAGTCAACGACGGTTTATCCTTTTTTGCTAAATATATTTGAAGATTGCTACATGTATCATAATATTGATATGCAAATGGTGTGTAAAACGCTGGATGTTATTCTATCATATGTTATGCGGCGGTTATTGTGCGAAATGCCTACAAATGCACTAAACAAAGTATTTGCTTCAATGGTAAAAGATATAGAACAATATAAAGACAAAGAGTTATGTGACAGGGTTGCTACAGTATTGACAGGGAAGAAGGGCAAGGTAGTTTTCCCAAATGACAATTTGGTAAGAGATAAATTGTCGTTGCGTGACAGCTATAAATTCCCACATATAAAGTATATTTTAGAACAAGTTGAGCGTAAACAGGGCAAAGAAGTTGTTTCTTTTGATGAATTGACGATAGAGCATATTATGCCGCAGACACTTAATGCAAAATGGAAAATAGATTTAGGTAAGAAAGCAGTGGAAATACATGAAAAATATGTTCATTGCATAGGTAATTTAACGGTTACTGGATATAATTCAGAAATGTCCAATGACAGTTTTGAAGAAAAAAAGAGATTGTATCAGGAATCCAATATCTATATCAATAAAGGACTTTCTAAAATAGACACATGGAATGAGGTAGAAATTATCAAAAGAAGTGGATGGCTTATCGATGAAATATGTTCTATATGGCAATGTCCCGATGCAATCAGTATGATTGAAAATGATGTCGATACAAGAACTGAGTTTGATATAATGGATGAAGTTGATGTAACTGGTCGGACACCTTGTCAAATTGAAATATGCGGTGGGACGATTCCCGTGGATTCATGGAGAAGTTTTTTAAAGAATATTTGTATGCAGATGTATGAATACGATGCTCAGATATTCCGAAGCTTGATTCGTCATAAAGATTTTAAAGGCAGGAGTAAACGAATTATAAATGATACGGATGATAATATGAGAGTGCCGAAAAAGGTAGCGGAGGGCATTTATTTAGAAATGAATTTAAGTGCAAATGAAGCATTGAACTATGCCAAACTGGTTATTGATAAATATGAAGGAATGGAAAATGAATGTTCATATAAATTAAAGCCGATAGCTTGAAAATTGTGTTCCTAAGCGAGTGACGAGGCTGAAAAATTGTGTTTACATAGTAGCTCCGACACATACAGAGACGATTGTTTGATATCAAAAGTGAAAACTCTTTAACGATTGTCTAGAATAGAAACACATTGTTGACAATAAAGGAGTTGAGTGATTATGGCTAGAGGAAAAAGTCTAAAAATTTTTATGATGGATGGAGATGCTGCGGGGAGGTGGATTTGTACTTTAGCAGGAAGAACTACAAAGGCATATCGAATTCCAAGGTCATTATGTAAAAAATGTGGGGATATTGATGAATTAAAAAGACCGGCGGTTTACCTGCTATTTGGTGATGAAGATGATAGTGGCAGGCCGATAGTATATGTGGGCGAAACAGAAGATGCATATACTCGTTTAAGGGATCATGAAGATAAAAAAGATTATTGGAGTGAAGCTATTGTTTTTGTGAGCCAAGATGACCATTTTAATAAAGCCCATGTTAAATATCTTGAGGGCCGTTTATATGAGATTGTGACACAAGTGGATAGGTATACCATAAGGAATACTCAAAAGCCTGCATCAGCAGCTATTGCAATGGATGAACAGGCTGAAATGGAAGACTTTATAGATAATGTTACTGTATTAACATTTGGAATGGGACATAAAGTATTTGAGCCTTTATTGAAAAAGGATATCATTTCTAACGATTTGTCTGATAAGCAGGTATTCTACATAAGGAATAAAGCGAACACTGTTGATGCTAAAATGGTAAGAACGATAGAGGGATATGTTGTTCTTAAAGGCAGCAAGATAAGAACGAGCAATACAAAATCAACTCCTTCATGGGTAAAGAAGAAACGTGCTCAATTGATAGCAGATGGGACTATTAAAGATGGCATTTTCACAAGGAATGAATTGTTTTCATCACCGTCTGGTGCGTCAGATTTAGTAACAGGTAATAGTACCAGTGGAAACAAAATGTGGAAAACAGAAACGGGAGTTACCCTTGGCGAGATTATTGAAAAAGAAAAGCAAAATTGAGAATATAACGAGAATGGCAGACTGAGGGTCTCGTTTGCAACCCAAAAGCTTCGTTTTGCAAATGAAGGTCCTGTTTTGTAAGTGAAATTCCTTGTATATAGTTAATAAATCTAGAATTAAACCAGATATGGAACATCATAACATGGATAGTACTTGGAATAAAAATTTCACAGCGTCTTGTCTATTCCATATATTTGCAGTATAATAATTTTTACCATATAATGGAAATATCTGGAAAAGAAACAAAGTAAAATATACTTACGAAATTCAAAAGGGAGGGAATTAGAATGGAACAGAAATTTTATATTTGCGGACATTGCGGAAATATCATTGCCAAGGTGAAAGACACTGGGGTTCCAGTAATGTGCTGCGGAGAAGAGATGAAGGAAATTATTCCAGGCACAACAGATGCAGCAGTGGAAAAGCATGTTCCAGTATACAAAGTTGAGGGAAATAAAGTAATAGTAACAGTTGGTTCCGCAGAGCATCCAATGCTTCCGGCACATTATATTGAATGGATATCTTTGCAGACGAAACAAGGGAATCAGAGAAAGGCTTTGACTCCAGGAGAAAAGCCAGAGATTTGCTTTGGACTGTGTGAAGGCGATGAGGTAGAAGCAGTTTATGCCTACTGTAATCTCCATGGTCTTTGGAAGGCAGAATAACAGGGAAAAGACGCAAAGGCACGCCTAAATAGTAAAAATAAGCGGAGGAAAATGAGAATGAAGTATGTGTGTGATGTATGCGGATGGGAATATGATGAAGAGCAGGGATATCCGGAAGGCGGAATTGCACCGGGAACAAAGTGGGAGGATGTACCAGCGGACTTTGAATGCCCTCTTTGCTTTGTAGGAAAAGATCAGTTTTCAAAAGCATAATGGATAGAGCATTTACGATTTAATTCTTATCTATTAAGGACCAATAATTATTTGCTCAGAATAACAGAAAACCGATACAACATCCACTTTTTAGATTGGAAGTTTGTATCGGTTTTATTTTAGATATGATTTCTTTCGTGTTTGCCCCATTTATTTTTCAAATCGCCCCACAGGGATTTGTGTGTTATAATGATTGGAAACATGAGAGAAGAGAAAGGAGAAATCCTTGCCGATGAGTTCATCTGAAAAAATCAAAAGAAAATTTGTAAAAGCGTTGATCGTTTTGATGGAACGAGAACCCCTTGACCGTATTACAGTGACAGAGATTGTAGAGATATGTGAAGTGACCAGGCCCACCTTTTACCGTCATTTTAAGGATAAGTATGATTTGGTCAACTGGTATTTTGATATTCTGGCGCAGAAATCATTTCGGCAGATGGGAGTCAGTCTGTCCCTGCGGGAAGGGCTGATCACAAAATTTCAGCTGATGATGGAGGAAAGAATATTTTTTACTTCTGCGTTTTCCTCCTCTGCTCAGAACTGTCTGATTGACTATGATTATGAGTGCATCTATCAGTTTTATCAAGAAGTGATTCATAAAAAAGGAGAGGATCTTCTGACGCCGGAGATGGATTTTTTGCTGCGGATGTACTGTCATGGCTCCATCTATATGACCGCTGAGTGGACGAAAAATAAAATGCCTCTTACCCCGGAGGAGATTACCGATCGTTTGATCAAAGCCCTTCCGCCTAAATTGTATGAGTTGTTAAAGGATTTATGAGAAAATGGTGCGAGAAGCCGGAAAAGAAGATTTAGGGGGTGCTGAAATTGCAGCAAATGTAACATTTGCGTCCATGTGTAACAGATGTAACATTTACAGCCATGTGTAATAGATGTAACATTTTCCCAGATATGTAACTTGTATCAAAGGGAATGGGATTTTACAATAAAAGTACAATTAACAGAAAACAGAAATGGAGAAAGGATGGTATTTTTATGGGTAAGATTCCAGAAACAGCAAAAGTGGCAGTGTTAACAGGGGAAAAGAAAATTGAGGTCAGAGAACTTCCAGTTCCAGAGATCAATGATGATGAGGTTCTGGTAAAAGTGGAAGGCTGCGGGATCTGTGGGACCGACGTTCATGAGTACAAGGGAGATCCATTTGGATATATTCCAATTCAGCTGGGCCATGAGGGAACTGGTACAGTGGTAAAGATCGGAAAAAATGTGACAAAGGACTATTCTGGCAAATCTCTGGCTGTAGGAGATAAGATCGTAACGGGTCTGAAACCATGCGGAACCTGCGATACTTGCAAAAAACATCCGGAGCAGATTCACCTGTGTGACGGCGGAGAGATTTTCGGCCTGTTAGCAGGGGAAGAACACTTTTTTAATGGATGGTTTGGCGAATATATCAAGATCAATGCAGGCGGAGTGATTTTTAACGTATCCGATATGGAAGATCTGGACAGCCGGCTTCTGATAGAGCCAGCGGCAGTGGTGGTTCATGCAGTGGAAAAAGCGAAAGAAATTTTTAATTTCAAACATGATTCTTACGTGCTGGTACAGGGATGCGGTCCCATCGGCCTGCTGCTTTTGACAACAGTGCGCACAATGGGATGTAGAAATATCATTGCAGTAGATGGAGATGAAAAACGTCTTGCAATGGCCAAAAAACTTGGCGCAAAATGGACGGTTAATTTCATGAAAGAAGAAGGGGAAAAAGTGATAAAGGAACTGACAGAAGGCAAAGGGGCGGAAATGGCGTTTCAGTGTACTGGTTCCCCAAAAGCAGCTTCCACCATATGGCATTATGTGCGCCGGGGCGGTTCTATGTGCGAGTTAGGATTTTTTGTAAATAATGGAGATACTACCTACAATCCTCATTTAGATATCTGCAACAAGGAGATCAAAGTGACAGGTTCCTGGACTTACCAGGCAAAAGACTGGCTTCAGGCAATGGAGATGCTGAAGGAAGCCATGAAACAGGGATGGCCGGTAGGAGAATTGGTTTCCCATAAGTTTTCACTAGATGAGATTAATGAGGCGATGGAGACCAATATCCGAATGGATGGTCTTAAGATTGCCGTTGTCAATCAGTAAATGAGACAGGTATAGATAAAGTAAATCACAAATAAAGTAGATCATAAAATAACTTAGGCCAGGGCTGCCGCAGAATAGCAGATTCCTACAGGATCATGAACAGGCATTGCTTGTTGTAAGCATATCTTGTAGAATCGTCATATTTTGCGGCAGTCTTTTTCCTATAGCAGGTTGAGCGTGACAGAAGATACAAAAATGCAGGGGGATGACAAGTTGTAAGGAGAAAAAAATTGTGATAAAATGTCCAACAAGAAAGATTCTGGTAAAATACATGAGATAAGAGGGGAAAGAGAATGTTTGATCAGGGAAAACTGGCAGAAGTGATTTCTGTTTACAAAGAGAATTTTTCAGAACATTGGAAAGAGGAAAAATACAAGTGGGAGGCCATTGGGCATTTTCAGAAATATTGGGATATCCATGCAGAGAATTTTCGAAATATGTTTTTAAAAGCCACAGATAAGACATATAATCTGCTGGCAAGTATGAATCATTATCCCCGGAACATGATAAAATCTCTGTCAGGGGCAGATCCGGAAGCAGTGAGAGGGATGTTTCTTCATCTCTTTGACGAGTCGAAAGATCTGGCAGAACGTATGGAACAGTTTCAGGCCTCTGCCGATGATCTGCGCGTAAAATATGACGGGGGAAGCTGGAGCCAGCATTATCAGACGCCCAATGCCATCACAACCTATCTTTGGCTGAGATATCCAGATAAATATTATATTTATAAATATTCTGAGGTTAAGGCATTTGCAAAGGCCATTGACAGTGATTTTGTGCCCAGAAGAGGCGGAGCTGTCTACAATGTAAAAGAGAGTTTTAAGCTTTATGATAAAGTCAGAGAGATTATTGTAAAGGATCAGGAGCTGGATCATCTGCTGAAAGAATCTTTGGAAGACTGCTGTTACCATGATCCGAAGAAAATTACTGTGACAATAGATATGGGATTTTTTGTCAGCAGATTTTATGAACAGAAAATACAGGATGCAGAAACGATACGGCCCCAGACAGGGGATTCTCTGTATTTGTCTGCGGGAGAAAAGACCAGCATGGTGCAGAATGCCAGCATGGTGCAAGAGAGCATTGATACAGATTATGGAAAACTCCAGTCAAAGGCAAGATTTAAAAAATGGATGAACCCGGTAATTATTGCTTTGCGGGAACTGGGCGGAAGCGCCAGCGTTCAGGACGTCCGTGATAAGATTGTAGAATTATATGAGATTTCGGAAGAAGAGCTGAGTAAAACCAATCAGTCAGGAACATCCGTGATTATGAATGACATTGACTGGGCAAGGAATTATTTGAATTACGAGGGATTTTTGGATCAGGATTCACCCAGAGGGATATGGACCTTAAGTCAATTAGGGGAAAAGATTGTTTTGTCGGATCAATTGGCAGGTATGATCATTGCGAAATGGGTCAGAATCCTGGCTGCCAAGAGGGACAACAAGATTTTGCCTGAGATTAATCTGAAACCATATTATGAGTTTCTGCCGGAGAAAAAGATTGTAAATGAACCATATACGAAGGCAGATTTTTTGGATCAGGTATATATGAGTGAGGAAAATTACGATATTTTGACAGCTTTGCTGAAACATAAAAAGAATCTTATTTTACAGGGAGCTCCCGGCGTGGGAAAGACATTTAGTGCAAAGCGTCTGGCATATGCCATGATGGGGGAGAAGGACGAATCCAGGATTGAGTTGATCCAGTTTCATCAAAGCTACTCTTATGAAGATTTTATTATGGGTTATAAACCCCAGGAGGATGGATTTAAGCTGACAAATGGTATTTTTTATCGTGCCTGTATTAACGCTGGAAATCATCCAGATCAAGATTATTTTTTCATTATTGATGAGATAAACCGGGGAAATATGAGCAAGATCTTTGGGGAACTATTGATGTTGATTGAAAAAGACTATCGGGGAACCAAGGCGTCTCTTGCCTACAGCGGTACTTTATTTTCGGTACCGCCCAATCTGTATTTGATCGGAATGATGAATACAGCAGACCGAAGCCTTGCCATGATTGACTATGCACTGCGCAGACGTTTCAGCTTTTTTGAGATGGAGCCAGGATTTCATTCCGATGGATTCCAGTCTTATCAGTCATCCTTACAAAACGAGACTTTCCAGGCTCTGATCCAACAGGTGACAGACTTAAACAGGGAAATCAAAAAAGATGATTCTCTGGGAAGCGGATTTCAGATTGGCCATAGTTATTTCTGCGGCCAGAGTAAAGATTCCTGCACAGAAGAGTGGATGAAATCTGTGGTTTATTATGATATTATTCCCATGCTGCGGGAATATTGGTTTGATGATCAGCAAAAGGTACAGCAGTGGGAGAATCATTTCAGCGGGGTATTCAATGACGAATGACAAGGGTATTTTTATTAAAAATATTTATTACATGCTTGCTTATGCTTTCCAGGTGCTCCGCCAGAAAAATTATGAGATGGTGATGTCGGAGAAATTTGACGAGGTTCAGGATCTGTTTGCCGCCATTTTGTCCAAAGGAATAGCACAACAGTTAAAACAGGGACTCCACCGGGAATACATTACAAAACGGGAAGATCTGTCTGTAATGCGTGGAAAGCTGAATTTGCCTGGAACCATTAAAAACCAAATACAGCATAAAAGAATCCTTTCTTGTGAGTACGATGAACTGTCTGTAAATAATATATTTAATCAGATTTTAAAAACAACAGTATCTATTTTGATCAGGGATACGAGTGTAAAGAAGGAGAGCCGGGCGGCTCTGAGGAAATTGATGCTTTTCTTTGAAGAGGTGGATGTGGTGGAGCCGGCAGGAATCCGATGGGATGCTCTGCAGTATCAGCGGAACAATAAGAACTATGAAATGCTGATGAATATCTGTTACTTTGTGCTGGACGGTATGATTCAGACCACGGAGTCAGGCAGATATCAGATGAAAGCTTTTTCCGAAGAACATATGCACAAATTATATGAAAGGTTTATACTGGAATATTTTAGAAAGCATCACACCTATCTGACCGAAGCAAAAGCAGCCCAGGTGAAGTGGAATCTGTCGCCAGAGACGGAGGAGAGCATGATACGATTTCTGCCTAAAATGCAGACCGATATTTTTTTGCAGTATCGAGATCAGATCCTGATTATAGACGCCAAGTACTATCAGCACACGATGCAGGAACATTATGATAAGGCAAAGCTGCATTCTGACAATATGTACCAGATATTTGCATATGTGAAAAATCAGGATAAAGCTGGTACGGGAAAGGTATCGGGAATGCTGCTGTATGCCAAAACAGAAGAAAGAATCACACCGGACTGCAGTTTTGTGATGGGTGGAAATAAGATCAGTGTGAAGACACTGGATCTGAACAAAGAGTTCTCCCTGATCAAGGCCCAACTGGACCAAATTGCAGAAGAGCATTTTGAGAAAGGGGTAATAGACAGTATGTTATAAAATGCGGCATCTAAGCCATAAGTGGTTTAGGTGCCGTATTTTTATGCATATAGGATTAGTAAGACACATGAAAAGGGAAGATTTACTTTATATTAAAAATATAGACCGGCTGGGGCGTAATTACAAAGAGATTTTGGAACAGTGGCGCATTTTGACGAAAGAAAAAGAGATTGATATTGTGGTAATGGATATGCCCCTTTTAGATACCCGCCGGGGAAAAGATCTTATGGGGACTTTTTTGAGCGATATTGTTCTGCAGGTACTTTCTTTTGTGGCAGAAAATGAGCGCGCCAATATCCGGCAGCGCCAAGCAGAAGGAATTGCAGCAGCTAAGGCAAAGGGAGTGAGTTTTGGGCGTCCAGCTCTTGGAATGCCCGCTGGAACTTTTTATGGGAAAGCAAAAAAATATGCGGATTTTCTGAAATAAAATATGGAGATATACATTTTTCAGAGGGATGCTCTGGGGAAACAGGGATTGTGGCATCTGGTATGATAAAACCATCGAATACAAGTTGTATTTACGACGGTTTTTTTGTATAATAGCGATACAATGCAAAGAAAAAAGTTTAAGAAGATTCGATGCTATTTCGAAAAAAGTGAGACGATATTGAGAAAAGTGAGACGATATTGAGAAAAGTGCCGAAATACAGTGGAAGTTATTGCCACAGAGAATAAAATAGTATAAGATATCGAAAGAACAGGCAAATACAAGGAGGATTCCAAATGAATATAGTGGTGTTGGCAGGGGGATTGAGCACAGAACGGGATGTGTCTTTTGTCACGGGAAATAATGTGGCAAACGCTCTGCGAAAAAACGGACATAAGGTAATCTTGCTGGATGTTTTCATGGGATACAGCAACAAAGCAGAGGATCTGACTGGAATTTTTGAGAGAGGTCCAAAAGTCAGCGCAAAGATAACGGGAATCTCATCAGAGGCGCCGGATTTAGAGGCGGTAAAAAGAAGCAGGGAGGATCAAAGCGACAGTCTGTTTGGACCAAATGTGATCGAGCTGTGCCGGATGGCAGATATCGTATTTATGGCCCTTCATGGGGAAAATGGAGAAGATGGAAGAATCCAGGCAGCCTTTGACCTATATGGTATCAAGTATACAGGAACAGGATACTTAAGCAGCGCATTGGCTATGGATAAGGAACTGTCAAAACGATTGTTTTCGGCAAATGGGATTCCTGTGCCTGCTGGAATTTCTATGGAAAAAGAAAACTGTCAATGGGATTTGAAAGAGACTGGACTGCGGCTTCCCTGCGTGGTAAAACCGTGCTGCGGCGGCTCTAGTATCGGAGTGTCTATCGTACGGACAGAAGAAGAGTATCAACAGGCTTTGAAAGAAGCATTTCAGTGGGAAGAGAAAATATTGATTGAAGATTACATCCAAGGAAGAGAGTTTTCTGTGGGAGTTATGGACTTTCAAGCCCTTCCTGTTATAGAGATTGCTCCTTTAGAAGGATTTTATGACTATAAAAATAAATATGCGGCAGGAAGCGCAGTAGAGACCTGCCCGGCAGACCTGCCCGCTGCGGTAACAGAGGCAATGCAGAGTTATGCAGAAAAAGCGGCGGATGTTCTGGGGCTGACCACATATGCCAGGATGGATTTTCTGCTGGATGCTCAGGAAAGAATCTATTGTCTGGAGGCCAATACCCTTCCAGGCATGACGCCTGTCAGTCTGCTTCCTCAGGAGGCATTGGCGGTGGGAATGAATTTTGAACAGCTTTGTGAAGAGATCATACAGATTTCCATGAAAAAATATAGGTGACAATGGAGGCAGTTATGAAAAATATGACATTAGAAAGGATTACAGAGGCTTGCCAGGGAACTTATTTTGGACCGGAGGAACAGAAAAAAACAGAGATCTGCGGCGCAGAGATCGACAGCCGTAAAGTGGAGTCGGGATATTTGTTTATTCCCATCAAAGGGGCAAAGGTGGATGGCCATGATTTTATTCCTCAGGTATTTGCCCAGGGGGCGGCGGCAGTTCTCACGGAGCGGGAACCAGAGTCCTGCCATAAACCCTGCATTTTGGTGGAGTCCACTCAGCAGGCCTTGAAAGATATTGCAAAGTTTTACCGAAGCCAGCTTACCATTCCTATTGTAGGAATTACCGGAAGCGTGGGCAAGACCAGTACGAAAGAAATGATAGCTTCAGTGCTGTCAGAAAGATATAAAGTGTTGAAGACAGAGGGGAACTTCAATAACGAAATTGGACTGCCTCTTACCTTGCTGCGGATTCGGGAAGAACATGAGGCGGCGGTGGTGGAAATGGGTATCTCAGATTTTGGGGAAATGCACCGTTTGGCTGAGATGGCCCAGCCGGATATCTGCGTGATCACCAATATTGGAATCTGTCATCTGGAAAATTTGAAGACCAGAGATGGGATCTTGAAGGCAAAGAGGGAGATTTTTGATTTTCTCAAGCCCACAGGGCAGATCGTATTAAACGGAGAGGATGACAAGTTGACCACCTTAGAAGAGGTGAAGGGAATCCGGCCTGTTTTTTACGGATTTCTGGGGAATCAGAAGATCCGGCAGGAGATTTATTCAGACAATATAAAAAATCATGGTCTGAAAGGAATGGAAGCAGATATTCATACCTGCCAGGGAATGATTTCTGCCAATATTCCCATACCAGGACAGCACAATATTTTCAACGCGATGGCTGCCACAGGGGTAGGGCTTGCATTGGAAATGGACTTAGAAGAGATCCAAAAAGGGATTGAATCAGTAGAGACCATCGGAGGCCGATCGAATCTGATAGAGATCGGAGGACTTACCATTATTGATGACTGCTACAATGCCAATCCAGTTTCCATGAGAGGATCCCTTGATGTACTGAGCTATGGTCTGGCAAGAACAGTGGCAGTACTGGGAGATATGGGAGAATTGGGAGAAAAGGAAAAAGAGCTTCATTATAAAGTTGGAACCTATGCGGCCCAAAAGCAGATTGACGCCCTGTTCTGCTCCGGGAAACTTTCTAAAGAGATTGCACGGGGAGCCTGGGATGCCAATGACTGGTGTGAGGTTTTTTATTTTGAATCCAGAGATGAGATGCTGCCGCAGCTTCTGGATTATTTACAGGAAGGAGATACAGTGCTGATCAAAGCGTCTCATTTTATGGATTATCCTAAGATTTTAGAAGCGATCAAAGAGAGAATCAGAGAAAATGCAGAGGCGTAAAAGGGCTCTGAAAAATAGAATAAATTAGGTGCTGAACATAAAATCCTGCATTATATAGCCGCGATATGGAGAATATCCAAGCTGTATCTTGCAGGATTTTATTATTCTATAAGGATTATGCACACTTTGTTTTGAAAACCATTGTTTTGTAACAGTGCAGAAACAGATGGTTTTGGGTCACATCATAGCTTTATGTTTTTCCAGCATGGTTTCAATGACAGACTGGGTGTAAGCCCCGGAAAATTTGCGCTGCTCTTTTGTCAGATCATTCAGGAAAATAGGCTCTCCGTATTCCAGGATCACATGACATTTTCGAATGAAAGGCATATGGCTTTCTAAAATGTTATGGCTGTTTGTGATAGCGATAGGGATAATGGGACATCCTGTCTTTTCCGCCAGTTTCAGGCTTCCTTCTTTAAAGGGCATCATACCTTCCTCAGGGTGAGGATTGCGGGTGCCTTCTGGAAAAATGCACATAGAAATACCACTTTTAATCTGTTCAATTCCTGTTAATATCATTTTCAACCCTGCCCGCAGATCGGAACGGTCTAGAAAGAGACAGTATAACCGTTTCATCCAGGCGGAGAGCAGAGGTATTTTCTGCATAACATCTTTAGAAATATATCCCGTAAGTCCAGGACATCTGGCATAAGTGAGAATAATATCAAAATAGCTCAGGTGATTGGGAATATACAAAACAGCCTGATCTTTGGGGATATGTTCTTCTCCAATAACCGTAAGGTCTGTTCCGGCAAGAAAGATAATAACTTTAAAGGCCCATTGTACAATACGCAGGCTGCTGATATCGGCGGCGTATGGTTTGTATTTTTTGAGAATCCACTCCACAAACATAATAGGAATAGATAAGATCAGAAAAATTATCACAAAGATTAAGATCAGAAGCAAACGTATCATAGCATATATCCTCCAAGATCCCTTTTGGATGCTGGTAAAATGATCCTGAGGGATTTATTTATATGTATTATACAAAGATGCAGAGAGAAATACAATCATAAATAAAGGAAAAATTTCATAGAGTGTAAAAAGGTTGTGACAGCTTGCGCTTACGCTGTTTGTAAGGGAGGGTTCCGGTGAAAAAAGTTCAGATATGGAAAAGAGAGATACAAAAAAAGAAGGTCTTATTGGGCGCGTTATGTCTTCTGCTGTGTATGTGCAGCTTTTGGCAGGGATGCGGATTGGAAGAGACAGATACCAAAAAATTAAAAGATTTATCTTATAAAATATTAGAAGAGAAAGAGATACCAGAAGAATTTTTAAAAGCCATCGAAGAGAAAAAGGAAATGCCCTTTAAACTGACTTATACAGATAAAGAATATCTGTATATTGCCACAGGGTATGGGATGCAGGAAACAAGTGGATATAGTATTTCCGTCAACGAGTGTTATCTCACAAAAAATGCAGTATATTTTGACACAACATTGATTGGTCCCTCAAAAGGAGAAAAAGTCAATCAGGTGAAGTCGTATCCTTACATTGTAATACGGACAAAATATTTAGAAAAAAATGTAGTCTTTGAGTAAAAGAATCGTAATATTTTTAGGTATCATGAAAAAAGTGGTAGGAATCTGTGACAGAATGTGTTAAACTATTTACCGGAAGTTATTTTCCAAACTTTAATACGGTGAAATGATACAGTAACCTGGAACAGCAGGAGTCCTAGCATGAAAAATATTGTATTGATTGGAATGCCGGGTGTAGGAAAGAGTACAGCCGGCGTTATTTTGGCAAAAGTGATAGGATATGAGTTTTTAGATACCGATCTGTTAATTCAGAGAGAAGAACAGAGCCTGTTGGCTGAGATTATCAAAGAAAAAGGGACAGAAGGATTTATTGAGATAGAAAATCGTGTCAACGCTAATATAAAAGCGGACAAGTCTGTGATTGCCACAGGAGGAAGCGTGGTATATGGCAAAGAGGCAATGAACCATCTGAAAGAGATAGGAGTTATCGTTTATTTAAAACTGCCTTACCAGAGACTAGAAGAAAGGCTTTCCAATATTAAAGGAAGAGGCGTGGTGCTGCGAAAAGGACAGACATTGCCGGACTTATATGAGGAGAGATCTGTTTTATATGAAAAATATGCAGATTTTACCATAGACGAGACAGATTTGAATGTGGAAGAGACAGTTGAGAAAATTTTACAACAACTGAAAATAAGGTATGAATTTTAGAGAAAAGCCCATACTAAAAACAGAAATTCATCGGTAAAGATGCGCAGGAAAATGCAGAGGAAATATATTGCGGGAAGAACGCATTTGCGGCGAAGAATTTCGTTTTACGAAATTCTTTTTTAGAGGGCGGGTCATGCACAGATTCTGTAATCTGACATAAAATAAGATAAGCTGAAAGACCTGAATGAAGAACGGTTTGAGAGTTTGGATTTTGTATATGTTTTTATGCTTAGGTAATGCCAAAAGGTCTTGCTGCCTCTGGCAGCATAGACATCTTGCACAAAAAGTGTTTGGAAAGCTAGCTTTCCATGACACTTTTATGTGCAAAGTGTTCACATCACTTTGTGATGTGAACCTTTTGGCACTATGAAGTTACAAAATACAGAAACTCAAAAAAGCAACGATTTACAAATCGACAAAGTGTGTTATAATAGTACATAAAGATTTTTGTCAAAATCTTGACAAAGAAAGATATATGTGATTATAATGTTTGCTTGTACGAAAAATATAGCATAGAGGTGCAATATGGAACAGTATGTGATTAAGGGAGGTAATCCGTTAGTGGGCGAAGTGGAGATCAGCGGAGCAAAAAATGCGGCTCTGGCGATTCTGGCAGCGGCTATTATGACGGATGAGACCGTAACGATAGATAATTTACCCGATGTGAGAGATATCAATGCCCTGCTTCAGGCAATGGGAGAGATTGGAGCGAAAATAGACAGAGTAGATGCACATACCGTGAAAATTAACGGTTCTTTTGTAAAAGATATTCCAGTGGATTATGATTCTATGAAGAAAATCCGGGCTTCTTATTATTTGCTAGGGTCCATGCTGGGAAAACATAAAAGAGCAGAAGTCACCCTGCCGGGAGGATGTAATATCGGAAGCCGCCCTATGGATCTGCATATTAAGGGATTCCGCGCTTTAGGAGCGCATGTGGAGATTCGGAACGGAGCAGTTGCGGCAGAGGCGGAACATCTTACTGGAAGCCATATTTATTTAGACAAGGTGTCCGTAGGGGCTACTATCAATATTATGATGGCGGCCGCTATGGCAGAAGGAAAGACTACCATAGAAAATGCAGCAAAAGAACCCCATGTGGTGGATGTGGCGAATTTCCTGAACAGTATGGGAGCTAATATACGTGGCGCCGGAACAGATGTGATCCGTATTGTAGGCGTGGAAAAACTGCATAAAACAGAGTATTCTGTAATACCAGATCAGATTGAAGCAGGAACCTTTATGTTTGCGGCGGCAGCAACTAAAGGGGACGTCACAGTAAAAAATGTGATTCCCAAACATTTGGAGGCTACCACTGCCAAATTGCTGGAGGCAGGATGCGAGGTGGAAGAGTTTGACGATGCAGTTCGTGTGGTAGCGTCAAAACCTTTGCAGCACACTCAGGTGACAACTTTGCCCTATCCTGGATTCCCCACTGATATGCAGCCTCAGATGTCGGTGGTATTAGGGATTGCTCAGGGCACCAGTACAGTGACCGAGAGCATTTTTGAGAATCGTTTTAAGTACGTGGATGAGCTGACCCGTATGGGAGCAGATATTAAAGTTGAGAGTAATATTGCCATTATCAACGGGGTAAAAGGCTATACTGGCGCAAGAGTCAGCGCGCCGGATCTAAGGGCGGGAGCAGCTTTAGTGATTGCAGGACTTTCAGCAGAAGGAGTTACGATCATAGATGACATTCATTATATTCAGCGAGGGTATGAATCTTTTGAAAATAAATTAGAAGGCCTTGGGGCACAGATTGAACGAGTAAGTTCGGAAAAAGAAATACAGAAATTTCATTTCAAAGTAAGTTAAATCTTGTTTTAATTTATTGTAAAATAGGTGCAGAGATTTAAGGTATTTGCCCTGCAGAAGATAAAAGAACAGTCGGCAGAAGCCATTATATGGCATTTGCCGACTGTTCTTTTGCTGTGGGAGTTATTAGATAATCTTAATGATCTCCCATTCTGGAAGATTGAGCATATCCACAACAGAACCGTCGTCTAGCTGGATCATAGGACGAGTAAGGTGCTTGGAATTGATCATGACAATATTTGCACTCTGTCCGTTGTTCAAAAGCACACGGTTATTCTGATAAGTATTTGCAATACGGTTTAGGAATGTCAGAATATATTTTGGACTGTACAATTGTAAACCATCTTTTTCAAACATATTGATTGCCTGGAAAGGACACAAAGGCGAGCGGTAGGAACGAGCGGCAGTCATGGCGTCGTATACGTCTGCAATAGCAATGATCTCTGCGAAATCGTCAATCTCTGCAGACTTTAATTTCTGAGGATAACCAGAACCATCGCAGCGTTCATGGTGCATGAGAGCCGCATGCTTGATACGTTCGTCAATAGGAAGATTCTTTAAAAGATGATAGCTGGCGGCAGGATGCTGCCGGATTAAGGCAAATTCTTCATCCGTATATTTGCCAGGTTTATTTAAAACCTCATCTGGAATCTGTACTTTTCCAATGTCATGAAACAGACCGCACAAAGTTAAAATATCCAGATCTTCTGGTGAAAAGTGCATCCATTTACCCATCTGACGGGCAATTAACGCCACATTCAGGCAATGAGAATACACGCTGTCGTCATCCAGACGCATATTGTGCAGTTTGTCAAATAAATCCACAGTAGTCTTTGTCAATGCAGTTAATTTGGAACAGTCATTTAAAATCTGCGGAATGTTAATGGGAGCATTTGGATTCTTAATAATATGATCAAATACTTCTCGAAGAGAATTGACTTCTTTGCTGTATTCTATCTGATAGGCCATAAACTCTGGTTGAGATTTTACTTTTTGAGAATAGGAAGGGTTCGATGCACGACTCCGATTGGGCGTTGCCGAAACAGCAGGACTTTCCTTTCCTTCGGCTGCTGGAGCCGGCCCAGTCTTTTCAGGATCTTCTATGGATACAGACCGAATATTATAATAAGATAGCCTGGAAATTAATGCAGAGGTTAAAACGGTCCCGGCATCCATGACAATCTGTCCCTTACTGGTAAAAACCGGTTCGGCAATCTTCATGCCAGAACGCAGGTCATTGATGAGATAACTTTTCATTTGTGTTCCCCCTGTTACATCATAAAAAAAATCAAATTCAAAAACTATAACAACTCTAAGTATAAAAATAAAGGGCATATTTGTCAAGGAAGAAATCCCTTGACAGAATAAAAAAAAGGTAGTATCTTATGTTAGAAAGAAAGATTAAAAACCGAATATTGTTGATCTTGTTGGAGTGTGGGAATATACTCCAATAAATATTGATTTCTCTTATTCAGAGTGGTGGAGATACATAGGATCTGTGAAGCCACGGCAACCCCGTATGGAAGGTGCCAACCTGAGCGAATAATCGAACAATAAGAGGATTTGATGATCTTTTCTTAAATCAGGTCCGCTTATGTGTGTAAGCGGACGTTTTTTATCTTATTGGAAACTCTTTTGGATTTCTATAAGGATTAGGGTGTCAAAAGAACCTTTGGTGCTGCGCTCTATCCTACTATAAGATAAAAAATACCTATTCCACTGGGAACCAGAATTTCCCAGAAAGACTTTTTGCATAAACGACAGAAAATTAGGAGGAAAAAATGGAAAAAAGATTATTTACATCAGAATCCGTAACAGAAGGACATCCAGATAAAGTATGTGATGCAGTATCAGACGCAATTTTAGATGCATTGATGGCACAGGACCCTATGAGCCGGGTGGCTTGTGAGACAGCGGCCTGCACAGGATTTGTGCTTGTGACAGGAGAGATCACAACGAAAGCAAACATAGACATTCCCCAGATTGTAAGGGACACCGTAAATGAGATTGGATATCAGGATGCTTCTGCTGGATTCGACGGTAATACTTGTGCAGTTATGGTAGCCTTGGATCAGCAGTCGGCAGATATTGCCATGGGTGTGGACAAGGCGCTGGAGGCGAGAGAAAATAAAATGTCTGAGGAAGAATTAGAAGCCATCGGCGCAGGAGATCAGGGCATGATGTTTGGATATGCAACTAATGAAACGCCGGAATTAATGCCTTATCCCATATCCCTTGCCCACAAGCTGGCGCTACAGTTGACGAAAGTCCGCAAAGACGGTACTTTAGCTTACCTGAGACCAGATGGAAAAACACAGGTTTCCGTGGAATATGATGAGAATGGAAATCCAAAAAGATTAGAGGCAGTGGTATTATCCACACAGCACGATGCAGAAGTTACCCAGGAGCAGATTCATAGAGACATTCGAAAATATGTCTTTGATCCAGTTTTGCCAGGGGAGATGGTAGATGAGGATACGAAATTCTTTATCAATCCCACCGGACGTTTTGTGATCGGCGGACCTCACGGAGATGCAGGTTTGACTGGACGAAAGATTATTGTAGACACATATGGCGGATATGCGCGTCATGGCGGCGGAGCCTTTTCTGGAAAAGACTGCACGAAAGTAGATCGGTCTGCCGCTTATGCTGCCCGTTATGTTGCAAAAAATATTGTAGCGGCAGGACTTGCGGAAAAATGCGAGATACAGTTGTCTTATGCCATTGGAGTGGCTCAGCCTACCTCTATTATGGTAGATACCTTTGGGACTGGTAAGATTTCTGATGAAAAACTGGTGGAACTGATAAGGGAAAACTTTGATCTGCGCCCGGCAGGAATCATCAAGATGCTGGATCTGAGAAGACCCATCTACAAACAGACAGCAGCTTACGGCCATTTTGGACGCAACGATCTGAATCTTCCCTGGGAGGCTACAGATAAAGTAGAAACTTTGAAAAAATATTGTGAATCTGATAAATAAAAAGAAACTTCAATAGAAATCTGAGACTCCTGCCCAAGGGGGAAGACAGATACAAGCAGAATAAAATATCATAGTGAAAGTGACAATACGAATGCAGGAAGAGCAGAAATGTTCTTCCTGTTTTTATGTGGGAACAGAGCAACCAGCTTGAAATATGGAGGATATCAGGCGTGAATTTCAGAAAGAAATACGAAGTGTGGCAGAAAAAGTGCAATGTATTCCAGAATACAGTTGTCTCAGTTACCTTTTGATATAATGAAACAAATAAATAATGGAGGTATCATTATGACAATTGAAACTAAGAAAAATGGAAGCGAACTCATATTTGTTCTGACTGGACGTCTTGACACTACCACAGCGCCTCAATTAGAGACAGAATTTAAAAAGAATGTGGATGGTGTGGACAGCCTGATTCTGGATTTTGAACAATTAGAATATCTTTCCTCAGCCGGCCTGCGTGTGCTGCTGTCTGCTCAGAAAGTTATGAACAAGCAGGGTAAAATGGTAATCCGCCATGTAAATGAAACGATCCAGGAAGTATTTGAAGTGACAGGATTTGCAGACATCTTGACTATTGAAGAATAAGAAATAGGATGAAAATCTGCATTTATTATCATTGAAATATTTATTATGATGGTTTCTGCACCCCTTTTACAGGGGTGTGTTTTTTTATCTTATAGGAAATTCCTTTGGATTTCCTATAAGATAAAATAGAATGATCGCACTGCGGCGGAAAGGAAATGAACCGCGGGAGCGGCCCGCCGCAGGCGGAGAATCCTGCGAAGCAGGATTCTAAATGATGATCGTACCAGGCTGAAAAATCCTGCTCGATAGAGTTCTTTGTTCTTCTATGTTAAATAAGTTGTTTTTTTTGCTAATTTTGAAAGTGCGTTGAAAAAATATTTTAGTATGTTAAAGTGAATTTAGATACAAACCCTTTGTTATAAATAGATAATAAATGCGAATGATGCCTGAGAAAATGCAATGTGTGCCAAAAATCGCCAAAGAAAACAGTTTTTTGCTAAATTTATTAGAGTAATCGTGTGGAGGAGATTATGTATTTAATAGCTCTTTGTGATGATGAAAAGACAGAACTTGAAAAAATAGAACATTTATTAAGGTCTTACTGGGGGCGTGGTGGAGAAAACAGCTTTCAGATAGAACGGTTTGAAAGCGCAGAAGAATTATTGCTGATGGTGACAGAGAATGAATATATGCCGGATTTGATTTTTATGGACATATATATGAAGGGGAAATTAGGAACAGAGGCAGCAAGGGAATTAAGGGAGATGGGAAACAGCTGTCGAATTATTTTTCTCACTGCTTCCATAGAACATGCATTAGAGGCATTTCAGGTAGATGCAGTTCAGTATCTGGTAAAACCTGTGTCAAAAAAGAAGTTGTTTCCGATTCTTGACCGGGTCATAGGTGAGCTGGACCGGGAACGGAGGCGTTATCTGCTTCTGCGGATTGAAAACAGTATTCAGCGGATTGCGCTGAGCGACATTGTATATTGTGAGGCAAGAAAGAAACAGCAGAGTATCTGTCTGGCAAATGGAAGACAGATCTTACTGCGCATGACAATGACAAAGCTTTATGAGATGCTTTCTGTTTATCCAGAATTTGTCAAAGTGGGAATCGCCTATATTGTGAATTTGGATCATATTGAGAGCTTAAATGCACAGATGCTTCAAATGGACAATGGAGAGAAAATCTATTTGCCGAGAGGTTCTTACCGACCGTTACGAGAGCAATATTTTGAGTATTATTGCGTGTGGGAGGAAAACCTGGATGAGTGCGTTGGCAACAAATATTATCAATAACATTTTTCATGTGATCTGGTTTTGTTACATTACCTTGGAACCAAAGCACAGTTTAAAAAGGAGGGTATTTATTACCTGTGCTGGGGCAGTATTTTATCAGATTTTGATGATTGTTTTGATGCACAGCGGAATAGCGGGAAAGATGCTGTATCTTGTGGCCTATTTGCTGGCAGTTGTGATATTCGGAGGAGTGTTTCTTATTTTTCTTTCCGCTTCTCACCCAGCTAAGTCCCTGTTTCTTGTCTCCGTATATTTTTGTCTCTGGACTTTTATCTATGGGGTGATCTCCATTGTAACAAAAACAAAAGCTGGAGCGGGAAATATGGAGATCTGGGCTTTACGAATTGGATTGAATCTTGCATTTTTGTTTGCATATCAATTCTTTTTCCGCAAAAAACTGAGTGAGATTTATCAAAAAATGAAGAAAGATTACGGAATGGTTTCTAGTCTTTCTTTTTTGAGCTTTTTTATGTTGACGCTGCTGCTGATTTATAACCAAAGTCACTCGAAATGGGAATTGTCTCAGGTTTTTATGATGGCGTTGATCTATGGATCTATGCTGATTGTGTATGTGGTGCTGTTTCGGTACATTGTGCTATTTGACTATCGTGATAAAGTGGACCAGATGCGGAAACAGGAAAAATATCTGCAGGATCAGATTGACTCTTATAAAAAAATAGAGCGGGAAGCCAGACAGACCAGGCATGATTTTAGACACCATAACCTGGTGATAATAGAATTGATTAGAAAAAGAGATTATGAGGGGGTTTTGGATTACCTGGAAGAGTATGAATCAAAGGAAGAGGAAAAAATCGGCAGGAATTTTTGTAATGATCATGCAGTAAACAGCCTTTTGACAGCTTATCTGAGAAAGGCGCAGCAGAATGGAATTTTGGTGGAGACGGAAATCCAGTTTTGGGAGACTTTTCAAATTTCAGATTTTGATCTGGTGACGATTTTAGCTAATATTTTGGAAAATGCCATCAACGGATGTATGCAGGTGGAAGGAGAACGCAAGATAAAAATTGTGATCCGCCAGAAAGGAGCCAAATTGATTCTGGTGTGCAACAATACCTGTATCAATCCCGTACCTTTCAAAAATGGCCTGCCAAAATCCAGCAGGCAGAAGAGCGTAGGGGTGGAGAGCATTTTGCATTCCGCAGAAAAATATTGCGGTGATGTTGATTTTTCTGCTTCAGAAGGAATCTTTACGTGTAAAGTAATCCTGAACAATAAAGGAAATGAAAAGGAGGCAGAATTAACGGAAAGAAAGGAGAGTAGAACGAAGGGTTCCATGAAAGGGGCAAAAGGTTCCAAAAAACTGTTTTAAAGTATTTGTTTTGATATGATAAAATAGGAGAAATTTGAACAAAGCAAAGGAGAATAAAAATGGCAGAATGCGATAATAAGAGACCTTGTCCTTGTACATATGATTGTCCAAGACATGGAAAATGTTGTGAATGTGTGGCGCATCACAGAGATCATAATGAGGGAGTTCCAGGTTGTTTTTTCTCAAAAGAGGCAGAAGCAACCTATGATAGAAGTATAGAGGCCTTGTGCCGGGACAAAGGAATTATACAGTGATTCATGAAAAAAAGAGAAAGGAGAATCAAAGATGGAAAGACCAAATTTTATAGGGTTGTCTCATGTCTGTATTTTTGTGAATAACGTGGAGGAGGCATTTCACTATTATGAGAGAATTTTAGGAGCAGTGCCAAATCAGTGTATTCCTCACTGGAAAAATAAAGGATTTTTCCAGGCAGGCGGTTTTATCGAAGAAGCAGAGGAGGGGGAAGTTTCCATTGGATTTATGGACGTGCCAGGTACAAAACTGACACTTGAATTGATGTGTTATCATCAACCGAAAGGGCGCCAGGAGCCTATCATTTTCAAAGCGAATGATATCAGCGGTGCAAGACATGTGGCTTTGAAAATCACTAATATTGAAGAGGCTTTTGAGTATATCAAATCACAGCCTGATGTAACAATGATCAATACAACAGAAGATTATAAAGTGTATCAGATCAGCAAAACAGAACCTTCTGATTTTTATTATTTTGATCCCAAAAAGGAAAAAGATCCTGAAGCAAAACAGAAGGCGGCAGATATCCTGGGAAATACGAAGTATTTTTATTTTATTGACAAGTATGGTCTCCAGTGGGAGTTTGAACAGGGACATACGGATATTGGAGATTGATCTTAACGATAGGATTAAAATAAATGGAAACAGACAGTTTTAAAGCAAAGAATCCTGCAGAGCAGGATTCTTTGTTCTTCTATTAGGAAAGACCTTGTCACGCTAAAGCGTGAAAGTATATTCCTATAAGATAAAAATAATATGCGCACTCGC
>JAAWBG010000077.1 GCA_022792535.1 Lachnospiraceae bacterium
CTGTCTTTCGACAGTTCTGCTGTTCTCTTGAATGGCCGCTTTCGCGGCTCCCTTCCTGCTTCCCTCTTACAAGGTCCGCTCTCTGGGTTCTCTTTTTTCGAATCTTTCAAGGTCATTTCACTGTTCAGTTATCAAGGTTCTTTTTCTTTCTGTCCTTCTTTGCTGTCTGTTGTCTCTCTTGCGCGACAACTTCTACATCTTATCATCTGCTGCCGCTTTTGTCAAGAACTTTTTTCAACTTTTTTTATTTTCTTTTCCACCTGATGTAAAGTGATAAATGCTACTGCATATTTTGCTATGTTCCAACATATAACATATAGATATTATATACTGGGCTTTCTTGCATTCCTCACCACACGGTGGATCTTTATGATATCATATCATTTTGGGCTTGTCAATACTTTATTTGAGAAAAAATCTCTTTTTATGTGAAGTTTAGCCAGAAGCCCTTTGTGGAGGAATTATTCCTAGATAAACCAGCACATAGGCAACCGCAAAACAATGCGCCAAGACAGCAGGAGTATCTTCCCTCAGCGCATTGTTTAAAGTCAATCTTTAAGCTTTCTCAACTCATTCTGGAGCCCGTCACCATCAATACATCGCCGCTTACATAGCTGCCCATATCGGAGGCAAGGAATAAAACAGCTTTCCCCACTTCTTCTGGATCTCCCATACGTTTCATAGGAATAGTAGCTAATTTTTTCTCCAACTGTTCCGGAGTCAGTTTGCTGTAATTTCTTTTAATCATGTCTGTTGCTATGGTTCCCGGAGCCACCGCATTGACACGAATATTATCTGGCCCTAATAATTTTGCGGAATATTTAGTCAGTGCAATAATTCCTGCTTTGGATGCTCCATATTCTGGTCCCGTACTTCCTCCGGTTACCCCTGAAATAGAAGACATATTCACAATACTTCCATATCCCTGCTTTTTCATCACTTCTGTACAATATTTCATAGTCAAAAATACAGACCGAAGATTTACGTTCAATACTCTGTCCCACATTTCCGGGGTAGTATTTTCCAGATCGCACATATTTGCAATCCCTGCGTTGTTTACAAGAATATCAATTTTTCCCCAGGTATCCATGGTAACTTGAATGGCTTCTTTTACAGTATCTTCAGAGGAAACGTCGCCGATCACGAACTTTACTTCTGTTCCCATCTTCTCTATTTCTTTTATTGTATCTTCGCTGTTCTCATCTTTTTTGATGTCAATGATTGTCATGCCCTTCAGTTCAGCCTGAGCCAGCGTTAAAGCGATCGCTCTTCCGATTCCCTGACTTGCTCCAGTAATGATACAGGTTTTATCTCTCAATGATACTTCAAACATAGAATCACATCCCTCTCTCTAAATGTTATGGAAACTATCCTTATATTTTATGGTATATCTAAAGTAAAAAAATCATCTGTCTTCAAAATAATACCCCCGCATCAAACTGGCCAAAGTTCAAACTTACAGCGCAGTATGACTGCGGGGTATTTGACTTTCATAGGGATCCATAGGATTCCTTATTCCCGTCCCATAACTTTCATTTTATTTTCATTCTCTCTATTTTAATTCTCTGATGTTTTCTAATGTATTGAATGCAGCCTTCATGTCTTCTCTTACAAGCTTATTCTGTACATCGTAAACTTTCCGGTAATATTCTGTATTCTTAGCGTTTGGCTCATAGGTTTTCTTGATTTCAAGCCATTTTTCCATGGAGTCTTTCAGATTATCAATATCGCCTACTGCATATGCAGCAACAGCTACGTTAGTCATAACAGCTCCGCCTGCTTTTTTCAACGTAGTTACTTTACTGTTCAGCATGTCGGATTTAATCTGATTCCAAAGATCACTTCTGCTTCCGCCTTCTGTAATGGTAATTTTATCTAAGTTTACGCCCGCGCCGCGGTATACGTCTGTTACGCCTATGTAGTCATATCCGATTGCTTCCAAAACAGCTCTCCACAGAACGCTCTGGTCTGTGTCCATGGTCATATTCAGGAAAGAGCCGCTTGCATTTGCAAATTCTGCTGTTCCGCCGGTCAGATATGGAAGGAAGAGAACGCCGTTGCTTCCTGGAGGAACGTCTTTTGATTTCTCAGATAAAATATCATAGTAATCTCCATCATCAATCTTATCGCATACATTATCTCTGAACCAACGAAGAGAAAGTCCGCCTGTACGGATGAAGCCCCAGTAGAAATAGCTGTTTTCCATAGTACCGCTGTTGAAGATCAGTCCTGATTCCGGTGTGCTCAGCTCTGGTTTGATTCCGTCTGTGGATACGCAGAACATTGCACAAGTTCCTGCTACGTCCGCCGCCATATTCGGGCCTGTCAGTCCGCATCCCAACATAGACTGCATGGTATCTCCAGCGCCTCCGCAGATTGCGGTTCCTTCTTTCAATCCTGTGAATTCTGCCATCTCTTTGGTTAATCCGCCGATAATATCCCAAGGTTTCACGATCTTAGGCATATAAGAACGGTCAACTCCAAGAATATCTAACTGCTCCTGAGACCACTCTTTTTTGTAAACGTTATATCCAAGCCCCCATCCGGACATAGCGCCCCAGTCGATAAAAGCGTCTTCTGCTTTTAATCCTGCCAATTTGGAAAGAACGTAAGGTGCGTTGTGCATAAATTTCTTTCCTTTTGCCTTGAATTCTTCGCTATTTGCAAGGAACCATCTTGCAAACATTGCCGGGAACATACAGTTTGGAATTGCATTTCCAGTTTCTTCCGCCCAGATAGAATAATTTTTCTTTGTCAGTTCTTCTACGTCTTTCTGTGTTCTGGAATCCAGATAGTTGATATATGGTGTGATCGCATTGCCGTCCTCGTCCACACCAACGATACCGCAGATGATTCCGTCTCCAAAGATCGCCTTGATTTCTGAAGGATCTATCCCTTTTTCTTTCGCTATATTTACACAGTCACGGATTCCTTTTTTTACAGCGTCCAAATATTCGTCTACTTTCATCTCTACCCAGCCTGGATTGGGGTAATAAAGATAGGTGGGGTAATTTGCTTCTGCAATACATTCCATTTCCAGATTGTAGATAACCACCTTTACACTTTGTGTTCCAGCATCAAACCCTACATAATATTTTCCCATAATACTAGTCTCCTTTCTAAAGCAAAGTATACATTATATAATTTCTGGTACTTATAATATTGCACATTTTACCTATAAAAATCAAGATGGGAAATATTTTCATAGTGCAAAACCATGGTTTCTAAAGGGTTGTTTTTCTATTTTTTATATTTTTTTAACAATTCCCGGATGTCCGCGCCCTGATCAATGCCCTCGATCAGAGTATTCATCACTTTGAGCACACCGTCATGCTGGTTGTCCTCTCCCACATAGGAGGCTGTATTTTTCACTTCCTCACGGGCATTCCCAATGGCAAAACTAAATTCCGCTGCCTCTAACATCTCAATATCATTGATATTATCTCCAAATACCAAGGTCTCAGAAGGATCTATCCCCAGCATTTCCTGAACAGTCCGAATGGCTGAGCCTTTGTTGACGCCTCTGTTGACCAGATCCATAAAGCATGTACCGCCGCAGGCCACCTCCACCCGCTTTTTCCACTTTGGATTAAACTCCTGATCGGTTACCTTTTCCACATCTACCGCACGATAAACAGAAAACTTCAGACAAGTTTCCTCCAGCTCTAAAAGGTCCTCTACCATCTGGCAGTGATAGTGAAATTTGTCTTTCATCAAATTGTAAACTTCTTCTCCGCCTTTTTCGTAATAGGAGACATATCTGGTATCGTACATGCACATACAGCCAGGCATTGCCCTGGTGTCTTTTACGATCTCCTCTGACATTTCTTTTGTCAGGGGTCTGTGAAACAGTTCTTTTCCCTGGTAAACACCAAAAGCGCCATTCTCTCCAATATGCAGCATATCATCCTTTACCGGCTCAAAAATCCTCTGAATGCTGAAAATCTGCCTTCCGCTGGCAACGCCGAAGATAATTCCCCTTTCCTGGAGTTTTTCAACCGCAGTGTAGTAAGCCGGATTCAGCACCGGCGTTCCATCTGCCATCAAAGTTCCATCAATATCTGTAACAAATAATTTAATCATGTTCATCCCTCAAACTTTCTGACTATATAATGTCAAAATGCTTCAACGCAAGGTAAATACCATCTTTATCAATCTCTGCAGTCACATAATCAGAGACTTCTTTTACCGAATCGTAGCCATTTCCCATGGCAATACTGATTCCGGCATGAGTCATCATGGGCATATCATTGGGGCTGTCTCCAAAAATGTAACAGTCTTTTTCTGAAATATGAAAATACTCCATCAGAAAATCAATACAGGAAGCCTTGGTATAAGGAAGGGGAAGTATCTCCGTAAAACCTCCTCCATTTTCAATTAACTGATAGCGCCCGCCCATAGCCTTCAGAAAAGAATCGTAGTCACAGGATTCCTGGCGGAAGGTTACCAGCTTATTGACCTTCATCCCTTCTTCCTGAATACTCCTCTTTTCTGTAATATAGTCTCTCTCATAGATTTTCAAAAAATGCTTGAAATTATCATAACATTCTTTTACCGGGAAATCAAAAGTTTTCGTCTTTACTTCCTGGTCTCTCTCCAGATATACTATAGTTTCCACTCCGAAATAGCAGTAGTCTGGTCCCTGAAAGATTCCCTGCATATCGTGTGCAAATACCTGCTCCCTTATATAAGAAATATCTTCCTGGCTTACCAGTTTTTCCAAAAGAACGGAATCTTTATATTCAATATGGCTTCCGCAGGCATAGGCAAATCCGTCAATGGGAATATCTTCCATACATTTCGGCATAATGGACTTGGTCCTTCCGGTGTTAATAAAAATAAGATGCCCTTTTTCATGAGCCCGAGTAATGGCTTTCACTGCGCTGTCCGGTATCTTTTGAGTTCTTCCATCCATCAAGGTCTCGTCTACATCAAAAAATAACATTTTTCTACTCATCATTATCCTCCCTGATAAATGCGGTAATCATTTGTACTCTTATGAGAAATCTGAAAGGATTTCCCATAAGAGTACAAAAGCTGTTGCGAAAACAACAGCTTTTGCTTTTGGAAATGAATGGCAGCATTTCCGCTTTTATTTATGAATTTTACTATGGCTACCAGATAAAACTCTGTGATTAGATTGCATACAGATCTTTGCTGTGATCTTCTCCGTAAATGCCCCATTTGTTGATGGACCATGTTAACTCTTTGCTGTTCTTAGCTGCTTCGCGGAGAGGTACGTCATTCATGCATGCGTCAATTGCAACACGGAATGCCTTTGCACCAGCCTGCGGTCCCATGCCATGTGCGTGGATACCAGCGCCAACGCCAAGAAGTACGTCGTTTCCGCAGTCTTTCATGAATCTCGGAACTAATCCAGGAACAACGCCGCCGCCTACGAATGGCAGTGATGGCTTCAAGTCGTAGAATTTTGCCTTTGTGGTGATGATATTTGTAATGTAGTTATCAAAGGTATTGTCAAATTTTCCATAAGGAGGCTGTGTCAGGTAAATATCACATCCACAGAGTCTCACTAATTTCAAAACAACTTTGGAGCTCATGCCCTGATATGGAGAACATGTGAAGGCACCGTTGAAGCAGGAGTGTCCAAGAATCGGAACAGTGATATCTGGATCTTCTGCCAGCATTCTCAATGCAGTATAGCCGATACCATGAACGTCAACCATAATACAGTTTCCACCGTTTTCGATTACTGTCATAGCGTTTTCTTTCAGTCTGTAAACTTCGTCAGTAATGTTGCAAGCATACATGGTGTTCTCACCATTCTTTGCTGCTTTTGCTCTCTCTACTGCGTCCATGTTAGCAACTACACGGTCTTTTAACTTATTGAAGGAACGGTCTCCGCCGATCAACTCGTCGTCTTTGATGATATCTACGCCGCCTGCTGCCGCTTCGTAGAACAATTTTGCTCCAACATCAGGAGTATATCCAGTACAAGGTTTGATCATGTTGTTCAGTAATGGTCTGTCATGTACATTTAAGATCTCTCTAACTCCGTCGATACCGAATTTTGGTCCTTTGAATTTGTCAGCAAATTTTTTCGGGAAGTCGATATCCAGTAATTTCAGGTAAGGCATAGACATAATGTTACCAGTAATGGAAGCGATCAACAGAGGAATGTTGTCTTCAATGTTTGCTACTGGGAAACCGATGCGGATCACATAGAAACGCAGTCCGTCTACAGAAATATTTACGTTGGTCTGATTCTCATATGCAGGAACTTCATAGATGCCGAGAATCTTAGAACAATATTTTGCTCTTACTTCGTCTGTCTCTTCTGGAACGTCCACCCAGGAACCAGTGGTCTGCTCAATACCGATGCTGGCTGCTTTTACAATAGCGCTTTCCTCTTTGTCTGCGCCGATCAGATATGTACCAACTACTAAGTCGTTCATATCGCATCCTTCGTACAGTGGGTTCAATAATGGGCTATACATTCTGTCTTGTGTAATCATAATCATCTACCTCCATTTTTATATGATATTAAATTGCATTTATATTTCTTGCAGCTACCAGGTCAATACCTGTGCCGCAGAAGTTACTCTTGATCACATCGCCGATTTTTACCGGCGCTTTTACCTCTACCCGGCAGGATTCTCTTGCGCATTCCATCAGCATCGCCTTTGGAACAGCATCTTTTGTCTTCACAGGCACCAGAGGCAGATCTCCTCCTGTTACTTTAACTGTGGAAGTAAAAATTCTCACCGGAGCGGTAAATTCATTTTTTGCATATTCTTCTCCATTTTTGCATCCGTAACCGGAAATAGAAAGAATATTATTGTTGTCATCGTGTTCTAAATGAATGCTGCATCCCTTGGGACACCCGATGCAGATTATTTTAACCTCTGCCATGATCCATTCCTCCTATTCTTCGCAAGATACGGTAATACTGGAAATATCATCTGACAATTTCATGGTAGGCAATGCCAGATTTACCATAGAGCCAGGTTCTACAATATCCTTCTTAAATTCTGCCAGGACATCTCCCTTATCGCTCTTAATCACCATTTTTATGTTTTCTTTCGGATTCTTCACTCTCATGTACAGTTTAATCACTTTCTGAGAGGGATCATCATAATGAATGGCCTGAGGAACCACGTAGCCGATATTATCGCCAGGAGTCATCTGAATCGGATTCTTTCTGGGCTGGTAGGTTCCCTTGATATAACCTGCCGCTGCATTTCCTGCTAACTCTGCTTCCTGGGTTACATTGTCTACCAGATCATGTACATGAAGAACGTTGCCGCATGCAAATACCCAGTCTACGCTTGTTCTTCTCTTTTCGTCTGTGACAGCTCCCTTTGTAACTGGATCCAATTCTACTCCGACTTTCTTAGAAAGTTCGTTTTCAGGTACAAGGCCCACAGACAGAAGCAAGGTATCGCAGGGAACGGTGATCTCTGTTTCTGGAATGGGGTTCTTGTTCTCATCCACTTCGGCGATGGAAACAGCTTCCACTCTCTCTTTTCCGTGAATCCTTGTAATGGTGTGACTTAAATACAGGGGAATACCAAAGTCATCCAGACATTGTACTTTATTTCTCACAAGACCAGTAGAATAGGGCATCAATTCCAGCACGCCTTTTACGTTAGCGCCCTCAAAAGTCATACGTCTTGCCATAATCAAGCCGATATCGCCGGAACCTAAGATCACAATTTCTTTTCCCGGAAGGTATCCATTGATGTTCACATATCTCTGTGCTGTTCCAGCAGTCATAACCCCTGAAGGCCGATCCCCTGGGATTGTGATAGATTCTCTTGTTCTCTCTCTGCATCCCATAGCAAGAATTACCGCTTTGGTCTCTACTTCAAACAAACCGTCTGTCCGGCTTACAGCAATTACTTTCTTATCCTCCTGGATATCCAGAACCATGGTGTTTACTTTTACATCTATATCAGAGGCTTCTACCTGATCTGAAAATCTTGTGGCATATTCTGGACCTGTCAATTCTTCCTTAAAATACTGAAGTCCAAATCCATTATGTATACATTGTTCCAAAATACCGCCTAACTTAGATCCTCTCTCGCAAATCAGTATCTTCTCTATTCCAGCTTTTCTTGCTTCCAGAGCAGCCGCCATACCAGCAGGACCGCCGCCGATCACAACGATATCATAATTTAATTTTTTCATGGCTGCCTCCTTCCTGCAAAGCAAGTTCTTTTGCTCTCATTGCCAGAATTCTGGATTCTTTTCCTCTCTTTGTCACTTCCAATGGAGAGATTCCCAGTTCCTGTTCAATGATGCCTACTACTCTGGGTCCGCAGAATCCTCCCTGGCATCTTCCCATGCCTGCTCGTGTTCTGCGCTTAATGGAGTCTAATGAGGTTGCCGGAATCGGTCTGCGGATGGCGTCTAAGATCTCGCCCTTGCTGATGGACTCACAGCGGCAGATGATCTGACCATAATCAGGATTCTCTGCGATCAGCTGGCTTCTCTCTTCATAGGACAATTTATTCAAAACAATAGGTGCAGGACGTCCGATCACATAATCTTTCTTCTCGCTCCAGTCAAGATCCTGGCCTACTTCTCTCACAAGTCCCTCTACCATCTCTGCAATAGCCGGTGCGGAAGACAATCCCGGCGACTGAATACCTGCCAGATTGATCATGCCCCGAACTGTCTTTGCATGGGAAATGATAAAGTCTTCTGTATCTGATACTGCGCGAAGTCCTGCAAATGCAGTAGTAACGTCTCCCATTCTAGGCAGCTTCGGATATAACTTGTGAATCATTGTTCCGTAAATATTGTTTAATGCATCTGCTGTGGTGGCAAAATCTGTCTTATCATCCATCAGTTCCGCATTAGAACCTGCCAGAATATTGCCTTCTGTGGTAGGCAGGATGATCATACCTTTGGAAAAAGCAGTAGGCGCAGAGTAAATTGCATGTTTTACATGATCGCCATATTGTTTGTCAAACAGGAAATACTGGCCTTTTCTTGGTTTTACTGTAAAATCTATCTCCTCTACCATAGCTGCGATCTTATCAGAATAAAGACCTGCTGAATTGATCACAACCTTTGGATAAAAGGTTCCGTTTGTGGTGACAACAGAATCAATTTTCTGATCTTTTACCACGATATCTGTCACCTCTGTGTTTAAATATACTTTCGCTCCATTTAACACAGCATTTTCTGCCAAGCCCATGGTCAATTCAAAAGGATTCAGCACACCTGTATTGGGATCTAACAGCCCGAATTTTACTTCCGGATTCATATTCGGCTCTGCTGCAAGCATTTCTTCCCGTGTAAGAATCTTCATTCCCTGAATTCCGTTTTCTTTGGCCATCTCCATCTGATGATTGATCGTTTCCATATCTTTATCTTCAAATCCGGCAACAATAGATCCGATAATATTCAGATCCACATGGAGCTCTTTGCAGAGATCTGCATAAATCTCCTTGGTGGCTTTCAAACACAACTGACCCTTCAGTTTATGTTTGTCTACATTGTAACCGTCATGAAGCATAGATGAATTTGCCTTGCTGGTGCCAGTACAGACATCGCTTTCTTTTTCTACAAGTGTAACGTCTACATTATACTTGCAAAGCTGATGTGCAATTGCAGAACCAATTACACCACCACCAATAATCAAAACATCTGTTTTCATTTTCCTGCTCCTTCCTGACTAAGTTTCTTCTCTTTTCTCTTATTGTGACTCTAGTATAACAACCCAAAATACCCTTTTCAACATTGAAAAATTTTTCTTTCATGCATGAAAAAATTTTCTCACTTTTTGAACATGAAACGGGATTATAACACCTTAACAAGAAAGAATCCTGCTTCGCAGGATTCTCCGCCTGCGGCGGGCCGCTCCTGCGGTTCATTTCCTTTCCGCCGCAGTGCGATAAGTCTTTTTTCTCTTAAATAGGAAATCCGAAGTAATTTCCTATTAAGAGCAAAAAGTGGGCAGGACCGCATCATCTCCCCTAACCCATCACTCATGAGGGGACTGGACACTTTGCGCGCCGAGCACAATTGCGAAGCAATATTTTACCTCTTGTGCGAGTGCGCATATTATTTTTATCTTATAGGAAATCTGGAGGAATTTCCTATAAGGATTCGGGTGTCAAAAGCACCTTTGGTGCTACGCTCATCCCATATATTGTTATTGCAAACAAGTTTGCACATCAATATATGGGATAGAGCGGATGCGCCGCACCCTTTTGACACTCGAATCCTATAAGATAAGAAAAAACGGGCTGTTCCAGTTTTCACTGCAGCAGCCCATTTTAATTAGAAAACCAGCCGCCTCGCTCTAACAGCATGGTATCCCTATGTATCAAAAGTCTGAATTAAGGTAGGATCATTTTGTAAATTCCTTTTCACCTTCACTCCAAACCATAAGAGCTTTGATGCAGTTGCGCCAGCCATCATAGAGACGTTTTCTCTGATCTGCAGGCATTTCAGGTGAAAATACTTTATCTACTTTTCTGTTTGCTAAAATATCAGCTTCATCTTTCCAGTATCCCACAGAAAGTCCGGCCAAATAAGCTGCCCCTGCCGCTGTAGTCTCTACATTACTTGGACGTTCTACATTAATGCCTAAAATATCAGATGCAAACTGTGTGATGATATTGTTATTTGCTGCTCCACCGTCTACCCGGAGAAGTTCGATTTTCTCGTTCATATCCTGAGCCACTGCATCTAAAATATCTCTGGTCTGATATCCGATGGAATCCAATGTAGCGCGGATAATATCATTCTTGGCAGCGCCCCGGGACATACCGAAAATAGTTCCTCTTGCATAGGAATCCCAGTAAGGAGCTCCTAATCCTGAGAAGGAGGGCACTACATAAACAGTTCCCAAGGGCAGTGTGGATTTTGCTGCGAAAAATTCAGAGTCGCTGGATGCTTCTAAGAATCTCATTTCGTCTCTCAGCCATTGTACGGAAGATCCGGCATTGTATACGGTACCCTCTAACAAATACTGAACTTTACCGTTTACGCCCCATCCAATTGTGGTAAGCAGTCCATTTTCAGAAACGATAGCTTCATCTCCAGTATTCATGGTAAGAGTTCCAGCTGTTCCCCATGTAATCTTAGCCTGGCCTCTCTCAAAGCAGCACTGTCCAAAGGTAGCAGACATCTGGTCGCCGATAATTCCTTCTACGGGAATTTTTTCGCCTTCAAAAAGTTCTGGTACATTGGTATATGCAAAATGTCCGCTGGACTCTTTTGCTTCTGGACACATACTCTTTGGAATATTCATCAATTCTAAAAGTTCATCATCCCAGTCTAAGGTATGAATATTAAACAACAAGGTACGGGAAGCATTACTGTAATCGGTCATGTGAGCTTCTCTTCCTGTCAGGTTCCAGAGAATCCATCCGTCAATGTTGGAGAAATACAGATCGCCGGCTTCTGCCGCTGCTCTTGCGCCTTCCACATTATCCAGAATCCATTTGATCTTTGTGCCGGAGAAATAAGCGTCTGCGATCAATCCTGTTTTCTCTTTGATCATAGGCTCTTTGCCTTCTGCCTTTAACTGGTCACAATAACCTGCGGTTCTTCTGTCGCCCCATACAATATCCCTGTATACAGGAATGCCAGTGTGCTTATTCCATACTACAACAGTCTCACGCTGGTTGGTAATTCCGATAGCTTTGATCTGTTTTGGACTTAAGCCGCTTTGAGCCATACATTTTCCAATTACTTCCATGGTGGTGGTCCAGATCTCAATGGGATCCTGCTCCAACCAGCCTGGTTTCGGATAAAACTGTGTGAATTCTTTTTGTGCAATGCTGACCATGTCTCCAGAATGATCAAAAATAATTGCCCGTGCACTTGTAGTTCCTTCGTCGATTGTCATAATGTACTCATTCATTGCTATTACCTCCTCCGTATGTTTTGATTCACCATAAATATCCCCCAAGAATGATTCACGGTGAAATTATGATACTTTCATTGAATAATTCATGTTCAATCAGTATACTTTTTTCAGGTGCCTTTATCCTATCATATTCACTTTCACAATAAAATATTGAAATTATTTTCTCTACCCATATGATATTTTCATAAAATTTATTCCTATTTCTCATTATTTTTATTAATTTCCAACAATTCCCTGCCCAGCTCTTCATCAATAATCAAAACATCAATCAAGCCTCCCTTTAAAGCCCTGAAAATGGTATGTCTCTTTTCAAGTCCTGCCGCCACTGTTATTTTTTTCTCAATCTTTTTAAACTGACAAAGATCAATAGAAAGAAGACGGTCTGCAAGCTCCGTGTTGCATTCTTCCCCTTTACTGTTAAAAAATCGGAGGCCGATATCCCCTACCACATCTTCTTTTAACAGTTTTCTCTGTTCCTCCACTGTCAAAAATCCATTTTCTGTTAAAATAGACATGGGCACCGGATACCAGGTTCCGATTCCTGTAATGGAAATATTCACATGCTGAAACATCTCAAAAACTTTTTTTGCATTTTCTTTTTCTTTGATCTCGTCCGCCATTTCTTTTTTGGGAAGAAGGGCCCTGGAAGCCAGATAATAATATCTGCCTGAAAAAACCTTTGCCATCCCTTTTACTAATTCTTCCAAATCTTTTTCAATACAGTTTCCCAGATTCCCATGAAGAGTCACAAATTTCGTGTTGCTCTTGTGAGATGGGTTCAAATAAAGCAGCATATCGCATACAATCCGTCCCCAGGAAATCCCCAACACGTCGTTGTCCTGTATGGTGCGCTGCAAATAGCGGGCTCCTTCCAGGGCAACTACTTTCCGTTTGTCGGAAGGAGAACGATAATATTTTTCATTTAAAGTTCTTGGCGCGATTACCACTTCTTTCAGGTTGAATGTTTTTTGAATCTCTTCTGAGAGAAGCATACATTCTCCACATGCTTCGTCAATCACATATCGAACCAGTTTTTCTTCCTTTGCTTTTTTCAACAATCTTGAAACGGTGGTCACAGATACTCCCAGCTGGTCCGCGATGGACTGCTGAGACATTCCGCAGGTATAGTACAGGTGAGAAGCCTGCATCATCAAATAAACCGATTGGGTATATACATCTGAGGTCATTTTCATTCCCCTTCCAGTTTCTTTAAACCCATGATCTCCATGCCCAGCTCATAATCCACAATCAGAACGTCAATGAGTTTCCCTTTCAGCTCGCTGAGTATCGTCTGAGCTTTCTGAGAACCAGAGGCAATGGTGATCTTTGTATCTATCTTTTTATATTTATCCAAATCAATAGAAATCATTCTGTCTCTGAGATCTGTCTCACATTCGTTTCCATCACGGTCAATAAAACGAAGGGCAATATCTCCTACCACATTTTTTTCCTGAAGCTTCTTCAATTCTTCTTCCGTCATAAACTCCGGCTTGGCCAAAACGGAACACAATTCTGGATAAAAAGAACCGGTCCCTGTAATGGCAATATTGATTTCATCAAACTTCTGATAGACTTTCTGTATATTTTTCTCTTGTTTGATAATATCTGCAGTCTGTTTGCTGCTCATAAGAGCTTCCGTAAGCAGTGGGTAATTCGTCCCGGAAAATGCTTTGGAAATCCTGGTTACCAGTGTCCGCACATCCAGCTCGCTGTCGCAAAAAGCAATGCTCCCATGAAGGGTCACAAAAGTTGCCCCCACTTTCTGAGCCGGATTCAGGTAATTGATCAGATGATAGATGGTGCTTCCCCAGGTAATTCCAAGCACATCATTATCTTTGATAATCCGCTGCAGGTATCGGGCCCCTTCCAGGGCAACCAGCTTTTTCACACTCTCTTCATCTTTTTCATCCACAATGGCGTCTTCCCGGCCATTTTGAACTCCTGGGGCAATCACAACGTCTTTTAAGCCGAAAGTCTCCTTCAGGCCCTGTTCTAAATGAATGCATTCTACGTAAGGATCTCTGATCACAAACTCAACAATTTTTTCCTCTTTTGCCTTTTTCAGCAGTCTGGAAACCGTAGTAATGGATATCTTTAACCGCTGCGCAATCTCATTCTGAGAAAGATTCTCAATATAATATAAATAAGCAGCTTTCAAAACAAGGAATATTGATTGATTGTACATATCTACAGGCATATTATTTTCACTCCTATTGCTCTTCTATTCTGCTATTACTTTGTACGATATAACATACTTTTTACTTATTCTTCTATCATCTTTTTATCATTTTCCATAAAGGGCGCAGCCGTCACGATCATTTTCACATTAACCTCCCCAAAATTGGAAACTTTATGTGCCTCTCCTGGTTCCAGATGAATATAATCTCCAGGATTCAAAACACATTCTTTTTCATCAATCTTCATGGTGACAGTTCCTTCCAAAATATAAAAACTTTCCTGCATAATCTGGTGAACATGAGGGGGCACCGTCTCCCCAGGCAACACCTGAACCAGTCCAAAATTCATTCGAGGGCCTTTCTCTAAATATTTCGGTCCATGATCTCCATGTCTGTAATCTCTGTCCTTTTCATTTAAAATAAACATGGCGTCTCCTCCTTTTTCTGAAAATTTTCCCTTTGCGTCATCTATATTTTATTATTATGCTAGATATAGCGGATTTTCTCAAGGAAGAAAAAATTTTCTATCAAAAATATGAACATTTTTGACAGCTTTTCCACAATCTTATGATAATACCAAGGTAAATATGTAAAAACTCAGGAAAAATGTCTTTGTAATTTTTTCCGTATTATGCTAAGATAAAGATAACTTACAAAAGGAGGAATGTATATTGAATTATCAGATAATCGCATTGGATATAGACGGAACTGTAAGAAACAGTAAAAAAGAGATTACCCCTGAGACCAAGAAAGTTCTGCTGGAACTTCAGGAAAAAGGGGTAATGGTGGTGGTGGCTTCCGGCCGCTGCACTTATGGCGTACTTCCTACCGCCCAGGAGCTGAAGTTAGACCAGTATGGCGGATATATTATTACTTACAACGGCTGTCAGGCCATAGAATGCAAGACTGGAAAAATCATTGACAATCACTATCTGCCCCCTTATCTTGTAGGAAAAGTATCTGAATTTTCCAAATCTATCGGCGGAGATTTTCTGATGTATTATGACACTTATGTGGTTTCTGACAATATCCAGAATCCTCATGTGCAAAACGAAGCCAGAATCAACGCTCTAAAATTAAAAGAAACAAATGATTTTTCTCCATACAACGAAGAAAAATTAAATGAATGTTTTATCGCTGCAGATCCAGAACTCTTAAAAAAAATAATTCCGGAAGCAGAACGTCTTTTTGGTGATTCTGCAAATATTTTCCGTTCGGAACCTCACTTTCTCTCTTTTGTTCCAGCCGGGACAGAAAAAGGCAACGGTCTAAAAGCTATTTTAGAATATCACAATATACCGCGGGAAGCTTCTATTGCTTTTGGAGATGCCTACAATGATATTTCCATGATCCAGTATGCCGGCCTTGGAGTTGCCATGGGAAATGCAGAAGATCCCATCAAGGAGGCCGCTGACTTCGTCACAAAGTCTTGTGATGAAGATGGGATTGCCTATGCTTTACATAAATTTTTAGATCTATAAAAGAACCTGCGCGTCGTTTTGCGGCATATTCCTTTTGCACGAGTGCGCATATTATTGTTCTCTTATAGGAAATCCGAAGGAATTTCCTATAAGAGAACAAAAGGAACAGGCAATTCAGCCTGCTCCTTTTTTTGAGACTATTTATTTAATGGGAAATTTTTTATTACTTTATTATTTATTTACGTGATCTACTGCTCTATGAACCAGGTCTTTCATCAATGGCCAGGTATCAACATAGCAGTCCATATAGAACTGATATTCTTCATGTGCCTTTGGATTCGGCTGGTATTCTTTATCAATCTGTACCATGTGTTCTGCTGCTTCCTGCAGGTTTTTATAGACGCCGCATCCAACTGCACCAATCATACAGTTGCCCAGACATCCTGCGCTCTGGCTTTCTTTTGTGGTATACATCGGTACTCCGATAATATCAGAATGCATCTGCATCCAGAAATCAGATTCTGCAATACCGCCGCAGGCATAGATTTCTTTCACATCGTATCCAGCTTCTCTCATGGTTACGATACAATGGTTTGCTCCATATGCAACGCCTTCATAAACTGCTCTTGCAATATGAGCTGTGGTAGTTCCAAGAGAAAGTCCCCAGAACATGCCTCTTGCTGCAGAGTCCGAATAAGGAGCACGGTTTCCCTGGAAGTAGTCGATCATAACCAGGCCTTCGCATCCTTTCGGAATCTTTTCTGCCTTCTCTGTGATCAGATCAAAAATATTCATGTTGCGTTCTTTTGCTTCTTCCACCCATTCTTTTTGAATCAGGTTATTCTTAAACCAAGTAAGGATTCCGCCGCTGGCTGCCTGGCCGCCTTCCACCAAACTGGTTCCATCATACAGCAGATTGGGGTAAGTTCCATTTACGCCAAGTTTGTGGAAGTCTGTCTCAGACAGTCCAAAGAGGCAACTGGACGTACCAGCGATCAGCGCCATTCCGCCAGGATTTACACTTCCAACGCCTACCATACAGGCAACTGCATCCAAGGTTCCTTCTACTACCATGGTCTTTGTGCTCATTCCCAATTCTTTTGCGGCTTCTTCACTGACATGGCCGATAGGCGTTCCTGTCTTCAAAACGTCTTTGGGGAATTTATCAACAATATCTTCTAAGCCAATTGCTTCGTAGAGGTCTTGTGGAAAACCGCCATTTTTATCGTCATACAGCCACCGGAAAGCTGCCACAGACATATTCGTGGTCTTTCTTCCAGATAATTTCCAGTGGGCCCAGCCGGTAAGCTCGAAGATTGTCTCTGTTTTTGCCCAATTTTCCGGCTCATGTTTTTTCACCCACATACATTTGGGGATCAAACTCTCTGCCGGAACGCCGGAGCGGTATAATTTAATAGCGTCGCAGTCTTTGCCCAGTTCTGAAATACTTGCCGCCTCTGTAACAGCCCTAACGTCCATCCAAAGAATCGGTGTTCTCACAGTATTTCCATCTTTATCTAACAAAATCGTGGTGCTGGATGTTCCGTCGCAAGCCACTGAAATAATCTCTTCCGGGTCAACCCCTGATTTATGTATTGCGTTGGGAATAGCTTTCTTTAAAGCTTCCCACCAGCCTTTATCATCCTGCTCTGCCCATCCGTTTCTGGGGAAGATAGACTCATAATCCTGAACATCATAAGCCATATTATTTCCCTTTTCATCAAAGATCGCTGCTCTGACACTTCCTGTCCCCATATCAATACCCATAAAATATTTTGCCATTTTCTAACCTCCTAATATTCTCTTCTCCATATTTATTCTCAAATCCTAAAGATATTGAGACATTTCATAGAGGGAATCATACACACAAGTGGGTTCCACCTCTGATTCCGCCACTGTCTGCATGTCAGCTTCCCCAGTCAGCACCAAAAATCCTTTCGCGCCATTTTTTACCCCTGTAGCCACATCCGTGTAGATCCGGTCTCCCACAAAAGCGATCTGATCTACTGTTTTTCCTGTAATTTTCAGAATCATATCCATGGTCTCTCTACATGGCTTTCCCAGGAATTTGGGTTTTACGCCGGTGGAGGAAGTGATCAGATCACACATTGCTCCGCAGTCAGGAATAAAACCATAATCCACAGGACAGTTGGTGTCCATATGAGTTGCCAAAAAAGGAACTCCGTTTCTGACAAAGGTACAGATTCTCTCTAACTTCTCATAGGTTAACGTCATGTCAAAACTCTGCACCACAACATCCGGGTCCTCCTGCACCAGGCAGATTCCTTTTTCCTGAAAACTTTCTTCCAGAAGAGGCGTTCCGTTTAGATACACCCTCTTTCCAGGATAAAAAGATTTCAGATATTCAATGGTAACATCTCCCGCTGTCACAATATCCGAAACTTCCACCTCAAGTCCCATCTTGGCAAGTTTTTTCTGGTAGAAGGAAGAAACACGGGACGCATTATTTGTAAAAAACAGAAATTCCTTACCCATGTCTTCTAATTTCCGGATAAAATCCAGGGAACCTTCAATGATGCTGTCACTCAGGTAAAATGTTCCGTCCATATCCAGAACAAAAAGTTCAACCCCTTTTAAAGCCTCCTCTTTTGATAAGCTCATATCCCTCCTCCTTTCATCAGTCATAATACTTATCAATGATATAATCTGTCAGTTCTTCTAACACCCCAAGATCATAGAAGAACTGAAGTCCTGCGTAGCGGTCTCTCTGCTCCTTTGTATAGAGCAGAATATCCCTGAATTCTTCTTTTGAAAATACTTTATATTCTTTCGGCGACGTCATGCCGTTCATAGCTCCTATGTATTCCGGCGCTTTCGCCGCTTTGCGCACCGTCTCAGTCAGCACTTCCCGGATCTCTTTCTCATGTTTCTCAATTATATCTATTCTGGCTTTTACCACATCAGGATCACTTTGATGTGCTTTCTCATATACTTTGAAGATCGCATCGGAACTGGCGCCAAACACTCTCTCAATCTCTTTCGCCCATTGATTATAGTCAAAGGCTTCTGCATGTCTTCTTGCCTTATCATAGTCTATGTCAAGAGTTAAGAATTTTTGATACATTTCTGTCATCACACAGGTAGCCATGCCGACAGATGTACCATGAAGCTCTCCGTACAGGCCTTTCAATGCACATTTCATCTCCAGCACATGGCCCATAGAATGTTCTGCTCCAGAACCTGGTCTGGAATTATTCACGTACCCCATTGCAATTCCAATCAGGACAAGACACTCCATCAGATACTGATAAGCCTCTGGATCGCCGGATACCAGCCCGTTGACGCTGGCTGCAACTTTATCCGTAGACTTCAGCATAAGTTCTGATACTTCCTCGCAGAAATATTCTCCGTTGATGATCTTAGAAAGTTTCCAGTCATTGATGGCAATGTATTTTGCAATAATATCTCCAATTCCCGCCGCCACCATATAATCCGGCGCTGTAGAGAGAAAATCTGTGTCTCCGATAATTCCGCTGGCACAGTGAGCCGGGAGACTGCATTTCAAGCCTTTTATCGTGGCAGGCGCAACATCTGTGGCAAAACCGTCCATAGAAGGCGCGGTGCCTATAATGTAATAAGGAATCTCTCTCTGGAAAGAAACCATTCTGGTTAAATCGTTGATGGTGCCGGACCCCACTGCCAGAGGCAGCTTCACATCTTTGGGCATAGCATCCTCTAATTCCCCGATAAAAATTTCGTTGGTATGCATTTCTTCATGAGGAAAAATATAATATTCTACCGGATATCCTTCCTCTTTCACCATCTGATATACCTTTTCCCCGGCAACCTTCCAGGTATGCACATCTGCAACTACATAAATCTTATCTTCTTTTGTAAGAGGGGTTCCATCCTTCATCTTCTGATCTTCCAGAAACTCAGGTAATTTCTGAACCGCTCCCTTTCCCACTGCCAAATGATCAATTGCCATATGATGATGGCGTCCGCATCCACAGTTGTAATCCACTGTAATCAATTCCTTCATGGTTAAATCAGCAAGCCCCACGAAACCATCTCCTTTTCCTTTATTTTACAATATAGTTATCAGATAATTTAGATAATTATTTTGTTTTTTTAATTAAATCTCTTTTTTGTTTTTAATTTTGTAAACATTTTACCTGCAATGGGAGATTTTTACAATAGAGAAAAATTTTTTCTACTTTTCCTCTTATTTTTTCAAACAATGCTTCAGGCAGTCCCCTCCTGCAAGTACTGGAACCTTCCAAAAGAACATCCTTTTTAAAAGAATCAGCTCCCGCTCTATGTTTACAATAGTAAATATAAAGATTCTTCCACTCTTTTTGAGGCTCTAATTTCCACACCTTATTTTTTCTTCTTTTTCCCCTTCCATCTCAAAAATCCTTAAAGATTCTCTTTTATTTTTACAAATGTAAATATATTTCATAAAAATCCGTGAAATATTGAAAAAACAAAGAAATAAATTGAAATATTGCAAATATATATATTGACAAAAGGAAAAAGAGGAACTATAATCTAACCATAACAATAAGAAAAAGATAGAATCACAGAACCTTAAATCAATCACTTTTACATCTTTTCCCAGCAACAATGATTGAACAAATGTAAAAATAATCTAAATAGCAGGAGGTAACGAAAATGAACGAGATCCTAAACATGAGTATCAATGAAATGCCCAGAACAGAATTCGACTGTTCTTGCGGACGCCGCCATAATTTTAGTGTCCATGACATGGTGATTCGTAAAGGAGCCATTGAAGAGCTTCCAAAAGTAGCTGCGCCTTTCAAAGACGGAAAAGTTCTCGTTGTTTTCGACCAGAATACATATAAGGTGGCTGGCCAGAAAGCAGTAGAACTTCTCAAAAACGATGGATTCAACCTCAAAGAGCTTCTCTTTGATTCCGGCGATGACATTCTGATTCCAAACGAATCCGTAGTTGGAAGAATTTTGCAGGAACAGGACCCAGACGTAAATCTTATGATCGCTGTAGGATCCGGCGTTATTAACGATTCTGTAAAATATGTAACTTCCAGAACAAAACTTCCTTATATCATCGTAGCTACCGCGCCTTCCATGGACGGTTACGTAGCAGACGGAGCGCCTTTAATCTCCGCTGGATATAAATATTCCTATGACGCTCACCTCACTTACGGGCTGATCGGAGACACCGACATCCTTCAGACTGCTCCCGACGATCTGATCCAGGCAGGATTCGGAGACGTGGTAGGAAAAATCACCGCTATCGTAGACTGGGATCTGGCAGTAAAAGCCAACAACGACTATCGCTGCGACACCTGCGTAGAGCTGGTAAACAGAGCATTAGATAAATGTTTCTCAAAGGCAGAAGGTTTAAAGACAAGAGACGCAGAATCTCTGGGAGCTTTACTGGAAGCGCTGACCCTGACAGGAGTAGCTATGGCCTTAGTAAATATGTCCAGACCGGCATCCGGCGCAGAGCATATGCTGTCTCACTTCTGGGAGATGGACTTTATCGCAAGAGGCTTAAACCCAAATCACCATGGCATTCAGGTAGGCGTTGCCACACCGATTATCGCTCGTTTCTTTGAAGAGTTAAAAGACATTCTTCCAGAAGGGGTAATGGATCTTTGTCCTTCCCACGAAGAGATTGAAGAACTTTTGAAAAAAGGCGGCGCGCCAAGCAATCCAAAAGAAATCGGCATTGAGAGAGATCTGTTCCACTCCAGCTTAATCGAAGGTTACAAAGTACGTCCCCGTTACTCCATCTTACAGTTTGCAAAGGACAACGGACGTCTGGAAGAGATCGCAGACAAGATTACAAAAGAAATCTACGGATAAGGGGTATTGTATTATGATGAAAAAAGAAGAGGCTTTAAAAGGCGTAAAACTGTTTGTCCTGGATATGGACGGCACTATATATCTGGGCGATACCATGATTGAAGGCGCCATGGACTTTATCCACGAGGTGGAACATTCAGAAGACAGAGAGTATATTTTTTTCACCAACAACGCTTCCAAAGTCCCTTCTGTTTATGTAGAAAAGCTGCATAAACTGGGACTGGATGTTACAGAAGATAAGATCGTCACAGCAGGGGATGTATGCGCAGAATTTTTAAAAGTAAATTATCCTGGAGCAAAGGTTTACTTAAACGGTACGCCTCTTCTGGAAGATAACTGGAAAAAACGCGGCATCAACCTGGTACAGGAAGACCCGGACGTGGCTGTACAGAGTTTTGACACCACGCTGACCTATGAAAAACTAGATAAAATATGCCACTATATCCGCAACGGCGTTCCTTTTATCGCTACCCATATGGACACCAACTGCCCCACAGATTATGGATTTATGCCGGACTGCGGCGCAATGTGCCGATTGATCACAGAATCCACCGGCGTAGAACCCCGGTTCCTGGGCAAACCCTGGAAAGAAACTTTGGATATGATCACAGAGATCACCGGCTATCGGGCAGAAGAAATTGCCTTTGTAGGGGACCGTCTCTATACAGACGTGGCAACAGGCGTCAACAACGGAGCAAAAGGATTCCTGGTACTGACCGGCGAGGCAGATATGCAGACTGTAGCCGAATCCGACACAGAACCTACCTGCATCTATGATTCTTTAGGTGAAATGAGAAATTATTTATAATGATTTATGATAGAAAATTTATAATGTAATATGATAAAATGATAGAAAAAGCTAACAGGAGGAAAAGATATGAAAATTGTATTCGGATGTGACCCAAACGCAGCAGAATTTAAAAAAGAGTTAATGGAATATGTAAAAGAGTTAGGGCATGAAGTGACAGATTTCGGCAGCGACGATCCCATCTATGCAAATGTAGCGATCGCCTGCGCAAAAGCAGTGGCAGCAAAAGAATTTGACCGGGGAATCGTAGTATGCGGAACTGGAATCGGCGTATCCATCGCGGCAAACAAGGTAAAAGGCGCTTATGCAGCATGTATCCATGATGTATATCAGGCACAGAGAGCAGAACTTTCCAACCATGCCAACATCATCACCATGGGCTCTCAGGTTATCGGTATTCAGCTTGCCAAAACCATGGTAAAAGAATATCTGTCCTGCACTTACGATGAGAACAGCAGATCCAAAGACAAAGTACAGAGAATCGTTGATTTTGAAAATGAAGCATAAGAGTAACCCTCAGGGATAAGAATAACAGGAAGGAGATCATTATGAGATTTTTTATCGACACTGCAAATGTAGAAGATATCAAGAAGGCAAATGACATGGGAGTAATCTGCGGAGTTACCACCAACCCGTCTCTGATCGCAAAAGAAGGCAGAGATTTTAACGAGGTAATCGCAGAGATTGCTAGTATCGTGGATGGACCTATCAGCGGAGAAGTAAAAGCTACCACCACAGATGCAGAGGGAATGATTGCAGAAGGAAAAGAGATCGCTGCCATCCATCCCAATATGGTAGTTAAGATTCCTATGACAGTGGAAGGTTTAAAGGCTTGCAAAGCTCTGACCGCTGAAGGAATCAAGACAAACGTAACTCTTATATTCAATGCAAACCAGGCCCTTCTGGCAGCAAGAGCAGGGGCAACTTATGTATCTCCCTTCCTGGGACGTCTGGATGACATCAATGTCCGGGGCGTAGATCTGATCCGTGAGATCTCAGATATCTTTTCCATTGCAGGGCTGGACACACAGATTATTGCAGCAAGCGTGCGCAATCCGATCCATGTAACAGACTGTGCTCTGGCAGGCGCTCACATTGCAACCGTACCTTACAACGTAATTGAGACCATGACAAAACATCCCTTGACAGACGCAGGCATCGCTAAATTCCAGGAAGACTACAAAGCTGTCTTTGGTGAATAATTAGGAGGATCATATGAATAAGTTAGAACTTCAAAAAACTGCAAATGAAATACGCAAAGGCATCATTTCCGGCGTTCATGCGGCAAAAGCAGGTCACCCAGGCGGTTCCTTATCTGCCACAGAGATCTTTACCTATTTATATTTTGAAGAGATGAACGTAGACCCGAAGAATCCAAACGATCCAGACCGGGACCGTTTCGTGTTATCCAAAGGACACACCGCTCCAGGACTTTACGCCACACTGGCACACAAAGGATACTTTCCAGTGGAAGATCTTCTGACACTGCGCCAGATCGGTTCTCATTTACAGGGACATCCCTGCAAACAGCATACGCCTGGCATTGATATGTCCAGCGGATCTTTAGGACAGGGAATCTCCGCAGCCTGCGGTATGGCCCTTGCCGGCAAACTTCAGAACAAATCTTACCGGGTCTATGCTTTACTGGGCGACGGAGAGATTGAAGAAGGTCAGGTATGGGAGGCAGCTATGTTTGCTGCAGCGAAAAAATTAGATAACCTGGTGGTAATCGTGGACAACAATGGACTGCAGATCGACGGTTCCATTGAGGAAGTCAACTCTCCCTACCCCATTGATAAGAAATTTGAAGCCTTTAACTTCCATGTAATCAATGTGGAAGACGGAAATGATTTCGACCAGTTAGAAGCTGCTTTCAAGGAAGCAAGAGAAGTCACAGGGGTTCCCACTGCCATCATCGCCAAAACGGTAAAAGGTAAAGGCGTTTCCTTTATGGAGAACCAAGTATCCTGGCATGGAACGGCTCCAAATGATGAACAGTATGCAGTAGCCATGGAAGACTTAAAGAAAGTGGAGGAAGCATTATGTCAGAAGTAAAAAAGATCGCAACAAGAGCCAGCTATGGGGAAGCCCTTGTAGAACTGGGAAAAGAACATGATGACCTGGTGGTTTTAGATGCAGACCTGGCGGCAGCCACCAAGACAGGTACCTTTAAAAAAGCCTTTCCAGACAGATTCTTTGACTGCGGTATTGCAGAATCCAATTTAATGGGCGTTGCTGCTGGTATTGCCACCACAGGCATGGTGCCTTTCGCAAGCACTTTCGCAATGTTTGCCGCAGGACGGGCTTTTGAACAGGTGCGCAACTCTATCGGTTATCCTCACCTGAACGTAAAGATCGGCGCTACCCATGCGGGAATCTCCGTAGGAGAAGACGGAGCTACTCACCAGTGTAATGAAGATATTGCACTGATGCGCACCATTCCCGGCATGACTATCATCAACCCGGCAGACGATGTGGAAGCAAAAGCTGCAGTAAGAGCTGCCTATGAGATGGACGGTCCTGTATACTTAAGATTCGGACGTCTGGCAGTTCCGGTGATCAACGATGAAAATTATAAATTCGAGATCGGCAAAGGCGTACAGCTTCGGGATGGAAAGGACCTTACTATCGTTGCCACTGGTCTCTGCGTAAGCTCTGCATTAGATGCTGCAGACTTGTTGGAAAAAGACGGTATTTCCGTAAGGATAATCAATATTCACACCATCAAACCTTTAGATGAAGATATTCTGGTCAAAGCTGCAAAAGAAACCGGCAAGATCGTAACCGTAGAAGAACATTCCGTTATCGGCGGATTAGGCGCCGCTGTATGCGAAGCATTAAGCGAAAAAATGCCTGTTCCAGTAAAACGCATTGGCGTCAACGACGTCTATGGCGAATCCGGCCCTGCTGCAAAATTGATTGAAAAATACGGACTGGACGGAAAAGGAATCTACGAATCTGTAAAAGAATTTTTAGGAAAATAAATTTTCTTCACGGAACATAAAAGACAAACGTCTTTTAAAATAAAGCACAACAAGAAAGGAGTAAACAAAATGGCGAAGTATTTAATGGGGATTGACGCAGGAACTGGTAGCGTGCGTGTAGCACTGTATGATCTTAGAGGGCAGAATCGTGCCTATGACATTCAGGAGTATTCCACCACCTACCCAAAAAATGGATGGGCAGAGCAGGATGACAAAGAATGGTACGCAGCTTTGAAAAAAGCAATTCCAGAATGTATCAAAAAATCCGGTGTGGATGTGGATGATATTGTTGCTCTGACCTGTGATGCAACAACAAACACTGTTGTCTACCTGGACGAAAATGATGAGATTGTGCGCACTCCGATTTTATGGATGGACGTACGTGCAACAGAAGAAGCGGCAGAGATCGACAAACTGGGAGACAAATATGCTGCAACCAGATTCTACAAACCAAACAGCCGTGCCGATATCGGAGTTCCCAAGAGCATGTGGATGAAAAAACATGAGCCGGAAAACTGGGCGAAAACCAAGACCATGTTTGAGTTTGAAGACTGGATGAACTGGAAATTAACCGGAAAGAAAACATTCTGTATGTCTATCGCTGCTTTCCGCTGGCATTACGACGATGCAAATGGCGGATATCCCGTAGATTTCTACAATGCATGCGGGCTGGAAGACATGATTGAAAAATTCCCGAAAGAGATTTTAAGAGTCGGCGATGTAATTGGAAATGTCAGCCCGGAAGCTGCAAAAGAATTCGGATTGAGCGAGAAGACCATCGTTGTAGAGGGAACTGCAGACTGTAACGCATGTATGTTCGGCGTAGGCGGTGTAAAACCAAACGGTATGACCTTAATCGGCGGAACTTCCACCTGTCTGCTTGGACTGTCTCCTCATGATTTCCATGAAATCGGCGTAAACGGAACATATCCAAACTGTATGTACGAAGGAACCAGCCTCTTAGAAGGCGGCCAGACAGCTGCAGGCTCCATTCTTACATGGTTTAGAAACAACTTGCTGCCAGGCTCCTGGATGGAAGAAGCTATGAACAGAGAGATGAACATTTATGATCTGATCAGTGAGAAAGCTGCTGAAATTCCAATCGGAAGCGACGGTCTTGTAATGATGGATTATTTCCAGGGTAATCGTGCGCCTTACTCTGATTCCAAAGCACGTGGTATGTTCTGGGGACTGTCTATCGGTACTACAACCGCTCACATGGCAAGAGCCGTATTCGAAGGCGTTGCTTATGGTGCAAACCACTGTATCGTCAGCATGAAAAAGGCTGGATACGATGTAAATGAGATCTATGCCTGCGGCGGACTGGCAACCTCTCCATTCTGGATGCAGATGCATGCTGATATCATCGGCGTTCCAATGTACACCACCGTTGAAAACCAGAGTGCAGGATGTCTGGGAGACTGTATTATTGCCGGCGTTGGCGCTGGTATCTTCAAAGATTTTGTAGAAGCAGCAGAAGCAATGGTACGTATTGACAAAAAATATGTCCCCAATGAAAAAGCACATGAAGAATACAAATTCTACATGGACCGCTACATGGAGACATGGCCCCAGATGAGAGAGATCGTACATAAAACCGTAGAACACAACAGCTAAGAAACGAGGATAAACATGTCTAAAGTAAAGAAAATTGGCATCGGCAACGATCATGCTGCAGTAGCAATGAAAGAGCAGATCAAAGAATTTTTGGAAGAAAAAGGCTATCAAGTAATCAATTATGGAACAGATACCAATGAAAGCTGCGACTACCCTCTCTATGGAGAAAAGGTGGGAAAGGCAGTGGCTGAGGGTGAAGTAGACGCCGGAGTGCTGATCTGCGGAACTGGAATAGGGATCTCCATCGCCGCCAACAAGGTAAAAGGCGTACGGGCTGCAGTCTGCAGCGAACCTGTCACCGCAAGGCTGACCAAAGAACACAACAATGCCAATATCATTGCTTTCGGCGCAAGAATCGTGGGAATTGAGATGGCCAAAGCCATTGTAACTGCCTGGCTGGAAGCTGAATACATCGGCAGCGGACGCCATGAAGCACGAGTTGCCATGATTCATGAAATTGAGAAATAACCTGAAGTTATGATAGGCCCTGAACATTTAATAGTTAGGAGAAATAGCCATGAAAAAAGTATTAGCAGCGTCTATTTTATCTGCAGACTTCGCTCATTTAGGAAGAGACGTTTTAGAGGCGGTACAGGCTGGCACAGAATATGTGCACGTAGATGTAATGGACGGCGCCTTTGTACCAGAGATTTCATTTGGGCTTCCTGTTATGAAATCCCTGCGCCCCTTGACAGATGCAGTCTTTGATGTACACTTGATGGTGGAAGAACCGGGACGATACATTGAGAAATTTGCCGATGCAGGAGCTGATTTTATCAGCGTCCACGCAGAAGCCTGCACCCATTTAGACCGGGTGGTCCAGCAGATCAAAGAATGCGGAAAGAAGGCTGCCGTGGCCTTGAATCCCGCCACCCCCCTGCAGGCAGTTCAATACTTGCTTCCTCAGCTGGATATGGTACTGATTATGACGGTAAATCCCGGTTATGGAGGACAGCAGTACATTCCTTACTGCAACGACAAAATACGAGAACTGCGAAGATGGGTGGATGAAGCAGGTCTGCCTGTGAGAATCGAAGTAGACGGAGGCGTAAAATCTTCTAACCTTTCTGAGATTGCCGCAGCGGGGGCAGATACTTTTGTGGCTGGCTCTTCTGTCTTTGGAGAAAATATCTCCAAAAATGTGGCAGAACTGTTAAAACAGATGTAAGCTGATAGAAAACATAAACTGATCAGGATAAGGGGGCTATCGCAAAGCGGCCGTTGCAGGCTGCAGGGCGATAACCCTCTTAATGAAATATCCGCATTCTACAGGAGGGGAAATTTGTGAAGAAAATAATAGATGATGTACGCCTGATGGTCAAGGTATGCGACTTATACTATAATAAAAATATCAGCCAGCAGCAGATCGCAAAAATGTTGAACTTATCCAGACCTACCGTCTCCCGGCTGTTATCATCGGCAAAAGAACAAGGCATTGTACGGATCACAATCTCTGGATTAGAAGAGATCAAATACTGGGAATTAGAACGTCAATTAGAAGAAACTTATAATCTGAACCGAGTGATCATCGTAGAAAGCCAGCCCACAGAGGAAAAATTAAAAAACGCCCTGGGAATTGCGGCCTGTCATTACTTAGAAACCCTGATTAAAGATGAGAATACCGTTGGCGTATCCATGGGCTCCACCATCTATCAGGTAGCCTCACAATTTTACCAATCCACCGCAAAAAATGTCACCTTTGTTCCCCTTATCGGCGGAATGGGACAACTGCGGATGGAACTTCACGCCAACAGTCTTTCTGAAAGATTATCGCGGGCATATCAGGGAAAATTTATTCCCTTTCATGCACCGGCACGAGTCTCAAGCTCTAAGATTCGTGATGAACTGATGCAGGAAGAAAGTTTAAAAGAAGCCATCCGCCTGGCAGAGCATATGGATATAGCTGTATTGGGAATTGGATACCCCAACGAAAACTCTTCTATCAAAGCTACTGGCTACTTTGAAGAAAACGAGATTGAATCCCTGATAAAACGCAGGGTGGCAGGGGAGATCTGTATGCAGTTTTTTGATATCTCCGGGGACACTTCTCCCTATCAGGATGATAACAATGTGGTTGGCATCGACATCCACAGACTGCAAAAGATCCCTTATTCTATTGGAATTGCTGGGGGAATCGAAAAATCTATGGCAGTAAAAGGAGCTGTTGCCGGACAGTATATCAATGTACTGATTACCGACACCTCTTGTGCAAATGCAATGGCAGCAGAAGCATAACCGCTTAACAAAAGAAGCATTTAAACTCAAAACGGATACGGAGGACATTCTTATGGAAAAAAAATACTTTTTCTTCGACATTGACGGCACACTGACCGATTTTGCTACCAATCAGATCGTTCCCTCTGCTGAACAAGCAATTCAAAAACTTCTGGAAGCTGGACATTTTGTCTCTCTGGCAACAGGACGGGCCTATTACAAAGCAGAACTCTTCCGCAGTAAGCACAATTTTGCCAACATGGTATGCAACGGCGGACATGGAATTTTCTATGACAACAAACTTCAGGAAAACAGGCCCATAGACTATGAGAAAGCTCTGGCTATTTATCGTCAGGCTATTTCTCTGGGCTACGGTGTTCTTGTGGCTCTGGATGATTCCCAAAAAGTCTATGCCGACAGTTTTCTCTTCTACGACCAGGTAGGCCAGCGGCAGGAACCTACCACCTATATTATTGACGAGACTTTTGATCCGGCAGATTACGACGCCATTTTTAAAATGTACATATCCATTCCTTCTTCTGAGGAACACAAATTAACCTTAAAAGATACTCTGGGAAACCTCCGGTTCAAACCGGAATACATTATCTTCCAGCCAGACGAAAAAAAAGAGGGGATTCTGCGCATGTTAGAATACGCTGGGGGAACCCCGGAAAACGTAGTAGTATTCGGCGACGATTACAATGATCTGTGTATGTTTGATGAAAATTTCTTCTGTGTAGCTATGGGAAACGCCTGCGACGCCTTAAAGGAAAAAGCAGACTATATCACAGATAAAAATGTAGAGGACGGCATTTATAATGCCTGCGTAAAACACGGATGGTTTTGATTCCTACAAGAAAATATATTCATTCATATATCAAAAAACATTAGATAATGATTCCAATCAATCTTTAAAAGGGGAAAGTTTGTTAACATAAAAACTTTCCCCTTTTAAAAATTACTAATCCTTACATATTTGCCAAATTCCTCTATCGCCTATCCTTATTAAGGTTCTATTGACAGCCGAATCTTACAGCTAAAAACCTAACTTATGAAGTAAAGTAATTACATCATTAGACTTTAACACCTTACCCATAGCAGCGACTTTTTCGTTGACGACAAGAGCAGGCATGCTCATAACGCCATATTCCATTACTTTCTGCATATCAGTAATATATTCAACCTCTATAGAAAGCCCCATATCCTTTACTGCCTGCTTCACGTTCTCATACTGTTCATGACAAGACTTACAGCCTGCGCCTAATACCTTGATACAGCAAGTTCCCTCCTTTGCGCCAGGACAGCAGTCATTTATAATTTCTTCTGTCTCATTTGTTGGACAACTACAACTGCAGGAACAGGCAGATACTTTCTTTTCTTCACCTTTTTTCTTACCAAAATTGAATATTGCCATAATAATAACCTCCTAAAAATTAAATAATTAAGTATTGTACTGCATTGAAGAAATAGCCTACAATAATAATACCGATTGTGCATATCCCAATAAAAATGCCCAATAATTTGGGTTTCACAGCCTTACGAAGCATAATCATTGAGGGAAGAGAAAGTGTAGTCACTCCCATCATAAAAGAGAGAACAACACCGAGCAATGCGCCTTTTGCAAGCAGAGCTTCCGCAATCGGAATTGTACCGAAAATATCTGCATACATCGGCACTCCTGCAAGAGCAGCAAGTACAACGCCAAAAGGATTATTATCTCCAAGGACTGTTACAATGAAATCCCCAGGTATCCAATTGTGAATGACTGCGCCGATCCCTACGCCAATCAAAACATAGGGAGCAACTTTTTTCGCTGTTGAAACAACCTGTTCCCAAGCATATCTCATACGGTCTTTGAAATACAATTCTTCCTGTGGAACATCAATGGCATGACCTTTGCGTATATATTCCTCCACTTGATTTTCAAGGTGTAATTTTTCAATGAAAGTGCCGCCTGCAACAGCAACGAACAAACCGAGAATCACGTACAAAACAGCAACTTTCCAGCCAAAAATACTCATCAGTAAAACAAGGCTGCCAAGATCAACCATTGGTGAAGAGATAAGGAAGGAAAAAGTTACCCCAAGTGGTAATCCTGCACTCGTAAATCCGATAAACAGAGGAATAGAGGAACAGGAACAAAATGGAGTTACCGTTCCAAGCAGAGCGGCAATGATATTTGCCCATATTCCATGAAAACGCCCAAGTATCTTTTTTGTTCTCTCCGGCGGAAAAAAACTTTGAATATATGATATCATTAAGATTAAAATACCTAACAGCGCCATTATTTTGACTGTATCATAAATAAAAAATCGAACGCTTCCAACAATTCTGCTCTCAAGGTCAAAACCACACCATTCAATCAAATCACTGATACAGCGGTCAAGCCATTTCATACCAAGGACTTCATCTTGAAAAAAACCCCAAGCTGATTTTAAAATTTCCATAATCATAATCTCCTTCATATAGTTAAATTGAAATATATCTATATATTGTGGTTTTTATAAACCCTGATGAAAAAAAGATTATTTTTCACAACAGGGCTTACTTTCTATTTGAGCTCGAAATACACGTCAGCTCTTGCAGACAGTGAACAGCTATCTTTGCGCCTTCGGGAGAAATAGAATAATGCATCCATTTGCCCTCTTTCCGCCCCGCTACAACGCCAGAATCGCAGAGTATTTTCATATGATGGGATAAAGTAGGCTGCGTCACATTGATTTCTTCCAACAGCTTACAACCACATTTTTCACCTGTAGCAAGCATTTTTAATATCCGAATGCGGTTTTCATCACAAAATGCTTTGAAAATGACAGCTATTTTCTTTTCGTCAAGCATTCCATTACTTACCTCCCATAGATAATTTTCTATATTATATGCAACACATAGAAAAATGTCAATAGGAACAAAATAATTATTTTTTATCTCGATTCGGGTGTCAAAAGGGTGCGTAGCACCAAAGGTGCTTTTGACACCCGAATCTTACCTCCAATAAAGTCCAAAATTCCTATCAGATACAATAGCGGCAAGGATTTCCTGCCGCCATTGCACTGTTTATACACATATTAAGTCTATATTTATCTTAACTGTTTTATTACTCTTCGTCAGTTGTCTCCTCTGCACTTTCCTGCTCCGGAGCCTCAACCTCTTCCTCGAAAATAGATTCGCATTTCGCCCCGCATTTATTGCAGAAAGAAGCGTCCTGTTCTACTGTAGCCCCGCAGACCGGACAGGTTTTCTTGCCTTTCAGATCTGCAATCTCTCCTTTCAGGTCTTCGATCTCCCGCAGAGAATCTTTGATCAGTTCCATCTCCTCAAAGAGAGGTTCTGCATCCTCTTTATGCAGTTCATAGTACTGTTTTCCAATCTCTGTATATTGTTTCTGTATAAATTCTTCTTTGACTTTCACATCCAGTCTTAATTTTGCAATGCCGGTGAGATCTTTCGCTTTCTGTGATACATCTTTTCCTGTTGCTGAAATCGTTTCTCCTACTCTTGATAAAAATGTCATAGATTTTCCTCCTTGGACTGCCGCCAAATAATGTTATAGCAGCTCAAACTTGTTTAAACTGTTACCTACCTTATACAAATATATACCATATATCCACCATACATTGCAAGCATTATGATTCCATGCCAGCGGCTGATTTGTTTTCTGCGCCATGCAAATACCCATACCACAGCGCTCATTCCAATTAAAATCACATCATCAATCAAGTTTTCCATCAAGACTTCCATAGGGCTTATAGCGCCTGCTGCGCCTAATACCAGCAAAATATTAAAAATATTAGAGCCGATCACATTTCCCAGAGCCATATCTGTCTCCCCTTTTTTCGCCGCTACCAGGGAAGTGACAAGCTCCGGCAAAGATGTTCCGAAAGCCACGATGGTAAGTCCGATCAACGTGGGACTTAAACCAAAACTTTCTGCAATGGCAGAAGCCGAATCTACCACAAAGTCTCCTCCTGCTACAATGGCCGCAATTCCCACCAGAATATAAAGCAGACACTGCCAGCCTGTCATAACAGCGATCTCTTCCTCCCTGTCTGTATCACTGCGGGCCTTTTTGGCCTCCAATACCATCCACACTAAAAATACTGCAAACACTGCCAGCAGTATCACTCCATCTATTCTGCCAATAGACAGATTCATTTTTCCCATTGTCAAAAGTAGCAGCGCCGCCAAAATAGACAGGGGAAATTCCTGCCGCAGTGTGGATCTCTTTACCACTAAAGGCGTAAACAGCGCGCAGGCTCCGCAGACTACCATCAAGTTAAAAATATTAGAGCCTACCACGTTGCTGATCGCCATGGTGTTATTTCCTTTCAGGGCAGCCGCAATGCTCACCGCGCACTCCGGAGCGCTGGTGCCCATAGCCACGATCGTCATTCCAATAATCATGGAAGGAATCCGGAATTTTTTCGCAACGCTGGCGCTGCCCTCCACAAAAAAATCTGCTCCTTTGATCAACAATACAAAACCAACAATAAGAAATACATAATCCAGCATTTTCTTCCTCCTGCAAAATTTTCAGTAATCATTCATTTCCACTGGACCGCTCCATTTTAAAAGAGAATTCTGATTTCTGTTCCCTTTCCCGGCTCACTTTCTAACTCCATCTCTGCATGATACTGGGCCACAATATGTTTTACAATGGCAAGCCCTAACCCTGTTCCGCCGCTCTCTTTGGAACGTCCCTTATCTACCCGGTAAAACCGCTCAAAAATCCGCTCTTGGTGTTCCTTTGGAATTCCAATTCCCGTATCTTTCACAATCAGCAGGGGCCTTCCCTGACGCTGGGCCACCGTGACTGCCACCATTCCGCCTCTGTTATTGTACCGCACTCCATTGCTGCAAAGATTATACAGCAATTCATCTATTAGATTCCGATTTGCAGATATCACGCAGGATTCTCCCCTCAAACACAGTTCTACCCCCTGCTTTGAAGCCTGCACTTCCATCATATCCAGACAATTCTGAGCAGCTTCGTACAAGTCCACCAGCTCTGTATCAAACTCCTGTTCTCCGTCGTCCAGCTCTGACAGTTTCAAAATATCGTTGATCAACGTCAATAAACGGTCGGAACTGACGTGTATTTCCCTGGCAAAACGCTTTGCATCCTTTTCTCCTGCCATGCCATTTTCAATCAGCTCCGCGTAACCAGAAATGGCAGTCAAAGGCGTTTTCAATTCGTGAGATACGTTGGCCGTAAACTCCTGACGCATTCTGGCATGATCCAGGATATTGATATGCTGTTCCCGGATGGTCTGAACAAAGGGCGCAATCTCTTCATAGATCTGATCCTGTCTGGCTTCGTCTGGATGAGCCGCCAGCTTTTCAATAGGCAGAAGCAATCGTCTGGTAAAATAATGAGACAGGATTCCGCAAAACAGCAGAATCACCAGAACCAGCACCACCACCAATGCCACTGTATTTTCCATAATCTGAAAAATATTTTCAGAGTCTTTTCCCACACGCAGAATCTCTCCATTTTCCATGCGCTCTGCATAATAAAACGTATGGATAGAATTGGTGTTTGATCTTCGCACTGCGGCGCCTTTCCCATTTTTCAAGGCTTTCTGAATCTCCGGCCGGTCTCTGTGATTCTCCATCCCCTGCTGATCTGCGCTGCTGTCATATTCCACACTTCCATTGGCCTTGATCAACGTAATTCGAAGGCCGTCTTCCTCTAAATATGCCTTATTTTCCTCGGATTCCCAGAACTTGGGATCTAATGCCTGTATTATATGAGTATAGGCTTTGATGTCATCATATACCTGATTTTTAAAAATATTATAAAATAATAACATGGAAGCTGTCACTGTAATGATCATGGCCAGAGCCAGCACCGTGATCAGCTGAATATTGATCTTTTTCTTCATAATCTTACCTGCATCACCGCTCCAATACATACCCTACATTTCTCACGGTTTTGATGGCGCTCCCGCCTTCCTTTAATTTCTGGCGCAGGGTCTTAATGTGCATATCCACCGTCCGGCTTTCTCCTTCATAATCAAAGCCCCAGACCTGCTCCATAATCTTATCTCTGGACAGTACAATTCCCTGATTGATTAAAAGCATCCGCAGAAGTTCAAATTCCTTAAAGGTCAATTCGCAGGATTCTCCAGACACCGTCACACTGCGTTTGTCCGTATCCACTGTGATACAGCCATTGGTCAGCACCGCCGGTTCCTCTAAGTTTGTTGTCCGCCGCAGCAATGCTTTCACCCTGGAGATCAGTTCCATAATACCAAAAGGCTTGGTCATGTAATCATCCGCCCCTAGATCCAGCCCTTTCACCTTATCTAATTCCCTGGTCTTGGCTGTAACCATAATAATAGGAATTCTGGCTGTGGCTTTGCTGCGTCTTAATCTTGTTAAAATCTCCAGACCATCCTCTCCCGGCAGCATAATATCTAAAAGGATCAGGCCCGGCAATTTCTGCTCCAGGGCCTGATATAATTCTTTCCCATTTGTAAATTCCTGTACTTCAAATCCGCTGTTCTGCAATGCATACCTCTGAATCTCCCGGATATTCACATCATCTTCCACAATATAGATCAATGGCACTGTCATTCCTCCTCCGAACCTTTCTTGGAACTGAGCTGATATTGTTCCTGATATGCTTTCTGCATCTCTTCAAAACGCACCCGCGTCTCGCTGGAAAGCTGATTCACATAATCATGAGCTTCTACTGTATTATCTTCCATCTGGATCATATAAACTGCCAGATTAGAACAATGATCTGCCACCCGCTCATAATTCACTGCAATATCCGATAACACCATTCCCAGGTCAATGGTACACTTTCCTTTTCGAAGTCGTTTGATATGGCGTTTTCTCACCTCTTTATTCAAGTCGTCAATCACCTCTTCCAAAGGCTCCACCGACAACGCAAGCTCCGTATCATGGGCGACAAAAGCCCGAATCGAACGATTTAAAATATCTTTTACTGCCGCTCCAAATACTTCCATCTCATATTTTGCCTTTTTGGAAAATTCCATCTCCCTTTTCTGCATGTCTCCGGCAATTTCCATTAGATTCAAGGCATGGTCTCCAATCCGCTCAAAATCATTGATACTATGCATCAGAACAGAAACGCTCTGTCCTTCCCTGGCAGTCAGATTTTGACTGTTCAGCTGAGTTAAATAGGCGCTGATCTTGTCCTCATATTTATCCAAAATATCTTCCTGCTTTTTTATCAGCTCCGCCTGTTTCTTGGAATACTGTTCAAACAAGCCCATTGCCTCTGTCATAATGCTCTCAGAGATCCCCGCCATTTTTTTCACCAGAGAAAGACACTGCTCGATGGCAAATCCAGGGGTAGCCAAAAAACGCAGATCCAAAATCTTAAATTCATCATTTTCACCAGAGGACTCCATCTCTTCCTGATCCATTGGTATGGTGAGATATGCCAGCTTCTCCAGTCCCTTGGTAAAGGGAAGCAGCACCAAGGTGGCAAAAATATTAAAAATACTGTGAATCGCTGCAATTCCCGCAGCTCCCACTGAGTCATCTATAAAATCAAATTGAAAAATACCTTGAAGCAGACTGTAAGCGGCAAAAAATACCACAGATCCAATCACATTAAAGTAGAGATGTACAAAGGCTGTCCTTCTGGCGCCCTTGTTGGCCCCCACTGCAGACAACATTGCAGTGACGCAGGTTCCAATATTTTGACCCATAATAATAGGAATCACAGATCCATAAGTAAAGGCTCCAGTTACGGACAAAGCCTGCAGAATTCCCACAGAGGCAGAGGAACTTTGGATCACTGCAGTCAAAAGCGCCCCTACCAAAATCCCCAGCAGAGGATTGCTGAATCTGGTCAAAATCCCCGTAAACTCCGGTACATCTGCCAATGGCTTTACCGCGTCGCTCATGGTTTCCATACCAAACATCAGTACTGCAAATCCCAGCAAAATCTCAGAAGCGTCTTTTTTCCTGTCGCTTTTCGCTCCCAGCAGAAATATAATGCCAACCAAGGCAAGAATAGGGGAAAAGGAAGAAGGTTTTAACATGCGGATAAAGAAATTTCCGCTTTCGATTCCAGTCAAACTCAGCAGCCAGGAAGTAATAGTCGTTCCGATATTGGCTCCCATAATAATACCGATGGCCTGAGATAATTTCATAATTCCAGAATTGACAAATCCCACCAGCATAACGGTAGTTGCGGAAGACGACTGTATCACCGCTGTCACACCGGCTCCTAACAAAACTGCTTTCAAGGGGCTTGAAGTTAATTTCTCCAAAATACGTTCCAGCTTACCGCCGGATAACTTCTCCAGCCCGCCGCCCATCACATGCATTCCATACAAAAACAGAGCAAGTCCGCCAATCAATGACAGAAATCCAAAAATATCCATTTCTAATCCTCCTGGGTCATTCATTTTCATCTTAGTGTAGGATTATTTTATACGGTTTTTGTAAATGGAATACATAATCTGTGTAAAATCTGTGTAAAATAAAGTTTTTATTCTTTTCGTTTTCCGCTTTCCCTCTGATTCACCCACTCCCGGAACAGGGTATAGAGCACAGACATCAGCGGAATAAAAATCAGCATTCCGGCGATTCCCATCAACTTTCCGCCCACTGTCACTGCAAACAAAACCCAGATCGAAGGCAGTCCCACGGAATTCCCCACCACATGAGGATAGATCAGATTTCCTTCAATCTGCTGCAATACCAAAAACAAAATCACAAAAAACACTGCCTGCATGGGGTTGACCATCAGAATCAAAAAAGCCCCGATAAAACATCCAATAAAAGCTCCCACCAAAGGAATCAGCGCGGTAAATGAAATCAACACTCCCACCAGCAATGCATAGGGCATACGGAAAATCGTCATGCTGATTACAAACATCATCCCCAAAATTAATGCCTCCAGACACTGTCCCGTAATAAATTTTGAGAAAGTTCGATGAGATAAAGCGCAGACATAACAGATTTTTTCCACTGCTTTCTCCGGCAGAAAGGCATGAATCACTTTGGCACACTGTCTGCCTAAGGTTTCCTTCTGAATCAAAATATACAGGGAAAAAACAAAAGCAATAAAAAATGTCACCACGCCATTAATCACGATCATCGTAGCAGACATGGTATAGGAAACCACGCTGCCCGCGCCGCTTAAAGCAAAATCCTTTACTCCATCCAGCCAGCCTTTCCAGTCAAATTCCAGAGATTCAATATAGGCTTCAATCACATCCCAGTCCTTGAATAGCTCCTCCAGCCACTTCTGAGCCTCCGGCAGAAAAGTTGCCATTCCAGCGCTGATACTGTCAAAGGTTTTGCCAAGCTGGGGAATCACTACCACAATCACAATGGCAATCAGGGCAAAGACGCATAAAATAGACAGCACCAGACTGACCGGCCTCGCCAGTTTTCCATTTCTCGGAAACAACTTCTTCTCAATGGCGGTCATAGGAAGATTTAAAATAAAGGCAATAGCGCCGCCCAATACAAAAGGAAATAAAATTCCCCACAAAAAAGCCAGATAAGATTTTACCGTACCCATATTTAACAGCAGCGCCAGTAATACCAGCGTAAATGTAATAATTCCCAGTATTTTCTTTATATTATTTTTGTTTAGATCCATAATTTCCCTCTTTTCTGTGTAATCTCTATATTGATACTTTATTCGTTCTCCCCTGTCTGCCCTCTGTACTTAGGCACAGTCTAACATTTTCAAAACTCTTTTTCAACAGAATTTCTCTTTTCTTCTTGACAAATCCCCTTTCCCCGCCTATAATTGACACAAATTAAAATTCATTTATTTTCAAAGGCTGTGACGGGAACAAGTAACAGGAAGGGAATCCTACAGAGAGCTGCCGGAAGCTGAGAGGCGCAGAGAGAACTTTATGTGAATACATCCCCAAGCTGCACACCGAACAGGAGAGATCCGATTTCTGGAATCTAAGACAATATTCAGAGATTCGATCCTATCGTCAGTAGGCTGTGACGGAATGGCATCCGTTATTCTGCCAAAGTGCTGATTGGCACTTGCTGAGGCAGACTGTGCGAACAGCCTGCGAATAAAGGTGGTAACACGGGTTGATAACCTCGTCCTTTTTATAAGGGCGGGGTTTTTCTATGAAATTTTATTTAGATAATTGCGAAATTCAATCATTGTACATGAAATTTTGATCATCTGATAGTTTCGCAATTACCTATGAAATTCTATTATATGCAAGGAGGAAAATTATGACAGTATATGATGAACTGGTTGCCAGAGGCTTGATTGCCCAGGTGACAGATGAAGATGAAATCAAGGAACTTGTAAACACAGGAAAGGCTGTTTTCTACATTGGCTTCGACCCCACTGCCGACAGCCTTCACGTAGGACATTTCATGGCATTATGTCTGATGAAGCGTCTCCAGATGGCTGGCAACAAACCTATTGCCCTGATCGGCGGCGGCACCGCCATGATCGGAGACCCTTCTGGGCGCAGCGATATGCGCCAGATGATGACGCCGGAAACCATTCAGCATAATTGCGATTGTTTCAAGAAACAGATGAGCAAATTTATTGACTTTTCCGAGGGAAAGGCTATGATGGTCAATAACGCCGACTGGCTGATGGACTTAAACTACATTGATGTACTCCGTGAAGTGGGAGCGCATTTCTCCGTGAACCGTATGCTGACTGCAGAGTGCTATAAACAGCGTATGGAAAAAGGCTTAAGTTTCTTAGAATTTAATTACATGATCATGCAGAGCTATGATTTCTATGCTTTGTTCCAGAAATATGGCTGCAATATGCAGTTTGGCGGAGACGATCAGTGGAGCAACATGTTAGGAGGAACCGAACTGATCCGCCGAAAATTGGGAAAAGACGCTTATGCTATGACTATCACCCTGCTCTTGAATTCAGAAGGAAAGAAAATGGGAAAGACTCAGTCCGGCGCCGTATGGCTTGATCCTGCCAAAACTTCTCCCTTTGACTTCTATCAATACTGGAGAAACGTGGCGGACGCAGACGTATTAAAATGCATCCGCATGCTGACCTTCCTTCCTCTGGAAGAAATTGACAAAATGGATCAATGGGAAGGCGCTCAGTTAAATGCAGCAAAAGAAATCCTGGCCTTTGAACTGACAAAGATGGTCCATGGAGAAGAAGAGGCACAGAAAGCCCAGACTGCTGCAAAGGCTTTGTTTTCCAGCGGAAATGCCGCCGATATGCCTTCCGTCACTTTACAGGCAGAAGACTTTACAGATGGAAAAATTGATATCTTAGGACTTCTGGTCAAATCCTCTCTGGCTTCTTCCCGTTCTGAAGCCCGCCGGGCAGTGGAACAGGGAGGCGTCTCTGTAGACGGAGAAAAGGTAGCCGATATCAAAACCTTCTATGAACCAGATGATTTTTCCCAAGGCGTAGTATTGAAAAAGGGCAAGAAAAATTTCCGAAAAATTTTAAAAGGTTAAAAATCCTATCTTGTAAAATTCATAGATACCATAAAAACTCTATGTTTTCCTATCATTAAGGGTTGCCGCAAAATTGCAGATTCCCACAAAATAATGCACAGACATAGGTGCTGTTTCAGCATATTTTGCAGAATTACTGTATTTTGCAGCAACCCCTTAAATTTCGTCTTTTAATCTTCTGCATCTCTACTTTTGCAGAAACAACACTCCAAAGGCGCCAGAACCACAATTGCAGGAAATGGTTGCCGACGCTTTATTTACAATCACAGTTTTCCATGGCACCCGCCGCTCAATCTCTTTTTTCAAAAACTGTTGAAATTCGTAGGAGCATCCCGCCGTAATCAAAAATACCACATCTGGAACAATCTCTTTTTTCCGTTTCAGCACCCAATGAAGATATCCCTTTGCAAATTGTCTTCGGCTTCCAATGCAGACGCCGGCAGGCTTCATATGACTTCCTGACAATTTTAAAATTGGATGAAGGGAAAAAAGATTGCAGATTGCAGCTATATTTTTGCCGATTTTTCCATTACGGTACAGACATTCTGTGGAATTCACAATAAAGCTGGTGGATACTTTCTCTCGAATATAGGCCAGCTCTTCTAAAATCACCTCGCAGGGCGCTCCTCGCTTCGCCATATCTGCCGCTGTCAGCACCATAATCCCCATTCCTCCAGATAAATGGCCGGAATCTACCACATACACCTGCTCCAACTCCCATGAAGCCTCTGTGGCAGTCTGAAAAGCATCGCTTACATACTTTGCCATACAGATATGAAGAATCGGACCTGCATGTTCTTTTCTTATTCTCCTAAAAAATTCTTGATACTCTTCTACCGAGGCACAACTGCTGTATGCCTTTTTTCCATCCTTTTCAATATATTCGATTAAATCGTCTGATGTCATCTCTTTGGTATCCTGAAATCTGGCTTCCTCTGTCTGAACATAATAATGCATAATCGGTATCTTATATCGTTCTCTTAATTCCTTGGTCAGATCACACACGCAATCTGTAGAAACCAGCACCATGTCTCCCGCCATTTTCATTCCATCTTCCTTTCATCAAATACTTCCTCATTCCATGCTGTCACTTATCCATATGCTCAATCAGTTCTTTCGGCAGCCAGCGCCGCAGCGTCCGTTCCATAGCGTTCATTTCAATGGGCTTTGTCACAAAATCCTGGAATCCCTCTGATAAAAACATTTCTCTTGCACCGCTGACTGCATTTGCAGTGAGGGCCACAATGGGAACTTCTTTAAAGTATTCTCCCTCTAACTCCCGAATCGCATGAAGAGTCTCCACACCGTCCATGCCAGGCATCATGTGATCCATAAAAATCAGATGATATTTTTTGCTTCTAACTAATTCAACCGCCTGATGGCCGTTTTCCGCTGTCATAATAGTCATATGATAAGGCTTCAAAAGTCCTAACGCCACTTTCAGATTCATAGCGTTGTCATCCACCACAAGGATCTCCGCTTTAGATGCAGTGAAACGTTTCCGCTCCATTGATTTTTTCCCAGGATCAAAAGAAATCTTTTCCCCATTGATCACATTTCCAACAGACAACACGTAAAAAGGCTTGTACACATTTCTCATATGTTCCGGTACCGCAACATGATTCTGACGATCCTGTATCAAAGTCACCGGCATTTGTTCAGAAAGTTGGTCAAAATACATTCTGTCTTCTAGATATTCTTCCCTGGCAATAAAAAGGTGAGAATAAGATTTTCCAGAAGATAATTCTTTTTTCATGTCCTCAAAGGACTGGCAGATACAGTAAGGAATTCCAAAATTTTCTCCAATATGCCTCATAAGATTATAATAGCTTTCTGGCACAAAGGGATGGGCATGTTTAGGAAAATGCACATAACACAAAAGACGGAGATCTTTTTTCTTTTCCACACAGATAATGGGATGTTCCGATTCCACCTTCTGAGGAATCACCACAGTAAATTCCGTTCCCTTCCCATATTCGCTTTCCACATGAAGGACGCCGCCCATCTTTTTTGCAAGTTTTTTGGAAATGGCAAGTCCAAGTCCGGTTCCTTCGATAGCCCGGTTTTTCTTGGTATCCACCTGACTGAAACTGTTGAAAATCTTATCCAGATTCTTTTTCTTAATCCCAATTCCGCTGTCTCGAATCGTTAAAATCAGATTTACGCCATAGCTCTCCGGCCTGGCTGAAATAGAAAACAGCACGCCGCCCTTCTGAGTGAATTTGATGGCATTTGTCAAAAGATTCACAATAATTTGGCGGATACGAATCTCGTCTCCATATAATTTCTCCGGGACATTAGGATCACAGTCCACCATAATCTCAATATTTTTATCTCCCTTTCGGGCCATAGCCATATTGATAATATCATTCAGCATAGAGGCAACTTGATAAGGCTCGCAGACCAAATCCATTTTTCCCGATTCTATCTTAGAAAAATCCAAAAGATCATTGATAATTCCCAGCAGATTCCGGCCGGAGAGATGAATATTATTACAATTATCTCTTACATCCTCTGATAAATCATTTTCATTCAGCACCAATTCACACATACCCATAATCGCGTTCATAGGCGTACGAATCTCATGGCTCATATTGGCCAAAAAATCACTTTTGGCCTGATTTGCCTCCTCTGCCTTTTCCAGCAGTTCTTTCTGCTGATGTTTGTAACACCAGATTCGGTACTGGATAATAATACACATGACTGTCTCTGCAAAATACACAATGGGAAATCTTGCCAGATACGTAGAACTATAAGAAAATCCCAGACGGTGAAGAGGAGTCCACATATACAAGGCGGTAGCCGTTCCCAGACATAAACTAAAAATTCCTCCATAATACAAGCTCATAAAATACATTCCGGCCGGAGGCACCAGGAACATCCACACAATACTAAAGCCATTTTCTCCGCCGCTTACCAAGAAATAAAGCATCAAAAAACCCAGAACCGCCGCAATACTCCAAATAACAAATCTCACCCTTTCCTGCACACGGAAAATAAATTTATTTCCCAGCATCAGGACGCCGATCCCTCCTGTAATCCCTGCCATCACCCAAGACTGAGCCGCAAGATTCAGAAAACACATAATAAACCCTACCACAGCAAAACAAGTACAAAAGTTCAGAAGGGCAATTTTATCTAGATTCTGGGCGTCTTTTCTCAGCATTTGGATCAGATTTTTCTGTTTCTTAATACTTTCCATGCTTCCTCCCTGTTACAGTTCCTTCATCAGTTCACGCAGCTCATCTTCCGCGTCCAAAAACACATCCAGCAGTACAGGCTCAAAATTCTTTCCCCGTTCCTGCTCCATAATCTGAAATGCCTGTTCTAAAGACATTCCTTCCTTATACTGACGCTCTGACACCAGCGCGTCAAAAACGTCCGCAATGGCCAGAATCCGGGCAGAAAGAGGTATCTCCTCTCCCTGCAGATCATTGGGATATCCGCCGCCGCCCCATTTCTCATGATGGCAGGCCGCCATATCACGGGCAATATCCACAAATTCTTTATCCACAATGCGTTTCATATTCTCTTGTATCAACCTGCCTCCTGCTTCCGCATGAAGTTTGATCAAATCATATTCTTCCTTTGTGAGCATTCCCGGTTTCTGTAAAATTCTGTCAGGAACTGTGATTTTCCCAATATCGTGGAGGGGAGAAGCCTTTTGCATATAATTGATATACGCCGGCGTTAACATTTCCCGGTAAATTCCCTTCTCCTGCATTTTTTGAATCAGAAGGTTCACATAAGCGCTGGTTCTCTTTACATGTTCCCCTGTGGTTCCATCCCGGCTTTCAATCAGATTCGCCATAGTAATGATAATGTCCTGTTGAAGCTGGGTGATCCGCTGAAGCTGCTGCTCCACCATACGTTCCAAATTTTTCTGGTAATCCTCCAGTTCCAAGGTCCTGCGCACTCGCTGCAGCATAATGGCAGGTACAAAAGGTTTTCCTATGTAATCTACAGCTCCCATCTGAAAACAGGTTTCCTCAGTCTTTTCTGTCCGGTCTGCGGTCAGAAAAATAACGGGAATCTTGCTCCACACATCATCTGCCTGAAGCTTTTGCATAACCTCAAACCCGTCCATTTCCGGCATCTGAATATCTAAAAGCACCAGATCCGGCTCATTTTTTGCCAAATATCGAAAGGCAAGTTCTCCAGAATTTACGGCGGCTACCCGATATTCTTCTGCCAGAAGTTTCTGAGCCACCACCAGATTCATCTTATCATCGTCCACTACCAAAATTATCTTTTTCATCTTACCTTCTCCTGTTCCTCTATCCATTTCAGAAGATCATCCTTTGTCTTCACTCTCCTGTTCTTCTATCCATTTCAGAAGATCATCCTCCGCTGTATCGTATGCGAAATCATCCACCGCCTGACGTATTTTTTCTAAAATTTCCTGGTGTCTGGCTGCTGCAAGAACCTCGATCTGTTCCAAAGCCTCCCTCATCTCATATCCTCTGATATGTTCTAATAAAATACGACACCCCTGCAGATATTCTTCCTGAGACATTTTTTCCTCTTTTCTTTCCTGTTGTTCCTCCTGGGAAGATAAGGCAGTATTCTCCCTATTCCCCCAATGGTCCAGGAAAGATTGAGCCTCCCTCAATACCCTTTGATAATTCTGAAAAAATGTTTCTGCTTCTTGCAAAAGATCTGCTTCCCGTCCCTCTTTTGCCGCCAATTCCTGCTGTTTTGCCTGTTCCGACAAAACCGGCGCCCCTATCGTCATGGAGGTACTTTTCACTGCATGAGCAATCGTTCCATAATCTTTCCAATTTTTTTCTTCTAATAATTTCGGTATCTCCTGACAATAGTTCTGCCCCTGCTGGTAATATGCCTGCAAAACCTCCTGATACATTTCCTCATCTTCCCCACAGTAGGACAGACCAATCCTCTTTTCAATCCAGTTCTCTTCCGATCTCAACTCTGGATTTTCTTCCAAAGCTGGTTCTGGGTTCCCTTTAAATTCTTCCAAAGCCGATTCTATGTTACCTTCAAACTTTTCCAAGGTCAGCTTCGCATCTTCTTCAGATTTCTCTCCCTCTCTCTGCTCCCGAATTGAATCCCCGCATACTACTTCCTGGGGAATCTCTATGGTAAACAGCGATCCCCTTCCATAGACGCTCCACACCTTGATCTTTCCCTCCATTTGTTCTGTCAACTGTCTGATCATATGAAGGTCCAGTCCGGTTCTCCTCACCACAAATTCTTTTTCCTCTGTTTTCTCCGGTATCATGTCAAAGATATCTTCCAGATACTCTTTTTCTATTCCAATTCCAGTATCCGCCACAGACAGACTTAAATAAAATTCTCCTCTGTCTGTCCGTATTCCCTGAACACTAAAAGTAATGCTGCCTTCCTGGGTATATTTAACGCTGTTGGCAAACAAGCTGGTAAGAATCTTTCGAATCCTCACCCCATCCCCCTTTAAAACAGAAGGAAGATCTTCATCTACATTGATCCTGATCTGCAGCTGCTTTTCTCTGGCTTTTCTTTTCAGCACATAATGAACTTCTTCCACCAGAGAAGCAAGGGAATATTCTTTTAAATCCAATTCTAAATTTCCCGCATCCATACTGGAAAAATCAATCATATCCGTTACCAGATCCAGCAGTGTATTCCCTGCCCTCTGAACTTTTTTTGCATATTCCCTGGTATCTTCTTCCTGTTCCTTCTGAAGGATCTTCTCATTCATCTGGATGACTTTATCAATGGAAATTTTCATTTCCTGAGACATATTAACTAAAAATCTGCCTTTAAACTTATTGGCAAAAATATCCTGCTGTTTTTCTCTCTCCATCTGGAATATATACTGTCCCGTCTCAACAATAGCCAGGGCCAAAAAAAACAACATGCCTCCGCAAAGTATAGTTCCATTCCAGGTATATGTCTGTTGGTATGCGAAAACCATTTCCAGAATTCCAGCCAAAGACGCCCCGGCAAATCCAATGGCAGACAAATGGTAAGTCCCCACCAATCTTTTGCGGATATCAACACAGATTGTAAACCAGGAAATCAAAATAGAAAAAATGATCACACCCATAGAATATACAGACGTCTCTGAGAAATCCTGCAGGTTTAACACCTGCAGCGTAGTACAGGCCGCTAAATTGATCACCACCAAAATTCCTGTCAGAAGATAACACTTCTGATAACGGTGGCGTTGGATGCTGTTGAGATAAATAAGAAAGGGCAGAGGCATCAGCATCACTGCAAAAAATGCCATCCCAGAAGCTACAGAAATGTTAGGGAATAAAAACTGGCGAAGCCTGGACGCCATAACCAGACAGACAGAATTCAAAAACATGCCCCAGCCCAGATATTCCAGGCGCGCCATCTTATGATAATAGTAATGCAATGCGATTCCCAAGAGTACGGTAATAATGCCTAGAATACCCACCAGTAATGCAAACAGCAGTTCTCCTCCATGTATTCTCAGCAACTGCAGTAAAATCCCCATTCTCTCCCCAATATAAATAGTGTCAATTCTTCCGCTGTAGACCGAATCACTGATGGTTTCCAGCTGAATCATCTTTCCGGCGTCTTCCTGCTGCAATTCCAGAAAAATATAGGCGCTTGCGCTGTTTTTTCCAAACATCCTTGTATGTTCTGTGGTATATTCCAAACGCAGTTTTCCTTCAATATAGATCTTCATATCCTGCCTGGAACTGTGAAAACACATCCATGTTTTTTCTTCCAGATTTTTCGGCAGTTGTGTCTCAATTCTCACAGACATTGACTGATCTGTGGCGCAGACTCCTGGAATCTTCACAGGCACACTGGTGCCATCAGACATTTTTTGATTCCACTCTGCCTCAAATACTTGATGTCCCCCCAGATTAATCTCATTTTCCCGCGGAAGAAAAAATTCTCCCAGCACAAAATACAACAACATTCCCACCAACAGCAGTCCAAACATCCACTGTATGCCAAGTACCCAGTTTTTCTTTTTGTTTTTCACAACATATCCCCCAATATTTTTGTAATAACTAAACTGTTACCTACATTTTAACAGATATATTGACAAAAAGAAACCTTCTTTCTCGGACTTATCTGATCACATATTACCTTCCGTTCACGCTCCCTGATTTCATTTGTCTGCCACAGGAAGCATATTAATAAGCTCATCTGCCTCTTCTGCCCGGTCCATTTGATACAGACAGTTTATCAGCCTAAAATACATCTTCCCTGTAATTTCGCATATCTCTGATTTCTCAGACACCTCCTCCACAGCTTTCAGTATCTCGCAGCTTTTTCTCCACAATGCTTCTGCTTCTTCAAACTGTTCTTCACAAAATTTCAGGTAAGCCAGCATATCACAGCAGAAAACCATTTTTATCTTCCATTTATCCTGAGAGTCTTTCTCATCCATACCACCATAGATTTCCAAAGCTCTGTGACATAATCTTTCTATTTTTTCCCCTTTTTCAGACCAGTAGATTCGTATTTTCTCTTGCTTTTCCTGGCAGTATCTGCTTCCTTCCATCTCTATATGCATGTTCATATACATACTTCTTGCCAATTCATAACAAACTGCCGCTTCTGAATTTTCAAACCTTTCCGGTTCATCCTCAGCTAACCGGCTGTAAATTTCCAAAGATTCCTCATACAACCTTTCTGATTCCCTAAGATAACCTCTTAATTCTTCCCCCTGAGGCTTCAGATCCTTTATCTCAATATTATTTCTGTAATAGGCTGTCATGTAACATGCTTTGGCAACCTTTTTCTCATAAGCCCTAGGATCTTTCTCAGATAACTGACGATAAATCTCCAAAGCATTCCGGTAAAAATCATTGGCCTCTTCTGTCCGCCCCTTTGTGTTTAAAAATTCTGCCAAATGATAACAGCTTCGGGCTATATCCTTTTTATAAAACTCTGAATCCTTTTCAGCCAAACGGTATCTGACTGCAAGGGCTTTCCGGTACAAATTCTCCGTCTCTTTCTCTTGATCCGCTTCTGCCAATACCAATAGATCTGCCAGATTACTGCATATCAAGGCCAGATTTTTCTCATATGCCTCTGGATTTTTCTCAGCCATTTGACCAATAATCTCAAGTCCCCTTCGATACGCCTGCTCCGCTTCTTCATATTGCTTCATTTTCCTCAGAGCTGCCGCCAGATTATTGCAGCGTGCGTATACATCAAATTGATAAATTGCATTTTTTCCAGCGGCTTTCTGGGCAATTTCCAAGGCTCTTTGTAATAATTCCTTTGCCTCCTGTTCTCGTCCTGTCTCCAATCGTATAACCGCAAGCCCATCCATAGCGCTGCCGCAATAGGCGTATACTTCATCATCTTCCTGGTTTTTTTCAGATAAGCGGGTAAATGTCTCTAAAGCTTCTTTGAATAATCCCTCTGCTTTTTCCTGTTCCTCCATGGAACACAGGCTCTTTGCCATATGCAGACAAGATTCCGCCTTCTTTTTTTCTGATAGTTCCTCCGGCAGATCCTGACAAATTGCCAAACTTGCTTCAAAACTTTGTACCGCCTTCTGAAAATCACCCTTTCTATGATAGATAATCCCTATAATGCGAAGAAGATTTATCTTATCTTCTGCAGAAATCTCAGAATGGTTTTCATAATTTTTTTGCAGTTTCTTCGCTGTATCAAGAGAGGCTTCCATCCGATTCTGCCAATACAAAAAAACTGCATATTCACGGAGCACTTCCAATTCCATCTGATATTTCTCAGCTTTTTCTGTGATGTTCTCGTAAATCAACGTAACTTCTTTTACGCTTTCCTTGTCCAATCCAGTTGCTTTTATCTGAGCAATCAGCGTTCTTTTTCCAGAAATATATTTCCTGATCTCTTCCCGCTTTTCCTTTTCCACTTCCTGTATCAATTCCAGCTCTTCTTCGCTCTGTCTAATTTCCTCGTCCCACTGTACATCCCGCAGAATATTTTTGGCCCCCTCATAGTCTCCCTGGTCCACCAATTCCATAGCCTTTTTCTCCCGCCAGTCCAAGGAGATTCCCAAATGACGCTTCCATGCTGTTGATCTGCACATTTCCAACATATCCATCTCCATCTGGTGTATCTCTTCCTGCAGTATTTTCCGCTGGCTCCCAAGCTCTCCCACCTTGTCCAACAATCCTTCCCCCAGAGGATTTTGGCCAAGCTCTGACGCCAATTGAACAAATTCCCCATCTAACTTTTTCTGTCTCTCTCTTTTCTGCTGTAATCTTTCATTTCCCTCATAAAGAGGAATATTTTCCAAAGATAAAACCGGCTCCTGATCTAAAAACGCCTGTCCGTCTTTAAATTCCATCACGCTGGCAACCTGCACATCCTGAGACAATTCCAGCATAAAGTTCAGCTTAACAGCGTCCAGGTGCGTAAACATATTGTAATAATGTCCCAGCTGTTTATCCAGCCGCTCCATAAAATCCATTACTTCTTTTTCGGGGCATTCTCCTTCTGGCAGTTCCTTAAAATACGTATAAATTTTCGGAGCGCCATTTGCCTTAAACTGCTCTAACGCCGCCTCAAATTCTTCCTTAGCATATTTCCCGGCGCTTTTTCCAAAGAGTAAATAAAAATACTGTCCCTCCCCAATGCAGTCAAGATATTCCTCCTGCCTCTGTTCTACTTCTAAAGCACGTCTCAAATCTTCACACTTTATCAGTTCAAAAAAAATGTTTCTTCTGATATATATATTATTTAAAGTTCCTACAAAAGCTTCTAGTTCGCTGCATTCATTTCCAAATTCATTCTGAGGTAACCCAAGAAAAATCTTAATATGCTTTTCCATCTCCCATTTCCCCTTTCACACTCTCTATTTTTCCTAAGATAAGATCAGATAACCATCCCAAAACGCCTGACCATCTTGACCTGTGAGGACACCGTTGACTCTGGCATCCTGAGACAATACTTTCAGTAAATCCCGTTTCACATCTTCGATACAGACAAATCCGCCAGAAACTATTTCTGATTCTTTCTCTATCCTCTCCCTAAAATCACTTACACTTTTCTCTTCCTTTTCTCCCTGGGGCAATTGTTTAAAATAAATATAAATTTTCGGAGCACCCTTTGCCTTAAACTGATCCATGGCCACATCATACTCTTCTATCGTATATGTTCCGGCACTTCTGCCGAACAAAAGAAAAAAGTACTCACTGTTTCGAATATACTCGTTGTACTCATTCTGTTTGCGCTTCGCAGCTACCGCATTACTCAGTCCCTCACAAATCTCCAGCTCAAAATAGACGCCCTTTTTTACGCAGATATTATTGAGCCTGTTCACAAATGCCATTAACTCCTGACGCTCTTTCTGAAATTCCACCACAGAAGAGGCAAGAAAAATCTTTATTATCTTCATCTTTTCATTCTATCCTTTTCTTATTCTGTAAGTATAACCTATCTAAAACCTGTCTCTTAAAGGGGGGGAGATTCTATCAAAATACCGCGAAGGTGGAAAACCCTTCCCTCTGCTAGGGGATCTTTGATTTATGATACGCTTTTCTTAAAAAGACATAAAACATACACCAAAAATAAAAGCAAAAGAAAAACAACAGAGCTATTGTAAAATATGGGAATTCTAAAATATATCGTAATATCATTTATCTATACTATATATGATAGAAATCCCTTATTTTACAACAGCCCAGAATCTCATTTTCCTTATTTATTTTAAATCTGATACCAGATAATCTCATTTTCCTCTAACTTCAAAGAAAAATGTTCCCCATTTCCTTTATAGACAACCGTCTCCTGAGGCTCATAAGTGTTGTTGACCACGCAGAACTTTCCATTTGCCGGATATGCATGAACCTCTACATTATAGTTGCTGCTGAACCATTTCTGAATCTGTTCCTCTTCCTTAGAACTCCACAGAATTGCCCGGTACAAGAGGCGGCTGTTCTCAAAGCTATAAGGCAGACCGCTGATATAAACTGCTCGTCCGCTGCCAAAATCATGAACGGCAAGCTGCACTTCCCGCTCCTTTTCCACTAAAATCTGAGTTCCTTCCAGGGCATAAATATTTTTCTGTCCTTCCCCGAAATCAATCTCTCCCTTACAATCCTCTGTAATAAAATGACGGTGGGATTCCCAGTTATATTTATCATATCCTAAGGTAAAGCCCCGCTCTTCTTCCACGCCAAATACACTGGCAAGCTGGAAAAACCGTCCGTTTGCCTGATGTGCGCTGGGCTCTCCGATCCCGATTATACCGCCGCCTGTATAGACAAATTTCTTAATGGCAGTGACCACAGACTCCTCACACCACCATTCTCCTCCGGTATGAGCGGTATCAGCTCCTCCCACGTTAATCAAAACATCAATATCTTTTAGAATATCAGGATTTTCTTTTATATCCTGAAAACTGATGAAAGTTACGTCAAAAGGCGCCCCGGACAAAGCTTCGATAACACCTGCGTAAGAATAGTTCTGTTTCTGATACAAAGCATGGTGCACCATATGGCAGCCCCAGGCGCGCATCTTTCCCCAGCAGTTCAACACTGCCACTTTTTTCACACAATAAGGCACGCAGCCCCGGACATTTTCATAAAGTTCCCGGAATTCCCGACATACGCTTTCCACATAAGTGACAAACTCTGGAAAATCTAAAGCCAGTTTTAAATATCCTCCATATCCAATACGATCAATGGGTTTTCGCAAAATAGCGCGCCTTGCCGTCACCCAGTTGATCTTTGCCTCTTTCACTGGATCTTTGCCCTCACAGAAGGTATCTGGGAAAAAGTAAGGAAGGAGACGTCCTTCTGTATATTTCACCCCTTCTATGTCGCTGATCAGACGTAAGGTAGAGCCATTTCCCACGCTTCCCACCACAGCATCCAGCCCGATAGAAGCAAATTCTTCCAAAAAAGGCTCTGTGCCAATCCAGTGGTCTCCCAGAAACATCATGGCTTCTTTCCCGCACTCATGGGTGATATCTACCATCTCCCTGGCAATCTTTGCCACCTCTCTGCGCTGAAAGGCCTGGAAATCCTGATATTCCTTAGAGGGAATCCGGTACTGCCCATTGTAATACCCCTGATCAATAATAAATTCCGGTCGGAATTTATAACCTGCCTCCTGTTCAAATTGTTCTAAAATATAAGGACTGACAGAGGCAGAATATCCATACCAATCCACATACTTTTCTCTTGCCAGCTCATCAAAAATTAAGGTGAACTGATGGAAAAAAGTCGTAAACCGCAATACATTCACATAAGGATGATCTGCGATGAATTTCCGCAGCCGTTCCATGGTATATGCATGTGTCTTTGGCTGGCGGACATCAAAAGTAATCTGATGTTCCACATCTTCCCATCCATTGGTCACTGCATTGTACATATGTACTGGGTCCCAGATAATATAAGCAAGGAAACTTACGGTGTAATCATGAAAGGGAACTGTCTCTATCATTACTTTCTCTGTATCTTCCTCGTAAGTCCATTGATCCGCCGGTACTGCCTGCCCAGTAGTCCGATCTATGACCTCCCACCAGCGTCTGATATCATCTCTGCTGTTTGGTTTCAACATATCTGGATACAGACCCTTCATCAGAGGTATCTGCAATGTTTTCCCTTCCGCTGTATAAAAAGGGGTCATCAAATACATCTGCTGCACTTCTTCTGGATGAGCTTTCGCCCAATCATTATCCTTCCTTGTGGTATAATAAGTGGAATAAATCTTAGCATCTACGTTCTGAAGCTCTTGAGGGAAATCTGTCCCATCACAGTCCCGGACTGCATCTGCTCCCCATTGCTCCATCAATTCCAATGTCTGTGGAATCACATCCAAATCTGTTGGAATCGTAACTCTTCCTTTTCCTTCACCCATAAAAACCTCCTCTATCTTCTTTCCTGTAAAATCTTTCAAAATCTCCCTTATGGCTCTAGGAGCTTTCGATAAATCTCATAATCTTCTTCTTGAAAAACATTAAAAATCACACGTTGAATCTGAGTATCTTGTTTCAAAAATTCTTCCACCGTCTTCACTGCAATCTCTGCCGCCTTCTCATGAGGAAAATGATATTCCCCGGTGGAAATACAGCAAAAGGCGATACTCTTTAACTCTTTTCCCAAAGCAGCCTTCAGACAGGAACGATAACATTCTGCCAGCTGTTCACAATGAGTTTCGGTCAGACGTCCCGACACTACCGGTCCCACTGTGTGAATCACATATTGGCAGGGAAGATTAAAGGCCGGTGTGATCTTAGCGCTTCCCGCAGCCTCCTCACAGCCCTGCTCTTTCATAATCTCATCACAGATAAGGCGAAGCTGTATTCCGCTGGCGCTGTGAATCGCATTGTCAATACAGCCGTGACATGGCACAAAGCAACCCCTTAAAGAGCTGTTTGCCGCATTTACGATTCCATCTGCTTTCAGAGTAGTAATATCCCCCTTCCATAGCACAATACGATCATTCAAAGTGCAGGAAGGCAATTTCTCTGAATCTACAATTCCTTTTTCCTTCGTTTCTTCCCCCAGATATTCGTCCTGTATCTTTAAAAATTCAGCGCTGATAGGCTGAGGTTCCCGAATATTCATAAGGCTCCTCAACAGTCTCTTTTGTTTCCCAATATCATCTGGAATTTTCATTCCTCTAAATTGTGATGATTCCAGCAACAATTCCTGAATCAAAAATACTAACTTTTCACTCTGTGTCATTTTGACCTCCTATTTATTTTTGATCATTTTTCCCCTCATATATTTGAAAATCTGATTTCTTCAATCTGCCTCTGGGCTCTTCCTTTCCAAAGCCAAAGATCTCACATAATTTTTCCGCTGTTTCCTCCGGCAATGCCTCCTGCTTTAGCAATATTCTTATTTCTTCCATCAATTCTTCTGGAAGATCTTCCGTATTGATCTGACCCCTTTCTAATGCATAGTTCAAGAGATTGGTCACTTCTTCCATCTCTTCTTCGTCTCCCATATAAAAGTACCGCAAAAATTCACATTCCATTTTTCGCAATACCAAGAGTTCTTCTTTCATACTGAGCTTAATTTTCAGCTTTCGGCAAAAAGATTCCAAAAATGCATAAGTACGTTCTTCACAAACCCTTATTTCTCTGGGACACAATTCCTCCTCCAAAAAAGCCTCTATCATCAGATTTAAAAGCTCTTCCGGCGCTTCTTTATAATATTCTGCCGGAGATACCGGAAGCATATATTCGGTAGCAGTTTCCACAATCAGCAAAAAATACGGAAAATAGGGAACTTCTTCTGGATGATTCTGGATTGGCTCTGGATATTGTAATATCTCACATTCCCAGATACCGTTCCTCTTCATTTTTTTTAAATTTCCCATACCGATCTCATTACAATTTTCCGGCATCGGGATAGGTTCCTGCTTTCTTTCAGGCAGTTTTATTTTAGACAAACTATAAGTTCCTTCCTGAAATTCCAGCAGAAGAATTTCCTCTTTTTTCTCTTCTAAGCTGCAGATTCCCAACTCTTCTTTAGGACTTTTTTCCAAAAGTTTTGCCATTTCAATGGCCCCCGTCAATGCTTCACAAAGATCCTCCTTCTCATTATCTTCCTGGAGATACCAGGGATAATGATTGGGCTGATATTTCATAAATCTGGGATACGCATTCTTTCCCCGAAAGCGAATTCCGTGGGCGCGGGCATAATTTTTTGCTTTCTCCTGTTCTTTTTTTGACAACTCCTCCTTTTTTTCAAATGCACACTGCAGGCAATTTTGTTTTAAAACCTCTTCTTGAAATTCTAAAGGTGACAACCTGTATTCATCTGCTTTTGTAACCGCACAAAAACTGTTCCATCCCTCTTCTCCGATATAGAGCGACACTGCACAGTCCTCTCCTTTTGCTCCTATAATACTGATGTATCCAATTCTTCCATCTGTTAATCTCAAAGCAAACAATTCCATATCATACAAGGTCTTCCACAACTTTGTTTTTTTATATTCAAATGCCAATGTGTACAATTTATCGTCAATCATTTTTCACCACCTGTTTTATTTAGAAAAACCGCTCTCCATATCCATAATGCTCTACCACATAATCAATGTCTTTATCTCCTCTGCCGCTTAGACATACCAGAATAGATCCCTGTCCCATTTCCCTTGCTTTCTTCATGGCATAGGCAACTGCATGGGAACTTTCAATGGCCGGAATAATTCCTTCATAACGAGAAAGTTTGAAGAAAGCCTCTATTGCCTCTTCATCTCCTATCGTTTCATATTCTACCCTTCCTATTTCATGCAAAAATGCATGTTCCGGACCTACTGATGGATAATCCAAACCGCTGGCTATGGAATAAACCGGAGCCGGTTCTCCCTGTTCGTCCTTTAACATAATACTTTCAAATCCGTGCATTACGCCTTTTTCCCCATATTTCATAGAAGCGGCATGATCTCCCAAAGCCTCTCCTCTTCCCAAAGGCTCCACTCCCACAATATCCACGGGATCATTTAAAAATGGAATAAACATTCCAATAGAGTTGCTTCCGCCTCCCACGCAGGCGCACACCACATCTGGGTCAATCCCCGTCATTTCATGAAACTGATCCCTCGCCTCGTATCCTACCACAGATTGAAAATCCCGTACCATCAGCGGAAAAGGATGAGGTCCTAGAACAGATCCAATACAATAAATAGAATCTTTATAATTTTTTGCATAGGAATCAAATGCAGAATCTACAGCTTCTTTTAAAGTTTTCAATCCATGACTTACCGGCACTACTTTAGCCCCAAGTATTTTCATTCGGGTAACATTCGGCGCCTGTTTTGCAATGTCCACCTCTCCCATATGAATCTCACATTCCAATCCAAAATATGCCGCCGCTGTGGCCAGTGCAACGCCATGCTGTCCCGCTCCAGTCTCTGCAATCAGCCTCTTTTTTCCCATGAATTTGGCTAACAATCCCTCTCCCATACAATGGTTTAACTTATGGGCTCCAGTATGATTTAAGTCTTCTCTTTTCAGATATATCTGACAATTTCCAATCTGACGGGAAAGTCTTTCACAGTGATACACCGGCGTAGGCCTTCCCTGAAATTCTTTTCGGATTCTCCGCAATTCATTGATAAACTGTGAAGAATGGCAGATCGTTTGATATGCCTCCGTGATCTCTTCAAATGCCGGTATCAATTCTTCTGACAAGTAAGCTCCTCCGTACTCTCCAAAACGTCCATTTTTATCTGGATAATTTCTCAAATATGTTCTGTAATCCATAGCAATTCTCCTTATTTCTTCATTCTGATTTCATTTTATCATATCATATTTTTTTTAAATAGGATAGAAAAAGATGAGACTGTTGCAGAATGTAAAGATTCTACAACATATCCTTAACATATCGTTATAGTATTAACAATACTTGTCTTATATGCTGTAGAAATCTTTCACTTGCGACAGTCTCATCCAGATTAATTATTTATTATTCTACCGTATCTTGTTTTTCTTCAATGCTCTTACTGAATTCCTCATTGATCTTCTTCAAAGACTCATCAATCTCTCCTGCCTTTGCAATGATCGCTGAATACTTCTCTGTTGCCATAGAAGATAACTTACCCATCTCGCCAGCTACAATATTAAATCCTTTTCCAGCTTCCCCGGCTCTCGCCGCTTCTATGGAAGCATTCAGGGCAAGAATATTCTGTTTTCTGGATACCTTAGTCAGATCTTGTACCATGCTTTCAATCTGTTCTACATTCTGTGTGGTGATATCAATTTCCTGATCAATGGTATTGATCTTATTTTTCTCTCTATACCGGGTATACTCTGAATTCACCAGCATATTGATCATCTCTTCCATCAGATCTGCAGAAGCGCGGATTGCCTCTTCTGTCTTAACAGGCACTTCTTTCAAAGCCTCGATGTATTCATCCGGGTCAACTCCGATCTCCTCCGCCACTTTACGGAATTTATCAAAATCCGGCGGAGCTGGCAATACCTGACCGCCGAGAATTGCTCCCAGTTTCTCTCCTTCTACTACAATATCCGCTGCAAAATCCATCAATCCGGCATGACAAAAATAAGTTCCCACACCCTCCATGTCACATTTCTGACAACGCTTCAGACCTATCTCGCTTCCACGTGTGTATTTCATACAAAAGTCCAAAAAGTTACTGACTTCTGTCACATGTTTTCCTTCCTTATCAATCATACTAACAGCTACACCTGTTGCCGTCGCGAACAAATCCTGAAGCCTCTGCAATTTCTCTTTGTCAATTAAATCAAGTATTTCCATAATTATCTTCTCCTTTTCCCCGGCAATCATAAATCATATCTGTCGATATTATAGCATTATTTTCAGCATAAAACAACATAAAAATCATTTCTCTCATTATCGTTCCTTCTGTAGAATCCTCGGAAACAAAATCAGGAACGTGATTGTAGTCACAACTCCCGCTGTAAAATCTGAAACTGCCTCCGCCAAAAAAACAGCCATCAGTTTATTTTCTAAGACCACAGGTAAAAGAAAGATCAATGGTATCATCAAGATCAATTTTCGAAAGCAAGCAAAAAACAAGGAAATTTTTGCCTGTCCCAACGCCAGAAAAGTCTGCTGACACGCCATCTGAGCTCCCATGGCAAAAGTGCCTGCAATGTAAAACCGCATTCCCCAGCTGGCCATCTCATATAACTCTCTGGAATTGCTATTAAATATCTGTACGAAGGTTCCTGGAACAGCCATAATCACAGCCCATTCAAAGGTAGCAAATCCAAAACAGCTAAACAGCAGCAACCGAAAAGTTTTTTTCACCCGTTCGTCATTTTTTGCACCGTAATTATAACTGATAATGGGCTGGGCTCCCTGAGTTAAACCGCTGAGAGGCAGAAATATCATCTGCATCACGCTGCTCAGAATCGTAATGGAAGATACTGCGATATCTCCTCCGTATTTATATAGAGAAGTATTAAAAGAAATATTGATCAAACTCTCAGTACTCTGCATTACAAAAGGCGATACCCCAAGAGCCAGAACAGGAAGTACATACTCTTTTTTTAACTGGAGATATTTCCGTTCAATCCGTAACTTCGTTTTCTTTCCCCTCAGAAACCTCAACACCCAAACTGCAGATACTGCCTGAGAAATAATTGTTGCCAGCGCCGCACCAGAAACACCCATATGAAATCCAAAAATAAAAATAGGATCTAAGATAATATTTAAGGCGGCCCCAATTAGGATCGTTCCCATCCCTTCTAAGGAAAAACCCTGGGTGGTAATAAAACTGTTTAATCCCAGAGAAATCATCACAAAGATAGTTCCGCATACATAAATCCGCAGATAACCCCAGGCATAGGAAATAGTATTTTCACTGGCACCAAACAAAAACAGCATCTGCCTTCCTGTCAATAAAAAGAGCAGCGTCAATAAAACTGCAAGCCCAGTCAACATCAATGTACAGGAACCCAAGGTCTTTTTTGCATTTTCCATCTCTTGTTTTCCCATATAAATGGCCGCCCTGGGCGCACCGCCGATTCCCACCAGAGAACTAAAGGCCATAATAATCAATATCACTGGCAGACACAGACCGATTCCGGTCAATGCAATGGCCCCGGTTCCTTGAATATGTCCGATATAGATCCGATCTACAATGTTATAGAGCATATTCACCAATTGAGCTAAAATAGCCGGTAATGCCAATTTCAACAACAGCCTCCCCAAAGGGTCTCTTTCCAGGTCTGCATTCTTTTTTTGTTTTAATACCATGTCATTTTCCTTTAATTTTTCATATTTTGTTTTTTATTGACAAAATCAATAATGAGATCCACCGCATTCTCAATACTGATCACACTGCTGTCAATGGTAAGTTGATATCCGTCTGCCTCGTTCCACTTCTCATCTGCATAATAAGTGTGAAATCCAGCTCTTGCCTTGTCTTCTTTTTCCACTAACCGGCGAGCCTTCTCCCTGCTGATCTTTCGGCTTTCTGCAGTTTTGTCAATGCGGTATTCTTTCGGGGCGTGTACAAATACGCTGGTCATATCTGGATTATCTTTTAAAATATAGTTTCCGCACCGCCCTACAATCACACAATCTTCTTTCCCAGCCAGGTCTCGTATAAATTCAAAGGGAACTTTTCTCTGTCCCTGAGAAGGGCTGTCAGTTGCAATCACATATAACAAACTGTTGATAGGTTCTTCCTCATAGAATCCCCTCAGTTCCTCATAATTAGCTGTTTTTTTTGCCTCTTCTGCCAAGGAAACCTTATCATAGTATTTTATACCCAGCTTTTCTGCCAACTGACGGCCAATCACATGTCCATAACTTCCAAACTCTCTGCCAATTGTAATAATCATACGATCACTCCTATTCAAAATTTGCCATTCATTGAAACATATCATACCCTAACAGTTCCATAAGTATGACATACAAAAACATATCTAAAATTATTATAGCACTGTACCCATAGATTTCAATGATCTAATTGCATAAATTCTCAATGATCCGCCAGGGGAATTTTCATTTATTCACTATTATTTACTACATAAGTTCTTATTTAAAATATTCTACAATCCGATATTATTAATATGATTCGGGTGTCAAAAGGGTGCGGCGCACCCGCTCTATCCCATATATTGATGTGCAAACTTGTTTGCAATAACAATATATGGGATGAGCGTAGCACCAAAGGTGCTTTTGACACCCGAATCTTAATATAAAATATCATTTATTTAAAAATTATAAAAAGAAAAATAAAGGAGACGCACAAGATGAACATTGACTACCGCCAATTTTACCGTGGAACAACTAATCTTCCCTCTTATGGAAACAATTCTTACAAAAAAGACACTCTAGTAAAATATGAATTTAACACTAGAGATGAAAATGGCAATAAAATCATGGATAAAATGTCAAAAGAGGAAACCTTACAGGTAATGAAAGAAGTTCGCTCTTTGTATGGAGACGCTGTTATCGTAGAATTTTCAGGAGACGCTATGGCAGCCCTTGTAGAAAGTGAAAAAACACAAAAAGTCTCTCTGCTTCAGGAGCAGGAGGAAGCAGCGGAAGCAAAAAACGCCGCTTTCCAAAAAGAAATCAAACACCTCAAACCCACTGTATATAATTCTCCAGCCTACATAGAAGACTGCGGCAAAGAAAAAGATCAATTTATATATGGTACAATTCGAAAAAACCTTCGTTTTACCACTGATTCTATTCACATGATGCAGACAATGGACAAAAAAGCATACGATGAATATCAAAAAATAGACAAAAGTAAAAATGGAGGACTCGATTCTCTAAAATATCTTACAAACTGGTATCAAAGAGCAGTGAGAAAGAATCCTTCTATGGTGGACGAATATGAAAAATATTTAAAAACAGGTATAAAACCAAAAGTTAATCAGGAATAGTTAAAAATACGATAATTTTTTGTTCTCTTATAGGAAATCTAAAAAAGTTTCTCGTAAGAGAACAAAATGGGCAAGCCCACATCAACTTCCCTACCCCTCAATCTTGAGGGGATTACACACTTTGACGCGCCAAGTGCAGTCGCTTCAGCGACATATTCCTTTTGCACGAGTGCGCATATTATTTTTCTCTTATAGGAAATCCGGAGGAATTTCCTACAAGAGAAAAAAACCTCGAAAATCGAGGTTTTTCAGAGGCGACAACCAGATTCGAACTGGTGATCAGGGTGTTGCAGACCCACGCCTTACCGCTTGGCTATGTCGCCTTACTATATTCTATTATATCAAATACAAAAATATTC